>NZ_JBFHDY010000135.1:0-8622 GCF_041584495.1 Zhongshania sp.
ACCCAGCTCACCATCACATCGCTAATGAAACATGCAGAACGCGTGAATGGCGGAGTAGAAATAGTGTCTGTTACCGCAGACAACCCTCGTCATCGTTGCACCTATCGCGAGGCATTTTCTCGGGCAAGGCAGCTTGCCAACGCCCTAGTTCGGCTCGGTCTCAAAACGGGTGACACGATTGCGACGTTTGCCTGGAATGACTACAGGCACTTAGAAATTTATTACGGGGTGTCCTGTAGCGGCATGATTTGTCACACCATTAATCCGCGCTTATTCCCAGAGCAAATAGAATACATTGTTAATCACGGCCGAGATCAGTGGATATTTGTAGATCTCACAATTGTTCCCTTACTGGAAAAATTACAGCACACCATGCCCGACGTAAAAGGCTTTGTGGTGTTAACTGATGCCGCGCACATGCCGGAAACCAGCCTCCGTAATGCCCATTGTTACGACGAATTACTGGCGGCAGAGAGTGACGAATTTAACTGGCCCGAACTTGATGAAAATACGCCGTCGGCACTGTGCTACACCTCCGGCACAACGGGTAACCCCAAAGGTGTTATGTATACCCACCGCTCAACCATACTCCATTGCTATGCCAGTATTGTGCCCGACGTTTTCGGCTTGTCGATTAAAGATGTGGCGTTGCCAATCGTGCCTATGTTCCATGTGAACGGCTGGGGCATGGTGTACAGCGCGCCAATGACCGGTGCCAAGCTGGTCATGCCCGGGCCGAAAATGGGTGACGGTGAGACCCTGTGTCAGCTAATCAATGAAGAAAAAGTCACCGTGTCGGCCGGGGTTCCGACCGTGTGGTTGGCGCTGCTCAACTATCTTGAAAAAACCGGCAAAACAGTTGAAAGCCTTAATCGCGTAACCGTTGGTGGTGCGGCGTGCCCGTACACCATCTTCGATGATTTTCGCCGTAAACATGGTGTGGATGTTCAGCAGGGCTGGGGAATGACTGAGATGAACCCCCTGGGAACCTTTAACGGCAATGTCGCGCCAGCTGTCGCAGAATTGCCGCCAGAGCAATACGACCAAATGCGCCTGAAACAAGGGCGCCCAGTATTTGGTGTCGAAATGAAAATTGTCGACGCCGAAAATAAAGAGGTGCCCTGGGATGGCGAGAGCGCCGGGGCCGTGAAAGTCCGTGGACCATGGATTATTGCGGAATACTATCGCTACGATGGCCAAACCCTGGACGCCGATGGCTGGTTTGAAACCGGCGATGTAGCGAGCATAGACGAATACGGCTACATGAAAATCACCGACCGCGTTAAAGACGTAATTAAGTCAGGTGGCGAGTGGATAAGTTCGATTGAGCTGGAAAACTGTGCGGTAAACCACCCTAAGGTTGCCGAGGCTGTCGTCGTCGGTATGCCGCACCTGAAGTGGAGCGAGCGCCCGCTGCTATTAGTGATATTACAGGACGGCGAAAGCCTAAGTCGCGAGGACATGCTGGCTTGGTTCGACGATAAAGTCGCCAAATGGTGGATTCCGGAAGACTGCTTATTTGTTGAGTCGCTTCCGCATACAGCAACCGGCAAACTCAGCAAAAAAGAAATCCGTGAAACCTATAAAGATTACCAGTGGCCGGCGTGAGGTCAGCATTAAAGCCGGAGGCTTAGCCTCCGGTACTGGTTTTAGCGTATCCCCTGATAGGAATAGTAATGAGTGATTTTCAAACGCTGATGAGCAGCGTTGCTAGCACCACAAACAAAAATCGTTACAGTGTTAACGTCGACGATACTTGGCTGCAAGGCCGAACCGCCTTTGGTGGCCTAAGTGCGGCGCTGGTGGTTGCAGCCATGAATAAGCAGGTCGCAGCAGATCGCCGCTTACGCGCCTTGTCAGTACTTTTTGTCGGGCCTGTTCCGGCGGGTAAGCATGAAGTCCGGCTTCGCGAATTGCGGGTTGGCGGCTCTGTGAGTCATTTGCAGGGCGAACTGATCTGTGGCGACGAGGTTGCGCTGAGTGCCAGTGCGGCTTATGGCAGGGATCGCTCGTCAGACATCAAACTCGCTAGCCCCGAGATGCCGGCGGTAGGTGACCCACAACTATTAGCGCAGCTGCCCTCTATTGAAGGCCTTTCACCGCCTTTCACCCAATATTTCGATATGCGACTTGAATATGGTGCAATGCCGTTCAGCGGTGCAGACTCAGCCGATTTCGGCATCTGGCTTCGCTTTCCACAACCTCAACACATTGATATAACGACTTTAATTGCGCTGGCGGATGCGCCACCGATACCTGGTTTAAATATGATTAAACCGCCGGGTATGGGCAGTTCACTCAGTTGGTATTTAGAGTTTCCCTGTGACTTACCCGCTGCTGATGCAGCGGATTGGTGGTATTGTGATTATCGATGTGCCGCCGCGGGGAATGGCTATTTTCACAATAATGCGACGATTTGGGGGCCGAATGGCCAAGCTGTTATGTTTAGCCGTCAAGTCGCCACGGTATTCGAAAAACGCTAACAGCAAAATTGCGCGGCGATAGGTCACCGTGGCGCAGCACCGAGTTTACGGTAGCGGTTAAATAAACCGGTATTTGACCAAATTTCTAAAAGTGGACGGCATTGTGGCGATTGATTTAAGCCCTTTTATTGAAAACATCGCTCGCCTGCCGTCTATTCCTCGGGTGGTGACGCGTATAGTTACACTCGCCCAGCAGGGTGAGATCGATATGCAGAATATCGCTGATCTGGTCGCGAGTGACCCGGCACTCGCCGCTAAGACCCTGCAATACGCTAATTCACCCCTGTACGGAAACGAACACAGGATTGAAAACCTGCGTCGAGCCATTGTACTGCTAGGGTTAAATACCACTGTTAATCTCGCTTTAAGTTTCTCATTAACATCCTCGATTACCGAACCCCGCGGTTCAGGTCTGCATTACCCCCTGTTTTGGCGGCGCTCTCTTTTGGGGGCCCGCGCCGCACTTGAGCTGGGTCGGCTGGCGGGAGAGCGAGGCTTAGAGGAACTATTTTTAGCGGGTTTATTGCAAGATATTGGTATGATCGCGATCGACCGTATCCAAGACAACTTTTACGCGTCCTTGCAAAGCGACCAGATATTTCACCAGCGGGTGAGAGAATACGAGCTTGAGCGCATGGGTGGTGATCACGCTGAGGCGGGCGCCTGGCTGAGTAAGCACTGGGGCCTCGCCGATCGCACAACCTTGGCAATAGCAAACAGCCATCGGCCGGGGGTTTTTGCCATTGGCGACCGCGACGGCCTATTTGTTCGCTGCGTCGCCCTATCTGGCGTGGTAGCCGACTATATTATTTTTGGTGAAACCAGTGACGCGAGAACTCAATTAGTTATCCAGTGTCAGCGTATACTGGAATTTAACACCGCAAAAATCGACACCTTGATTGCACGGATACATGAAAAAATTCCTGAAATGGAAGCCTTGTTCGAGCTTAAACTCACCGAAAGTAGCAGCCAATCCAAGCTGTTGGAGGAGGCGAATGCCACCTTGGCAGCAATGAATATTGCCAGCTTGCAACGCAGCCATCACAAGTCGGAACACGGTGGGGCGGCTAAATTAAGCAAAGAGGAGCGCTACGATAAAACCACAAAAGCTTTTTCGCGCAGGTTTGCCGATGGCTATATTCCCGATGCCTTCGATATCGCGGTGCGAACGGATCGCAATATTAGTTTTGCGCTCATCGAAATTGTGAATTTAAAGGAGATACATAAGCGGCTTGCCGATCCAGACGCCATTATTAGCGAGATGGCGCAGGTAGTAGAAGGGGCTGTGCGGTCTGGCGACGTGCTCAGTCGCTATCGCGATGAGCAGTTTCTTATCATTCTGGCGGGAACCACGATAGACCAAGCAAAAATGGTTTGTCAGCGTATGTACGACGCCGTTAAAACACTGAGTCAGCCCAGCAAAAAGGGGCCGCTCGGTGGTATTACAGATATTGGTATTAAACTGTGTATTGGCGTGGCGACCCATGGTCTAGGCTGTGAGTTTCGCAATGCAGAAGCGCTATTGAACGCCGCCCAAGCGGCGCTTCACACCGCCAAATTAACACCGGCAAACCCTGTGGCTGAATTTAATCACGACGCTGATTAAGCGTGGCGCGACGGCAACTCCTTCGAGACAATTGCACTTTATGAAACACATTCAAATATGCATCTTGCTATTTAGTGGTTTTCTGTTCACTAATATTAGCGTGGCCAACGATCAACTCCGTCAGACTATTGAAAACTGGTCAAGTGGTTACCCCGCGGTGGCGTTAAACGAGGCCATTCTCAACAAAGACATTATTAATAATTTTTATATCAACCGCCAATTTGAATTTGCTTGGTTTACCGCTAACACTTTGTCTGCACAAGGGCGGGTGCTGATTTCGAGTATTGCGGGCATCGGAAGTGAAGGGTTATTGCCGCTGGATTACCACAGCGCCAAAATTCAAACACTACTGAATACGGATCTACCTACTCAGGATGTCGCCGCATTCGATATTTTACTCAGTGATGCTTTTCTGAGTCTTGCCAGTCATTTACAAGCAGGGAAGGTCGATCCTCTCGCCTTAAGTACTGAGTGGGAGGCAAATCGGCGCCACAGCAATTTGTCGGCGCTATTGCAACGGGTAACGGATAGCGGCGATGTTGCTAGGGTATTAGATAGTCTTCGTCCTAAGCAAAGTCGTTATTACCGTTTAAAAATCGCCCTTACTAAAGTCAGCGCGCTATCTAATTTAGCCTGGCAGCATCCGCTTGCCGAGACGCCGCTGCTTAAGCTTAGCACCAGTGACAACCGTATTCCGGTTATCACTCAGCGCCTAAAAGTGTGGGGGGATCTGCACAGTGGTCACGTGCTCGAGAGCGACGGCCCGGCTGACGATGAGTTCCCGCTAATGTATACCCCGGCCTTGGCGGAGGCAGTAAAAATGTTTCAGCGCCGCCATGGCTTAGAAGCTGACGGCATCATTGGCCGCGAAACCATTAAAGCAATAAATATTTCGCCCGAGGAACGCGCCAAACAGATTATTGTCAATATGGAACGCTGGCGTTGGCTGGCAGCAGATCTCGGCGACAAGCACTTGCTTGTTAACATCGCAGCGTTTGAGCTTAAAATCATCGACAACAACGAAACTGTGTTTGTTAAACCCGTGGTGGTTGGCCGCAATTACCGCAAGACGCCGGTATTTAGCAATAAAATCCGCTATTTGGTGTTAAACCCAACGTGGACGGTGCCGTATAAATTGGCCGTTCAAGATAAACTAGCGGATATTCAAAAAGACCCCGGCTACTTAAATCGACTAGGCATCCGGGTATTTCGCGGTGACTCAGCTGTGGCGATAGACCCTTATACGATTCACTGGGACGAGATTACCACGCGTAACTTTCCGTTCCGCTTAGTGCAGGGGCCGGGTCCGCAAAATGCACTTGGGCAAGTGAAATTTATGTTTCCCAATCCTCATGATGTGTATCTGCATGACACACCGTCCCGGGAGCTGTTTAAAAAGGCCGAGCGGGCGTTTAGTTCAGGCTGTATACGGGTGTCAGACCCCCTGGAACTGGCCGAATTTTTATTGCGTGATCAAGGCTGGGATAAGGAAAGAATTGCGGCGTCTATCGCCAAAGGCGTAACAGAAACGGTGAGTTTAAAAACATCGCTGCCCATCCATATTGAATATTGGACGGCGTGGGTAGACCGCCAGGGTGTTCTAAATTTCCGAAATGATATCTACGAACGTGACCAGCCATTGTGGCAAGCATTAAATAAACCCCTAATTCGTATTGAGCACTAAATGTTCATAAATCGTCTTAACGTAAAACGCCATGTCTTACGGTTAATTGCAATCGCTGTTACTAGCGTTTGCGCACCCTTGTTGCAGGCAAAAGAAAGCCCTGCCTTTGATCCCGGCGTGGCGCCGTTTAGCGTCTTGGTTGACAAAAAGCCACTGCGCGCAAGCACCAATATTCGGACTGTTATGCCAGGTAAAACGGTCAGCATTCAATTTACACAGCAAAAGCTGGGTGAGTATTCGGCCAGTTTAGGCGGCCAAAATTTAAAACTCAGTGCGGCGGGACATCTTGCTTGGGCCGCGCCCGCGAAACCGGGCTATTACCCCATTCGCCTTGTTCGCAATAAAGACAAGGCGCAAATCGCACTTCAAATGTTTGTCCTGCGGCCAGCAAATCAGATTGTTAACGGCAAGCTGAATGGCTACCAGATTGGCAGCTACCCCAGTGCATTAAAAGGGCTTGAAGCCTACCAGCCACCTAAAGGTTTTATTGAGGTCACGCCAGAGCTAGAAAATTTATTCGTTTCACCCCATTTTAAACTTGGTCAATTCTTGTGTAAGCAGCAGGGCGGTTACCCCAAGTATTTGCTCTTGCACACTGGCTTGCTAGCGAAGTTAGAACTGCTCCTAAGAACCGTCAACGCCAAGGGCATTCGCACTGACAGTTTTGTGATCATGAGCGGCTATCGCACCCCGTACTACAACAAGGCGATTGGCAATGTTAGCAATAGCCGACATATCTACGGCGGCGCTGCCGATATTTTTATCGATGTAAATCCGGTTAACGATTATATGGATGATATTAACCACGACGGCGAGGCGAACATTAAGGACGCTGAATATCTCTATGCCATCGCCGACAAATTGGTAAGCCACAGTAAGCATCCTGAGTTAATGGGCGGGGTAGGCCTTTATGATAAAAATTCAGCGCATGGGCCTTTCGTGCATGTGGACGTGCGGGGCACGCCAGCGCGCTGGGGACACAAGTAGTTTTAAGTCTAGACATCACTGCCTACAACTACCCGTCGGAAAAGGGAACGATTAAGCAACACTGCCTTCTAAATTTTAGCGCTGACTAGGGTTGTATCAGCAGAAATAAAATTAAGGTGTGGTGAATGGATGCCAATTTTCGATAATCCTCCCTTGCATAGCGCAAGCCGAGTTCCGGGGCTGTGTGCACGGGAACGACTAGCAAGTCTGCTTGTTATGCTGATTTTCTTTGGCGTAATAAACAGTAGCCAAGCACTTTACGCCAGTGAAGCGACCGCCACGCAAGCGTTAAATGATGACGAAATCACCGTGGTAAGTTACGACGAAAGCGACTATAACGACCCTTTAATGGGTTTTAATCGCGCAATATTTGCGTTCAATGACATGAGTTATCGCTACGCCTTGATCCCCATTGCCAAAGGCTACCGCGACATAACCCCGGACCGCGTTGAAACGGGTATTAGTAACGTATTCGCCAATATCAAAGCGCCCATTCATATTGTTAATCACTTACTGCAATGGCAAACGCGTAAAGCGGGGAGTAGCACAGCACGTTTTCTGATTAATACCACCATTGGTATTGCGGGCATTTTTGACCCAGCGGCGGCGTGGTTTTCCTTGCCTAAAAATGAAACTGGGTTTTCTGACACCCTGGCATATTACGGCAGCGGCTACGGCACGTTCTTAGTATTACCTTTTGTTGGCCCAGCGGACCTGCGAAGCGGCACCGGAATAGTGGCAGATTATTTCCTCAATCCCATCCCCTATATCACTGAACAGCCTGACTCCAGTTATATTATGGCGGGCGATAAGTTACAGGCATTTGCGCCCCAAGCCGAAAGTTACGAGACGCTGCGCGCCAAAAGTGACGACCCCTATTTGTTTTTCAGAAACATGTATTTACAAGGCATCTTGCGTGACCAGCAATATCAACCGTCTGCTGGCAACAATAAGCCCGACAATAAATAAACGAGGAAACCGTCAATGCTTGCGTCGTTGTTTGCCCGTTATAAGCTGATTTTGTTGGCGTTTACGTTGCTCGTCGGCTTTTTTGCTTGGCATAGCCAGAGTTTTGAAATTAATGCCTCTGCCGACACGCTAATTGCTGAAGATAATCGCGACTATATTCACAGTCAAAAAATAAATCAGCAATTTTCACCAGAAGAGTTTCTGATCATTGCTTACAAGCCCAAAGCCGGAGGCATTTTTTCTGCCCAAAGTTTAGACAATATCAGCCGTATTAGTCGCGAAGTCTCAGCGCTAGAGCGCGTAAAAGCGGTGCGCTCGGTAATGAACGTACCCTTACTGAGCAAGGCAGGAGAAGCCTTAAATGCGAATTTAGACTCAAGTGAATTTACCCAAAATAAGCTTAATCTTAGCGAACGTGAACTAAAGGCATTGTTTAAAGACCACCCCATTTATGACGGTCTGCTGGTGAATCACGACCAAACCGCCAGCGGCATTCAAGTTCTTTTTAAGCCAGATTTAGCGCTACAAAAGCTTAATGCTAATATTCTTGCCCTTCAGGAAAAGCGACTCGAAGGCCCTTTAAGCAAAGCATATAAAGCCAAGCTAAACAGCCTAAAGCAACAGGCTGCCCCCTTGGAATATGCATTGCGTGACAGCCGCAACAAAGAAGTAGAGCAACTCCGAGAGATCATCAAACAATACCGGAATGACGCTGACCTTTACCTCGGCGGCGTGCATGTTCTGGGCTATCGGCTCATTAATATTATTCAGAACGACCTAAAAGTGTTTGGCGGCGCGATTGGCCTTGCGATTTGCATCTTAATTTATGCCATATTTCGCCGCTTCAGCTGGATTTTGATTACGGTGGCGTGCTGCGCGAGTAATCTATTTAT
>NZ_JBFHDY010000136.1:0-8385 GCF_041584495.1 Zhongshania sp.
ACTCGTTAGCTACCGAGTCGACGGTAGTATGTGTGACATGCCCTTAGTTGGTGTATTAGTCGAAGTCCACGACGACTATGTGATGCACGGTCACTGCGGCGCCGACAACAAGCCCGATGGCAATATAATACGCGGCACCAGGACCAACCGTCCCCTTGTGAGTAAAGCCGACGTGCTAACCTAGCAACGCCGTGGGTGCCGTCAAGCACCCCGTTTTTAGTCTATTTAAGCGCCAACGCACTCCCCTCAAAACGAATGCCAGCCCAAGCGCTGCGCATAAAATTACGGATATTGGCATGGTCGTCACCGTCGGGATTCGCCAGCACGTCCTTAATATAAAAATCCCCGAAGGCATTCAACGTCGCTTGCGCGCTTAGTTGGTGCAAGGCGCCAAACGCGAATATCTTACACGAGCCATTGTTCGTCCCCGCCTCATTATACTGCTCACCATTTTGGAAAGCGGTCGGCGTAAACGTGTAATTGTCGTCGATTACCGCCATTACCTCGGTAAATGCCAGCGGCTGTTGTGCCAAGCGCTCAATCAGTTCTGCTACTGTCATGCTTAATCCTCTTTTTAAGGCCAGGTATTATAAAGCTGTGGCTTAGCTCAATAAAACTCCTGTGCAATCTGACAAGCCTGTCGCAAATTTTTACTGCAGATTAGGGCTAAGGCCCAAATACCAATAACGTCAAAGTGATAACCTGGCCCCACGAGATAGGCAAGATCCGGCCGAGAATTTGCGGCCAGCACCGCGTTGATAAAGGCAAGCTCTTGCACTGAGCGAATCAAGTAACTTGGGGTTTCCAGCTGGCTCCGGCTCAAACCGGCTATTAACCTCGCCGCGTCGTAATCCAGCCCTAGCTGTTCGAGGGTTTGACACAAAGTCAAGGGCCCCAGTGCGGGTCGCTGCCCAATGTGTGATGCGGGCAAATGCTTGTTATTTTTATCCGTAATGACCGAAATTAACAATAATTACGGTCAGTAGCGACATTTAACTCGCCACACCCTAGGCGTACTGCAATCAGTCAGTGCGTGCACTGAGCAAACGCCATAACCCAATATACGCCCCACAATAAGGACGATAACAATGGCAACGAACAATATCGCGATTTTCAATTACCGACCTTACTTAGCGGTTTCGCTGGCAGCGGATGATAAATGCCTTTTTATGCCGTGGCTCGCCTTGATCGGGGTCATTCCCGCACTTAAAACCCGCAATAGCGCATGGCTGAGCCTTGTTTGCCGCCGTGACGGGAACGCTTGTGGTGCGGTTTAGTGCCATTGCCTATGCCTCGTATGACAGCTATCAACCCTAGAATTGGCGGCGCTTCAATTACCGTGTATGGGTTTGGGCGGCGCATTTTTAACTCTTGGCCACGAAATAAGTCGCAAAAAGAATCGGCCAGACGTTGTGGTTCCGGGTCATGGATAAAATACTCACTTGGGCAGAGAACGATATCAATCGCGTCAACGTTTTAGCGGCTAAGCGCGGCTATTATCAACGTAAAATCACAATGACAACCGCACAGGAGTATATTTCGGCACATAAAAAAGTGGCGGCCTATTTTCAGCCGCCACATCGGTCTTTAAATTCTCGCACCCTAGTGGCCCTGACTCACTCTTACCCGGGTATTCCAAGATTGATTACCATGACGATCATCATGGCGATACTTCTTGCCTTTATGGTCATGCCGACCATAACGATCGTGCTTGTCATACTGCTTGGCGTATTTCTTACCATGCTTACCACTGTGGTGGTGCTCTATATATTTAGGGTGCTTACCGTAGTAGCTTGAATGACGATCCCGAGTATATTGATTTTGGTAATACACATGCGCATTGCCGTAGCGATGATGATCATTACGTCGATACTCAACATGGTGTCCACAATGGCGGTCGTGAACATGGGCGTGGCGCTTGGCGTACTTTCTATCTGATTTATGGGCGTCGTGGGCGGCATACAATACTGCAGCGCCAATTAACACCGCTGCAGCCGTCTCCGCATGTTCAGCGTGAGCTTGCTTCGGGGTCACGGCAACCGCAACCGCAAGCAAGGCGGTGAGCAGCAGGTTACGGATTACACCGGGGTGTTCTACTTTTAGTGCCGTTGTATTACTCATCATCAGTTCCTCCTGAATGTGCTTGTAAGGTATCAGGAGCTAGCTGAACGAAGGCTGAAGACCACGCGCAATCATAAAAAAAGGGCCGCCGTAATTTACGGCAGCCCCTTTTCATTCGAATGCCTTACCCTTCAACCACTCTGGGATTCACAGCGCGTAAGTGCTTTTGAGCGCGCCTGCGTAAAGCCCTGTAGTGGGAAGTTATCGCCCGTCACGGTGAAATACTGCGCAATATCAGACGAAGTCATCATTAAATTGACGGAGCCAGCCGCTGTCATGAGCGCCAGCAGCTCTGGATTGGCAAAGGAATGGCCAAATATCACTTGATGCTGATTACCCTTCAGCGGGCGAATTGAAATAACCTCAAGAGGAATATCCAAGGCGACGCCATCAAAATCTGCTGCAAGGGAAACCTTTTGACCGGCGAGCGACCAAATATTTGCGCTGTTGCTTGCCCAGCTAATATACAGTTCATCGGCCCCACAGGTATTACTGTGTTTTAGCAGGCCAAATTGATTAGCACTGCCCTTTTGGCCAGACACACTGTAACCGGTCGACTTGGAGATAGCCTCTAACTTCCAGCCCGATGATGCATTAACCTGCACGCCAAAAGACAATACAACGGAGGCGACACCTACAGATACTAGTTTACGAATAATCATTACATCCACCTTATACTTTGCTACGTGTTTACCTTTGCTAGGGGGTGCATTTAGCGATATAAAGTGGTTTGCATGCCATACGTATTATTCCTTTGCGAGACGCCTGTCACATTTGTAATGACGCAATTTAGCTTTTAAATTAAAAACTTACAATTCAATTCAACAATGACGTTTCTCGCCCACCAATGGCCGCGCCCATTGCCGGGTCATGTTTGGCACCCCGCAATAGAAAAATTTCGACCCGCCGATTACGCGCGCGGCCTTCGGCCGTCTTATTGTCCGCAAGCGGCCGTGTTGCGGCGTGGGCCATAACCCGAAAGCGCTCATTCGGCTGACTGCTGGCCGCGATGATACCCCGCAGAACGGTGGTCGCCCTTGCCGACGACAAATCCCAATTTGAATAATAGCGCTCGGTATGGATCGGCACGGTGTCGGTGTGTCCGGCAACCACAACCTCACCCTTAATTTCATTTAGCAGGGTTCCTAATTTAGCCAGTACCGGCTCAAACCCCGGCGACAGATCAGCGCTTCCTGATGAAAACGAACCGCGCTCACGAATCCGAATTATAATGACTCGTTCACCGTCATCGACCACTTCAACCAAACCTTCGCTGATTTCCAGGGACAGATGCGCTTTTACTTTTTCAAGGTCGTCATTGAGGGCCTCGTCGGCCTCAACCTTTACGAAGTCGCGCATTTCACGAATAGCTTCTTGACGAACTTGATTTTCAGCCGTAGGTTTGGGCGCGCCAGGGCTGAACTCCCGCGCAATCATGCTGGTTCCTATCGGCGGTTTAAATGCAGGTATTTCCCGCTGCACCCCGAAAGCGTCCTTCATTGAACCCGACAATTCCTTAAATTTCTGCTTATCCATTTCTGAGAATGAAAACAACAGAACAAAGAAGGCCAATAGCAGCGACATCAAATCCGCAAAGGTGAGCACCCAAGCGGGTGCGCCAGCAGATACCTTCTTTGGCGCATCGTCCAGGTTCACTTAGGCTTCCTCAGGCTTAGATTCAACTTCACGTTTATTGTCTGGCAAGTAGGTTTGCAGCAAGGACTCCAGTACCCGAGGATTTATCCCTTCTTGTATGCCATCAACCGCCTCTAAAATCAGGTGCCGATTACGACGTTCCTCTGCGGTCCGAAACGCCATTTTCTCCGCCATTGGCAGCGCCACCACATTTGCCAAAACAGCGCCGTAGAGCGTTGTTAACAAGGCCACGGCCATTGCCGGGCCCAACGCCTTGGGATCAGACATATTGGACATCATTTGCACTAGACCAACCAAGGTACCGATCATGCCCATGGCGGGCGCCGACTCGCCAAAGCCTTTAAAAACCGCCTCACCCATTTCATGGCGCTCAATCGTTTGGCTAATCTCCTTATTCAACACTCGGCGTACAAATTCAGGGTCGTGGCCGTCAATCGCCATCTGCACACCCTTATTGAGGAACTCATTGCTAATCTCTAGAGACTCCAAACCCAGCAAACCTTCTTTGCGAGCAACCCCGGCCATCGACATACACTCGGCAATAAGATCTTCAGAACTGGTGGGCTTGTGCACAAACGCCCGCGACGCCACCTTAAATGCGCCCATCGTTTGATCTAAAGGAAACTTAACCAAGTTCGCCAGCAAGCCCCCGCCAACCACGATCAATAAGCTTGGTGTGTCGATAAATCCACTGGCGCTGCCCCCCATCACAATCGCGGTAACGATGACCCCGAGGGCACCCAACATGCCTAATAACGTTGCTATGTCCAAAGAAAACTCCGACTATCTTGGTCAGTGAATTGGTAAAAGCGCCGGGGTTTACCATTTTCGGCCGCTAGTTCACCCATACGTAATGTTATTAACGGCAGCAGAGCATTTAACTTTATAGGGGATTCCCCTAGGGGCGCGTCATTCTGCTCATTTGAACAAGCCATTACGCCAGCAATTGCAACCATAGCCTGCCATACTCAGCGGCGTCCATAGCGGATTTCAACGATACAATTACTGTATATTCATCGCTTAATGACCCCGTTTCGCCACCCTTAACCATTTACCTTAAGCGCGCAAGCGGCTGCCCCCTCTCCGCAGCACCAAAGACCATGGTATGCTTAGGACTTAATATTCCCAGCCAATAAACCGCTATGTTAAATACCCAACAATCTGATTTCGGCCGCGGCCCGGCAATATGGCAAGCTGGCGGACAGGGTGAAGAAACCCTGCACTTTGCCGCAGCCAATGGCTTCCCGGTAGCGAGCTACACGCCATTTCTCGCTCACTTCCAATCTGACTACCGCATAATTGGTCTAGAAAATCGCGGTATTTGGGACCACCGGCCGCCGCCCCGGGGCTTCTCGTGGCGCCAGCACGCCGACGATCTCATCGCATTTTTAGAGCACGCCCAAACTCGCCCCGTCATTGCCATGGGGCATTCTATTGGCGCCACAGTTTCGGCCTTAGCCGCCGCTAAACGTCCCGAACTTTTTAAAGCACTACTGATGTTTGACCCCGCTACCATCCCCGGCAGGTTTTTACCCGCCGTGGCGGCCATTGCCCCCACCGAACTGATGGGCCGATTAAATTTGGTGAAGCGCACCCAAAACCGCCAACAGCTGTGGCCGGACCGCCAAGCATTTATAGACTACCATCGCAACAAAGCGGCCTACCGACGCTTTTCAGCAGACGCGTTTAATGAATATGCCCAAGCAGGACTCATTGAACAGGCCGACGGGCAGTATAAGCTGAGCTATAACCGCGAGTGGGAAGCGCACAACTTCAAACACACCTTTTCTCCCTGGCAGGCACTGCGCAATATTCAGGTGCCCACCCTGGTGCTTAGGGCTGAACACTCGTATTTGCACAAGGCCAAGGAGTTTGAACGACGAGTAAAGCGACTATCGCCCTTTGTTAGTCACGGTGTTATTGAAGGTGCCGGACATATGGCGTTACAGGAAGACTGCGAGCAAGTGGTTAAACTCAGCCGAGATTGGTTGCAGAACACCAAGCTGCTCCGCGCAGAAACCTAGCATATATATGCACACGCCCCAAAACACCTTAAAATGCTGGCTAAGTGCGGCGGCTGGCTTATTTCTTATGGTTGCTGGCGCCACTGCCTGGGGCGAAACCGAGCAATGGCAGACCCTGAGCTTGGCGGGCAGCAAACTCGGCTACCGGCACCTGGAGCGCCACACCACAATAGACGAAATCATTAACAAAGAAACCCTGGTGATTACCCTTAGTCAGCCCGGCGCGGCTGACGCAACGACGACAACCGTATTAGAGTACCGAGAAAGCCCAGAGGGTACGCCAATATCAATACGCAAGCGTGTCAGCTCTGCCACGACCAATCACAATATGCGCGCAGTTATAGACACGAACGTGCTGCACTTAATACAGAATGACCTTACCGGCAATACCAAGGACTATGCGATACCCCAGCCCTTCTTTTTACCCGAGGGTTTGCGTCAGGTTTTAGCCACCGGCGCAGGACAGACATCGCCATTCACCTACTTTAGTTGGAATTTTAGCAGTCAACAATTTGAACAAATTCAACTGATTGTCAAACCCTATACCGCAGCCGACCAGCCCGCCTATGCTTGGCAAATTCAACGTCAGGTCATGACGAATCAAGCCCGCTATAGCGAAATTTTTACCGACACGGCATTTCGGCCGTTAACTGAGATCAGTCGCTCCGGCGGCGACGAATTGCGTATTGAAAACTGCAGCTATGAGTGCGCCACAGCGGATTTTCAGGCAGTTACCCATGTGTATCGCCAAGTCATAACCTCGCCCTATAAAATCAGTGACGCGGCGCTGCGTGGCAAAATTCGCTACCAGCTGCTCGGCGAGTTTTCCACCACACCACCGAGCACCACTGAACAAGCGGTAACGGCGATTAACGGCGGCGTAGAAATAACCGTTTGCACCGACTGCGCTACCGAAACTTCACTCAGCCCAGCACGACTCAACACCTACTTACAAACAAATTATTGGCTCGCTAGTGACAATGCCATTTTTCATGCCACGGTTAACGATGTACTCGGTGAAAAAAAAATAAGCCCAGCTGCAAAAATGCGCCGTCTCAGCCATTTTGTAAGTCGGCACATGAATAGTGAAGCCAGCTATTCCGGCTACGCCACTGCTCTGGAGGCATACCACAGTAAACAAGGCGACTGCACTGAACACGCGCTTTTACTCGCGTCGCTCGCGCGGGCAGCCGGTATTCCAAGCCGTGTCGTATTTGGCTTAGCGTATAATAATGATCGTTTTTTGGGCCGCAAATATGTGTTTGTTCCCCACGCTTGGGTACAAGCTTGGACGGGGGCGAAGTGGCAGAGTTTCGATAGCGGCTTAGGAGGGGTTACTGCGGGTCATATTGCACTGGGCATTAGCAGCGGTGAACAAAGCGAAGTGTTAAAAATAAATGAAAAAATACATACACTACAAATAACATCTGCGGTACACATTAAACGTCGCTGAACAAAGCTCAATAACGTTCAATGTAGGCGTAATTGCACTATTCGTAGACGTAGGGCATGTCATCGAGACTTTCGTCGCCCGCCACATCAATATCGGCAATCACTATCGTCGAGCTACCGCGCACAGCGCCCACTACGGTGACCTCTTCAAGCAACTGTACGGGCTCATCGGCCATCGAGATTGTCGATAACAACATAGAAAACAGCACCACCAATAACTGAACTGCCTTAACACCCACGCAATTTAAACGCATATACACTCCGTATTTGCCGATAATATTAAAATAAAAAGGCAGAAATCCAGCTGCCATGAAAGGACAAATTATCGTGCATAAATGTTACATAGTAATGACGCGAATATTACAAACGCTAATTATGTAGCAAAAAGTAAGCTATGCTCTGCCGCCGCAGCGAGACCATTCAAAAAAGTATTACCAAACACCCCAGCATCCAAATGCTTATAGCGCTTAGCATTATAAAGCTCTGGCATAACATGATTCCCTTCTTGGACAAGCAGCCCAGCGCCAAACTATATTTTAATAGCACGTATGAATGCGTTTCTTGCAAACGCCGGAGGATAAAACCGTGAGTATGTCTCCACGTATCGCCGCCCACCTCAATAAAATTGGGGTTAATTTCGACCTAGTCAGCCACGCCCATAGCCGCAATAGTATGCAAAGCGCACGCATGGCGAAACTACCACCCTCGCAAATTGCCAAGGCAGTAATACTGCACGACGGCGACCGCTACCGTATGTGCGTGATTCCCGCAAATCATCGGCTCATACTCGAGCGCGTCAATGCCCACATGCACGGCAACTACCGCCTGGCAACGGAACGCGAAGTCGCCAAGCTTTTCGACGACTGCGAAATAGGCGCGGTTCCGGCTCTTGGCCAAGTCTATGGCATGCCCGTTAGCTGGGAAGTCGAGTTCAATCACGCCAAAGACGTTTACCTCGAGAGCGGTGACCATGAACACTTAATTCATCTTCAGCACGGGGCATTTATGGAGCTGATGAACGGCCAAGACCATTTGCATATGAGCTGCCCTCAAGATGATCGCTTCGGGTCCATCGTTCACTAGCCCGATTAACACCCCCTACTACCATGCCGTGCGGGGCCGTTCTATGGCC
>NZ_JBFHDY010000137.1:0-8128 GCF_041584495.1 Zhongshania sp.
GATCGCACCATAAAGAGTATTTGGGATAAAATTTCCCGCGTATTTCCTTTACAATGGCCGGCTTCAATCCATTCGATCAAGGTTGTCGCCCCGAATGCTCATTATTCCAGGTGCTCCGGCGCTTTCAGATTTTCGCATAGCTAAATTAGTGGCCAGTTTGACAGGTGATATTCCCAGCCTGCGCGGACTGAGCACTCAATATATTCACTTGGTTGATACTGCGGTGGCGCTCGATAGTGCGCGCACGGCAGTATTAAGCCAACTCTTGCAATATGGGCCCCGCGCCGCATTTACCGAGCGCGATGGCCTGAATTTCTTTGTGGTGCCGCGACCCGGCACTATTTCACCTTGGTCGAGTAAGGCCAGTGATATTGCCCGTAATTGCGGGCTTGATATGATCGCCCGTATTGAGCGCGGGGTTTTGTACCGCGTTGATCTTGCCGCGCCTCTGGAAGAGGGCGAGCGCAGCGTCTTGTTAGCGGCGATTCATGACCGCATGGTCGAGACGGTTTTGACCAGCCCTGAGGGCGCCGAGGTTTTGTTTAGCCGCCAAACTCCCAAGCCAATGCAGGCGGTGGATGTGCTGGTCGGTGGCCGGGACGCCCTAGTTGCAGCGAATAGTGAGTTGGGCTTGGCATTAGCCGTAGACGAAATTGACTATTTGCTGGAGAGCTTCCTGCAATTGGGGCGTAATCCCAGTGATGTTGAATTGATGATGTTTGCGCAGGCGAACTCTGAACATTGCCGCCACAAAATATTTAATGCCAGCTGGACGATAGATGGTGAGGCTCAGTCTCACTCGCTGTTTGGTATGATTAAAAACACCTACCAGTTAGGCGGCAAAGGCGTGTTAAGCGCTTATTCCGATAATGCAGCCGTGGTTAAAGGGCATCGTGCGGGGCGTTTTTATCCTGAGCCTGGCAGTGCTGAATACACTTATCACGACGAAGATATTCATCTTCTTATGAAGGTGGAAACCCATAATCACCCCACGGCGATTTCACCCTTTTCTGGTGCGGGTACCGGTTCTGGTGGCGAAATTCGCGATGAGGGCGCGGTGGGACGGGGCTCTAAGCCCAAGGTTGGGCTCTCTGGCTTTAGCGTGTCCAATTTGCGGGTGCCCGGTTACGAGCAGCCTTGGGAAGTCGACTACGGCAAGCCCGGTCGCATTGTTTCTGCCCTCGATATTATGCTGGAAGGCCCCATTGGTGGCGCCGCCTTTAATAATGAATTTGGCCGTCCTAATCTTTGTGGTTACTTTCGCAGCTTTGAAGAAAATGCCTTTGGTGTCAATGGCGAAGAGCGACGTGGTTATCACAAGCCTATTATGATTGCTGGCGGCTACGGTAATGTAAAAGCCGAGCATGTGCTTAAAACTGAATTTCCCGCCGGTTATAAATTAATTGCCTTGGGTGGTCCGGCAATGTTGATTGGCTTGGGTGGCGGCGCGGCTTCATCTATGAGCAGTGGCGCGTCCACTGAAGACCTCGACTTTGCCTCGGTACAGCGCCAAAACCCAGAAATGGAGCGTCGTTGCCAAGAGGTGATTGATCGTTGCTGGGCTATGGGTGAGAACAACCCCATTGCCTTTATCCACGATGTTGGTGCTGGAGGCTTGTCTAACGCCTTTCCTGAGCTGGTGAAAGACGGCGGTTGTGGCGGTGACTTTGAACTGCGCAAAGTGCCTAATGACGAGCCGGGTATGTCGCCACTGGAAATTTGGTGTAACGAATCCCAAGAGCGCTATGTCATGGCGATTGCGCCGAAAGATTTAGCGGTATTCGAAGAAATCTGCGCGCGGGAGCGTGCGGCCTACGCGGTTGTTGGCGAGTCGACTAGTGATAAACGTCTACGTCTTGGCGATACCCACTTCGACAATAATCCCGTCGACCTGCCGATGTCGATTTTGTTTGGTAAGCCACCAAAGATGAATCGGGAATTTAATCGCCAAAAGCTAAGCTTGCCGAGTTTTGAGCCCGCGGCTATTAATGTGGATGAAGCCTTAGATCGCCTGCTGGCGTTGCCAACCATCGCGAGCAAAAGCTTTTTAATTACCATTGGCGACCGCTCGATCACGGGTCAGGTTCATCGCGACCAAATGGTTGGCCCTTGGCAGGTGCCGGTGGCGGACTGCGCAGTAACCACAGTGAGTTACGATTCCTACGCCGGTGAAGCGATGGCCATGGGTGAGCGCACGCCGCTAGCCCTAATTAATGGCCCCGCGTCGGGTCGGATGGCGGTAG
This sequence comes from Zhongshania sp., assembly GCF_041584495.1. Lineage (GTDB taxonomy): Bacteria > Pseudomonadota > Gammaproteobacteria > Pseudomonadales > Spongiibacteraceae > Spongiibacter. The sequence goes on from NZ_JBFHDY010000137.1 coordinate 2,244, forward strand.
CTGAAGCCATCACCAATATCTCTGCCACGCGGATAGAAAAGCTCTCTGATATAAAACTGTCGGCCAACTGGATGTGCGCGGCGGGTTACGGCGGCGAAGACGAAGTGCTGTTTGATACCGTGAAAGCCGTTGGTATGGAGTTTTGCCCGGCGTTAGGTATTACCATCCCTGTTGGCAAAGACTCCATGTCAATGCGCACTACTTGGCGTGAGGATGAAGCCGATAAAGCCATCACCGCACCAATGTCCTTAATTATCACCGCATTTAGTCCGGTGAGTGATGTGCGCAAGACGGTTACTCCGCAACTGCGCACCGATCTGGGTGATACCGCCTTACTGCTGCTTGATCTCGGCGCAGGTAAGCAACGCCTCGGCGGCTCTTGCTTGGCGCAGGTTTATCAGCAGATTGGCGATACCGCACCGGATATTGACGATCCTAAATTGCTATCGGGCTTCTTTAATGCCGTTCAGCAATTGCTAGAACACAAAAAAATAATTGCCTATCACGACCGCTCTGACGGCGGAACTGCAATCACCTTGCTGGAAATGGCCTTTGCGGGGCATTGCGGTTTAGATATCGATCTCGGTTCTGGTGGCACGGTTCATGGCGCCTTGTTTGCGGAAGAAGCTGGTGCAGTGGTTCAGGTTCGGGCCAGTGATCTTAGCGATGTAATGGCGGTATTTGCCGAGCACGGTTTAGACGGTTTGGTTCAAAATATCGGTAGTGCAGTAGCGGGGAGCGATGTGCAGATGCGTTTTGCGGGTAGCGTCGTGTTGCATGGCCAGCGCTTAGATTTTCATCGCAAGTGGCAGGAATTGAGCTATCGCATGCAGGCACTGCGGGACAATTCTGAATGCGCGCAGCAAGAGTTCGACGGTTTGGTTGAGGCCGACCCCGGCTTGAGCAGTAAACTCAGTTTTGATGCGCAGCTGGATGTTGCCGCGCCTTATATTAAAACGGGTGTGCGGCCACGGATTGCGATACTGCGTGAGCAGGGCGTGAACGGCCAAATGGAAATGGCGGCGGCCTTTGACCGCGCTGGTTTTAGTGCGATTGATGTGCATATGAGCGATATTCTCAGTGGCCGCGTGAGTTTGGCTGACTTTAGGGGACTGGCTGCCTGTGGTGGTTTCTCTTACGGCGACGTCCTTGGTGCGGGTGAAGGCTGGGCAAAAACTATTTTGTTCAATGCCAGAGCCAGAGATGAATTTGCCACGTATTTTCAGCGCAGTGATACGTTCGCTCTCGGTGTTTGCAACGGTTGCCAGATGATGTCGAATTTACATTCGCTGATTCCCGGTGCGGAATTTTGGCCGCGTTTTGTACGCAACCGCTCAGAACAGTTCGAGGCGCGGGTCGCGCAGCTTGAAATTCCAGAATCACCCTCCATATTACTTGCTGGCATGGCCGGTTCTCACTTGCCAGTGGCCATTGCGCATGGCGAGGGGCGCGCGGAGTTTGCAGATGCGACTCAGCTTGGCAATTTGCAGCAGTCTGGTAAAGTTGCGCTGCAATTTATTGATAATCATTTGGCGGTGACCGAGCAGTATCCGGCCAATCCGAATGGTTCTCCGGCAGGTATTGCCGGTGCCAGTAGTGCCGATGGTCGCGTAACCATCATGATGCCTCACCCCGAACGGGTTTTCCGCACCGTACAGAACTCTTGGGTCGCGGATAACTCGGCAGAGGACAGCGGCTGGATGCGCTTATTCCGCAATGCTCGGGTTTGGGTGGGATAAGTTAATAAAAGAGGCCGGTTTTTACCGGCCTTTTAATATATGTAGAGATCTTCACACACGCTGAGATTTTGTTTTCTGCTAAGGGAAAAATAGCGAGCGTGTGAAGGTCTCGTAATGTGGGTGTTAGGGGTGTCTCGCCCAGTGTTAAACGGACACCGTCGCAACAGGCGGTTTTGGTGGAAATAGAATGTTAAATAAATATCCGCTCTGGAAAAACCTGCTGATTTTGGCGGTTCTGGGCTTAGGTTTACTGTACGCGGTTCCCAATTTGTACCGGCCCGATCCGGCGCTGCAAATATCTGGGGAGAGCAGTGGTGTCATCATTGACCAAGCCCAGATGGAACGCTTGTCGGCGGCATTGGAAGCCAGTGGTATTAAACACTTTGGCGAAAAAGCCAATGAGACCGGTAAAAGTGGCTTGATTCGTTTATACGATGCCGACGTACAGCTCCGCGCACAGCGCGTAGTGCAGCGCAGTTTGGGTGACGGCTATATTGTTGCCTTGAATTTGGCTTCCAACACGCCAGAGTGGCTGAGTAATCTTGGCGCACAAGCGATGAAGCTTGGCCTCGACCTGAGTGGTGGAGTGCACTTTTTACTTGAAGTCGATACCGATTCAGCGATTGCTACTCGCCTTGAACACTATAATTCTGGGATAAAAAAGAAACTGCGTGAAGAGGGTGTGCGTGGTTTTATTAGTTTGGGCGATGACGGCGTTATTACCGGTAAGTTTACGTCGGCCGAGTTGCGTGACTCAGCGTTGCGCATCATTAAGAAGGAGTTTACGGAATTAACGGGGCAGCGGGTGGATTCACCGGCTGGAGACAGCGCTTATTATCTCAGTGCCTTAATGAGTGAGGCCAAACGCAAAGAAATTGAAGATTACGCGGTTGGTCAAAACTTAACGACTTTGCGTAACCGCGTGAATGAGTTGGGCGTGTCAGAGCCCTTGGTGCAGCGTCAAGGTCGCAATCGTATTGTGGTTGAACTGCCCGGTATTCAAGATACTGCCGAAGCTAAGCGGATTTTGGGTAAAACTGCGAACCTAGACTTTAGATTAGAGGCCCGCTACGACGCACCGGTGTCTGACCGTGAGCAATTTGAATTTCGCAATCCAGGCCAAGGCGAGCCGAGCGCCTGGTTAGAGCGCGACGTAGTAATAACTGGCGAGCGGGTGGCTAATGCTCAGGCGAGTTTTGACCAAAACGGCATGCCCCAGGTCAGTATTACCCTCGACAGTGAGGGCGGTACGCTGATGCACCGCATGACTCGTCACAATATCAATCGCCGTTTAGGGGTGTTGTTTATTGAACGGAAAAGTCGCACTTATTATGAAACGGATGCGCAAGGCAAAGAGCAGATTGTCAAAGTGCCGTATGACGAGAAAAAAATCATTAGTCTTGCCACGATTAAAGATGCGCTTGGCGTCCAGTTTCGGATCACTGGTTTAGACGCGCCGGGTGAGGCAGCTGAACTGTCGTTATTGCTGCGCGCTGGCGCGCTGGCTGCACCCATTGATTTTGTTGAGGAGCGCACGGTCGGGCCGTCGCTGGGCGCTGAAAATATTGCCCAGGGTTTTAATGCAGTAAAAATCGGTCTTGGTTTGGTAGCAGTGTTTATGGTGATGTACTACCGCGTGTTTGGCGTTATCGCGGTAGCCGCGCTGGGTTTTAATATTGTTTTGCTCACTGCCTGTATGTCGGTGCTAGGCGCCACACTCACGCTGCCGGGTATTGCCGGTATCGTTTTGACTGTCGGTATGGCGGTCGACGCCAATGTCTTGATTTTCTCGCGAATACGAGAAGAGTTGAAAGCGGGGCTATCGGTGCAGCATGCTATTGAGGCCGGCTATGGTCGGGCCTTTGTCACTATTATGGACTCGAATATTACCACCTTGTTGGTGGCGGTGATTTTGTATGCGGTAGGCACTGGGCCGGTACGCGGCTTTGCTGTCACCTTGTCGCTGGGGATAATCACCTCAATGTTTACTGCAATTATGGGTACACGAGCCATTGTGAATATGCTTTACGGCGGTCGTCGCGTCACTAAGCTGGCGATCTAGGGGAAACATATGTCTGAGAATACAAACATTATCGATTTTATGGGCTTGCGTAAGCTCGCCACCGTGCTTTCTACCTGTTTAGTGGTGGTTGCTATTGGCTTGCTTGCCTTTAAGGGCCTGAATTTTGGATTGGATTTTACCGGTGGCACCTTAATTGAGGTCATTTACGAAGAGCCGGTCGCTCTATCAGAGGTGAGGGATCAGCTTAAGACGGCTGGCTACGATAACGCGGTGGTGGTGAATTTTGGTTCTGATACTGATGTGTTGGTGCGTTTACCACAGGGTATGAGTCCAACTCTCGGTGAAGAAGTGCTAAAAGTGCTGAAAAACGGCACTGCAGGTGAAATCGATTTGCGCCGCATTGAATTTGTGGGCCCACAAGTGGGCGAGGAGCTGCGGGAGCAGGGCGGACTAGCCGTTCTGTTAGCTTTGGTGGTGGTGCTGATCTATGTTGCGATGCGCTTCCAGATTAAGTTTTCTCTCGGTGCCGTAGCGGCATTGGGTCATGATGTCATCATAACCTTAGGTGTATTCGCTTTGGTGGGCTGGGATTTCGATCTCACCGTATTAGCGGCCGTTTTGGCGGTAATTGGTTATTCGCTAAACGATTCAATTGTTGTTGCTGACCGTATTCGTGAAAACCTGCGTAAATTACGTAAGCACGACGCGACTGAAGTCATCAATATCTCGCTGACAGAAACCCTCGGCCGTACGTTGGTCACATCCGGCACCACTTTATTGGTATTGATTGCCTTAGCGGTCGTTGGTGGCGAAATGATTCATAGCTTCGCGCTCGCGCTGCTCGTTGGTATTGGTGTGGGTACGTACTCGTCGATTTACATCGTCGCCAGCTTGCTGGTAACAATGAATATCAGTCAAGAGGACTTGATCGTGCAGGAGAAGGAGGGGGCAGAGGTAGATGATTTACCATAAAGGCGCTTAATGCTGTACGGGAGACGGGAGGCGCTAGGGCAGGTCTTTTGCCTCTCCCGTCTCCCGTCAAGCCTCTCCCGAGGCTAGCGCAATTTCTCTAAATGCGGGCGCACTGCCTGTAGCAATCCCTTCAAACACTTGGGGTTGGCCGCAACAATATTGCCGCTCTCAAGATAATTGCCACCACCGCTGAAATCACTGACCAAGCCGCCGGCTTCGCGCACGAGCAGGATACCTGCCGCGATATCCCATTTGCTCAGGCCTATTTCCCAGAATCCGTCGAGACGCCCGGCCGCAACATAGGCCAAATCCAGCGAGGCAGCGCCAGCGCGGCGGACACCCGCTGTTTCCGCGGCTACCGCTTCTAGGCTGCGCATATAGGCTGGCAGGTGTTGAGCGTTATGGGCTTTAAACGGAATGCCGGTGCCGATTAAGGCGCCTTCTAAGCTGGGGTTCATGGTAACCCGCACTCTGCGGCCGTTGACCTGCGCACCGCGACCACGACTGGCGGTAAATTCCTCGCGCCGAATCGGGTCGAGAATCACGGCGTGTTCGATTTGGCCCTGAAATACACAGGCAATGGAAATGGCAAAGTGGGGAATGCCGCGCACAAAATTGGTTGTGCCGTCGATGGGGTCGATAATCCACTGGTAATCGCTTTCGGCATTGCCGGATGCGCCGGACTCTTCGCCCAGAAAACCGTGGTCAGGATACGCCTTTTGCAGGTGGTAAATGATCTCCTGCTCGGCTTTGCGGTCGATTTCGGTCACAAAATCGTTCTCGCCTTTGGACTCGATTTGAACGCGATCCAGTTGTTCAGATGCGCGAGCGATAATGTCTCCCGCCTTACGGGCGGCGCGCAATGCGATATTCAGCATGGGTTGCATAGTACTAAGGCCTTGAATGTGCAAGCAATTGGAGGCGTATTATAACAGAGACTCGGCGCGCGACGGAGGCCTAATTTCATTGTTTCGCTAGGGGCTTCCTGTTAGACTGACGTCCCATCTCAGGGGGCAAAGAAGCACCGCTTTTTCCAGCCCTATATCTTATCGCACTATCAAAAAGGCATGACATGGCGCGTTTTATATTCGTCACCGGCGGTGTTGTTTCGTCTCTCGGTAAAGGCATCGCTTCAGCATCGCTGGGCGCTA
>NZ_JBFHDY010000138.1:0-8119 GCF_041584495.1 Zhongshania sp.
CATGTGGAACAGCGTGCCAACGCGCACAGGATTGGCGGATTTGCCGAACGAGTGCCAGCGCTGTTCCATCATGGCCGGGTTGTACTTGGTGGACTTCATTGACCACTCATCCCACAAGGCGAACCCCTGCCCGTTGGTGGCATCGTGGATGGCCATGCCAACTTTTATCCAGTCGTCATAATGCACGTCATCATTCGGGATATGGGCTAGGATGGAATGGATTTCGGCGTCGGTGACCTCCTCACCCTCGTATGACTTATTTTTGTGCTCAACACGGCGCAAAAGCTCAATCAGCGGGGCGGGGCATTCGGTCAGATCGGACGGATTGCCCTTTTCAAACTCGTAGGCCATTCCGGAAGCGTGAAGACTGCCCGCCCCTACTACAAACCCGCCCGCGCCTTTAAAGTCAATGCCGAGATATTCCTTATGGTGGGTCATTAGCCGCACGTCATGGGGCAGGGAGAAATAGATATGGTAGCCACCCCCGCCCGTTGCCACGACGCAATTAGAGGCGTCTTTTAAATCCATACCGAGATCGGCCTGCAATCGCTCGAATGATTCAAAGCCCCCATTACGCGGGTCAATGTCTACCACCAGATGGTGGTCGAGGCACACGCCAAAGCCCGTTTCTATCAGGTACTGCTGCATGTTCTCGATTTGTTCATCATCTTGGTAAGGCGTTTTCTGCCAGCTAGACACCCTCGGATGTTTGCCGACCGCTATACACTCAGCATCACGGCATTCACACTTGCCGTCTTTTATCCCCCATAGGGCAAATACACGGAAATTGCCCTCTACGTAATCCCAGACTTGATTAATCCCTGACATTGGCTTACCTCGTACCCCTAAAAATGGGTCATTATGGTTGGTTGTAGTGATAGGGTGGAATCATACCCCACATTGGCAGTAAATAATAGTTGACACGGCAAGGCAATCATAATAAATTGCTCATCGTGGAGAAGACGAAAGAAAGGAGGAAACTTCACGTGTCTATATTACAACAAATCTCAAAACCGGCTGATCGACCGATCATTGCCACACTCTTAGGGGATTCCGGCATGGGTAAAACCACGCTGGCTTGCACATTCCCAAGCCCCATTGTCATGCGCGTTGAAGATGGTTTGCAAGCCATCCCGGCTGAACATCGCCCGGATGCACTGCCGACCATTGTTGGTGTGAATGATGTTTGGGATCAACTAACCGCGCTGATTAACGAGGAGCACCAGTACCAAACTTTGGTAGTGGATTCGGTAACAGCATTGGAGCGTCTGTTTATTCAGCATGTTATCGACAGCGACCCCAAGAAGCCGAAAAGCATCAACCAAGCCAATGGCGGTTATGGTGCAGGTTTGGGTGCGGTTGCCACTCTGCATCAACGAGTACGGCGCGCTGCGGGAATCTTGAACGATAAAGGGATGCACGTTGTATTCATCGCCCACGCCGATACTGAAACCATCGAGCTGCCTGACAGCGACCCTTACACCCGCTACACGTTGCGCTTGGGCAAGAAATCAACCGCGCCTTACGTGGATGATTCTGACCTTGTTGGCTTCCTGCGCCTTGTGACCTATACGCATGGCGATGGCGAGCGCAAAAAGGCAATCTCTGACGGTTCTCGCGAATTGGTTTGCAATGCCAGCGCATCCAACGTCTCCAAAAACCGCTTCGGCATCACTGAGCCGCTGCCGGTAGAGCTGGGGATTAATCCGCTAACGGGGGTGGTGTCATGCCTGTGAGATTCGACGCGGAATGGCGGGACGCGGCTGCGCAGTACACCATTGCTAAGAGGGCGCACGATGAAGCCAAAAAGCATTTAGATGTTGCGAAAGACCGGATTTTATCCCTCACCGACGAAGACGCCCATGGGTTTGGTGTTGAAGTTAAGTTCACCGAACGACGCGGAACCATTGATTATGGCAAGGTGATTAATACCCACCTGCCGGACGTTGACCTTGAGCCATTCCGCAAGGAATCCAGCTCAGTAGCAAACATTAAAGTAGCCAAAGAGGAAGTTTGATATGTCATTCTGGAACACAAGCGACAACCAACAAGCCAACCAAACAGACGGAAACGCCGACGTTGGTGGCGGCAACCTAGAGCCAATCCCAGCAAACACTCTGCTACGCGCAATGGTGAGCGAGGCGGCCTATGACGACTATCAGGGCGACCGCTACATCAAACTGCGATGGGATGTTGTTGATGGCGAATACAAGGGGCGCGTGGTATTCCACAAGCTGAAAGTATTCGACAGCGACCCCAAAAAAGCAGACAAAGCCAAGCGAATGTTGGCGGCAATCGCCTATAACGCTGGCGGCAAGTTGCTGGAAATTGCAGAGCCTACTGATGCAGACCTTGCTGTGCATCTTGTCAATAAGCCAATGCTTATCAAGGTGCAAGTATGGGAAATGGAAGGCGACGATGGACAAATGCGCTCGGGCAACTGGGTGCAGGCGGTAGAGTCAGGCAAGCAAGCCGCCCAAGCCCAGGCGCAGAAACCGGCACTCGATCCTGCTGTTAAGTTTTAATCCCCTGCTTCCCGCCCTTCGGGGCGGGTTTTTTATGAGGGCTGATTTATGCACTTCGATTTCAACATAACTATTGATGGCGATAGATGGTCTGAAAAGTACGTCGCCACGCACAAGCACTATGACGGCCCGGATGGCAAATGGCCATGTTTTACCGGCGAATCCGTTGACGATTTAAGCGAACAGATAAAGGAATGGTACGGGGATGACTTTGACAACAGAATCAGTAAACACCGCTTTGGAGTCTGGGCAAAACCAGACGCCTCGTAATTATCTAGGCCCAAGCGCCTGGAAGTCCTGCGACCGCGCCATGTGGTTCAACCTTCGCGGCGTGTCCGGCGTAATCCTGCATAAAGCCGAAACCCTGCGCACGTTTGAGGTTGGCCACCTGCTAGAAGATGCCATGTGCGAATGGCTGGAGAAGGCGGGCGCAACCGTGATGATGCGCGAGGCTGAAATCAAAAACCGCTGGGGCGGAGTGTTTGGCCACATTGACGGCATTGTATTTTATAATGATGAATTTTACCTGCTCGAAATGAAAACCGCGAAAGAGCAGCGGTTTAAAGAGATGGTGAAAAAGGGAATCCCGGACTACTACTACAGCCAGATTCAGATATACATGGCTAATAGCACTCAACTGTCCGAATCCGGACGAAAACTTGAAAAGTGCCTCTATTTTATCTTCAACAAAAACACCAGCGAGATTGACATAAACGTCATCCCTGCTGACCCGGCATACGGCGAGATTCAAACCGAACGGATGCACGACATTATAGCTAGTGATGCTCTGCCGCCCGCCGAGGAGTCCTACAAGTGCAATATGTGCGACCATTCGCAAGTGTGCAAGGGCGAAACACCGGCCAACATATCCTGCATGACCTGCGCAGCTGTGAGCGCGAAAGATGGTGGGTTTGAGTGTAGCCTTGGTCACGATTTGAAGTTGTGTGGCCAACACGTATTCCACCCGCAACTAATGGAGCTGATGGGCTATGAAATCGAGTCCGTTGATAGCAGCAACTTGGCCATCGACTACGGCAAGTTTGTGATGGCCCCGGAGAATTACCACAAAAAAGACAAGCCAACATTCACATCGACGGAGTTTATCGGGGCTTTGAGTTCTGGATTTCTCGATGATGAATTTGGTATGTGTATTAAGGCCGAGTTTGCGGGTCGGGTTTCGTTTAATGATAAAGAGCCGCAATTCTGATATAATTAAATTTGCGCGGATAGTCCGGCCAGATGAAAAGCAGTTAGTCACTGCCTTCCGCGCAATACTTCGACTACCCTTAGACTGAGGCGTATCAAATGAAAAACATACCCAGAAAAACCGCTATAGAGCTTGGCCTTACCCATTACTTCACGGGTAAACCATGCAAAAACAATCATATCTCAAAAAGACAGGTCAGTGATCGCGCTTGCTGTCAATGCAAAAAGGATAATACGGCAAAAAGGCGAGAAGACCCAGAGTTTCGCAAGATTGAACGAGCAAGAGAAAGCGCGGCATGGAAAAATAACCCGGAAAGGCGCGCAAGGAAGAAGGCAAGCGACAAAAAAAGAAGGTCATCAAGAAGGTATAAGGATGAAGAGAACCGGGCGAGCAGAGAAAAATACAAAAAAGACAAGCTGTATAGGAAGGCAAAAATAGCCCAGGCATCTAATTATTATCGCAGGCACAAGCCAAAGATCAGGGAAAGAAAGAATGAGTGGTTCAAGAAAAAGTACAAAGAAGACGAGCTGTTTAGGGTTAAGCACAATCTTAGGTCGCAGCTATCAAGAATTTGCAAGGCTGCCAAGATGGGTCAAAAAATAGATACGTCAAGTGTAGGCTATACGCCAGATGAGCTGAAATCGCACATAGAGCGACAATTCCAAAAAGGGATGAGCTGGGGTAACTACGGAGAATGGCATATAGACCATATTATCCCTGTATCTTATATGGTTAAGAGCGGCGCACCTCCAGAAAAAATAAATTGCCTATCCAATCTTCGCCCTATATGGAAAGAGGATAACTTTAAAAAGCGGGATAAGCTGGAGAGCCTACTGTGATGAAATTAAGGGATTATCAAAAATGGGCTAGTGACGCGGCCTTTAATTGGGTGACGAGCAGCATAGACCCCTGTTTGATTGATGCAGCAACTGGAGCCGGAAAGAGCTTGATAATTTCTGATCTTGCCAGCCGGATTCACGAGGTAAGCGGAAAGCGAATCCTCTGCACCGCACCCAGCAAAGAGCTGGTTGAACAAAACCACGAGAAGTACTTAGCCACTGGCGCGAAGGCGTCCATATTCTCAGCATCCATCCGCAAGGATTTGCGATACCCAGTTGTGTTCGCCACGCCGCAAACGGTTGTGAATAGCCTGCACCGCTTTGGGGATTATGCCGCCATCATTGCAGATGAGGCCCACGGCATCACGCCAACCATGACGCGCATTATCGAATCCATGCGCGGGCATAACCCAAACATCCGCGTGGTGGGATGTACGGCAACACCGTACAGGACGGGAACCGGATACATATTCCGCAACCACTACGAACACGGCAGGGTGCCAGAAGATCAAGCGGTTGACCCATTCTTTCACACGCTGGTGTATTCGGTAGGTGCGCGATACCTAATCGACCGTGGATTCCTTACCCCGCCGATTGTGGGCGGTGTTGACGAGCATTACGACACGTCCGGCCTCGTGATGAAGTCCAATGGCCAATGGGATCAATCAACGGTTGATGCGGCATTCCAGGGGCGGGGAAGGCTTACCAGTCAAATTGTGGCCGATGTTGTGGCGCGTTCGCGTGACCGAAAAGGCGTTATGTTCTTTGCGGCTACCGTCCAACACGCTGCGGAAATTATGGAATCCCTACCCCCGCACAATGCCAGGATCATTACGGGAGGCACCAACAAGAAAGAGCGCGAGCGGATCATTCGAGACTTCAAGGCCCGTCGCTTTAAGTATCTTGTCAATGTGGCGGTATTGACCACTGGCTTCGACGCCGAACACGTTGACGTTATAGCCTTGCTGCGCGCCACCGAATCGCCCGGATTGCTCCAGCAAATCATCGGACGCGGCACTCGCCTGTGCGATGATAAAGATGACTTTTTGGTGTTGGACTACGCCGAGAACATAGAGCGGCACTTTCCACACGGCGACATATTCGAGCCAGTCATTAAGGTTCGGGCGCGCACCGAGGGCGAGGGTATAGACGCAACCTGTGAGATATGCCACCACGTTAACAACTTCGGGGCGCGGCCAAACCCGGAAGGCTACCCCATTGATAAGGCGGGATACTTCACCGACTTGACAGGGGCGCGGATAGAGACAGCGCAGGGACTGCCAATGCCCGCTCACTTTGGGCGACGGTGTGAAGGTGAAACCCTTGTAGGCGGTAAGCACCAGCGGTGCCACTACAAATGGTCTTACAAGGAATGCCCGGAATGTCAAGCCGAGAACGATATAGCGGCGCGGTATTGCGGGGTCTGCAAGGGCGAATTGGTTGACCCCAATGAAAAGCTGAAAGAGCTGGCGGCAAAAATCAGCACAGACCCGTATCGCACCCGCACAGAGCCTGTACAAGCCATGATGGTTCAGAGCTGGCCAAAGCCGGGGGACGGCCCCGATACAATCCGCGTGACCTATGAGATTGCGGGAATGTCGCAAACGGTTAGCGAGTGGTTTTCGCCGGACAGTGAGCACAGTTATGCCCGCAAAATGTGGGCGGATTTTAGTGTGATGGCATTCGGAGAAGTGTTGGCGCGTGACGATGCGGTAAGGGTTCAACCCATCATTCCTGATTTACTGGTATTCCGCAAAGAGCGCGGTAACAAATATTTCAAGGTGGTAAACAAGATATGGCCGGAACAATCCCCAGTGAGCACGTCGAGCAGGCAACCTTTGTCAGAGAGTTCGAGCGTCGCTGGCCAGAGGTAAGGCTATTCGCGATTCCTAACGGCGGATTCCGCCACAAGGCAACCGCTGAGAAGTTGCGACTGGAAGGGCTTAAGCCTGGAGTGCCAGACATATGTATCCCCGCGTGGCGGCTGTTCATAGAAATGAAGCGGACGAAGGAGGGGCGGGTATCGTCGGATCAGGCCAAGTGGATTGATTATCTGAGAGAGTGCGGATACTCGGTGGAAGTCGCCAAAGGATGGGAGGAGGCTATAAGAATCTGTGACGATATAGCAAAACGGTATAACGGGAATGTTGATAACGAGTAAATTATTACTTACTATTAACCCATACCAACAACACACAGAGGGGCAACAAACATGATTACCGTAACTTTCACTGCTTACAAAAACGCAAAAACTGGCGAGTGTTACCCTGAGTGGTCAGAACAGCACACCAGCGCCGAGAATGCAAAGCTTAGAGCGTCTGCGCTCAATTGGATTATTGTCAAGGTGGAGGGTTAAGAAAATGTCAGATTACGAAAACCACATGGTCGCCCAAGGCGTCCCAGAAATCGAAGATCGGCCGCTGGTGAAAGAGTCGGAAATTCGCGCAAAGGTAGAGCGGCTGAAGGAAGAAACAAACCTTCTGGATATGTACCTGAATATGCCGCTTAAACTGTCATCGGAGTTAGATGTTCAGGCGGCAGTAGGTCGAGCGTTTGACCGCCACCCGATTGACGTGCAGCGCGTGTTTGACGAGCAACTGTGTAGCGATTACCGCGACTTCATTATCAACTTGGATATTTGGGCGAGGCGCTTCCTGCCCGAGTACATGCTTGAATTCAGCGCGTTCTCTGTCTGGCACGGTGTCGAGTGTGTGATTAAGGATGAGCTGAAGAAGCGGGCGGAGGGGTTGGTGTGAGCAAATTACACAGAGACGACTTCCTTCACTTGGTAAGCAGCTACATTAAGAAAGACCCAGAGGCCGCAGCTCACGTTGCCGATTACGTTCAGGCCGGACTTCGCGAGGCGTTGCAGGAATCAAGAGAGCGCGCCGCCGATATGGAGGTCATTGTCGCGACTCTCGCTGAGCGTAGATACAAAGGCTCTGACGAGCTTGTTTTGTCTAAATTGAAGAAGTGGCAAGGCAAAACGTCATGCGAATGGGGCTGGCTGGTGGATAGGTTGGAGGGCAAGTAATGTACTGGCTCCTACTACTAGCAGACTTGATTGATGAACTGAGGGGGAATCCATGAAAATTCTTAAATATGTACTGTTCCCGTTGGCAATTTATGTGATTGGGGTGTCAGTGGCCAGCGTTACAATATGGGGCTTGGCCCCCATCAGCCCCGCCAACTGGGATGCCTTTGCGCGCCTCATTTTTTGCATGGTGACAGTGACTGCGTGGGCGATATTTTTGGTTGACGATTTCGAGGTATACCCATGACAATCGAGCCAATAACCACTGGCGGCTACCTGTTGACCGTTAGCTTTAAGGGCCGCAAGTTTGTGACTGAATGCCCGACACCAGCCCTGTGCTGGACTGTCGCGCGGGCTTGGATGAGTGATGTGGCGGGGGAGGGGGAATTGTGAGCGTCGAACTACTACACATCGACTGCATGGAGTACATGGCGTCGCTCCCAGATAAAGCTTTTGATTTGGCTATTGTTGATCCGCCTTATGGGATAGGCGAGAGCGGCGCAACAAACAAAAG
>NZ_JBFHDY010000139.1:0-7799 GCF_041584495.1 Zhongshania sp.
GGGATTCACGGAGTAATTCCTCCCAAAATAAGGATGATAAAAGTAATAAGGGGGCCTCTAAGGCCCCCTCACTTATTCTTCTTAGCGACGCAGACCTAAACGCTTGATCAGCTTGCTGTAACGCTCTTGGTTTTTACGCTTGAGGTAATCCAGCAATTTACGACGCTGGTTAACCATACGGATCAAACCACGACGTGAGTGGTGATCTTTTTTGTGGCCTTCGAAGTGACCTTGCAGCTTGTTAATATTGACGGTCAGCAGTGCAACTTGCACTTCTGGTGAACCAGTATCGCCTTCGGCGGTTTGGTAGTCTTTAACAACTTCAGCTTTCTCGACAGCAGATAATGCCATTTTTACATTCCTTAAGTACGAATATGCGTTTATCAATCGAGCCTGACCGCGCATATTTACAGTCAGGTTCGGAAGCCCAGAATCAATTCAAAGCATCATTTTCCCTATTACACGAGCTATTTTTGTGTCAGCTTCGCAAAATCAGCCGCGCATTATCCCATAGTTGAAAGCAAACGACGAGGCGTAACTCGCCCATCGTCTAAAATTTCACCAATTCCCATGAATTCGCCATCATTGTCGCTAAGCACCACCAACCCTTCGATAGGTGCGCCAGACACTTGCACCGCCTGACCTTGCCGCAAGTAGTATGCAGCGGTATCGCCGAGGCTCAGCGTGTTCATATGGCCAAGCGCATCACTAATGGGCAGCAATAAGGCGTCTAAACCCTCAAAATCCCCAGCATCACGCAGTGCTTGAATGGCTTCAGTCGTCACCACCTGAGCCTCGCAAAATGGCCCGGCCTGCAAGCGGCGCAGGGTCGCCACGTGAGCCCCGACCCCGAGTGCCGCGCCCAAATCCTCCGCCAAAGAGCGTATATAGGTGCCTTTAGTGCACACCACCCGCACTACCGCCTGCGCCAATGGCCCAGCAATAAATGACTCTAATTCAAATTCGCGAATTGTCACCGGCCGCGCTTCACGCTCAACAGTAATGCCTTTACGTGCTAATGCATACAAGGGCTTACCATCGCGCTTGAGCGCCGAGTACATCGGTGGCACTTGCAAGATATCACCGCGCAAGGTATCAATCTGCGCTTCCAGCTGATCCGCGGTGATATTTGAAGCGTCTTCCACAGCCAACACCTCACCCTGAGAATCACCGGTATCCGTCTGCTGCCCAAACACAAAGGTGCTGCGGTATTCTTTATCCGCTTCGAGTAAGTACTGAGAAAATTTGGTCGCCTCGCCAAAGCACACCGGCAATACACCAGTGGCCAAGGGATCTAGCGCGCCGGTATGACCGGCCTTAGTAGCGTGGTAGATGGCACGGGCGACAACCATCGCACCATTAGAAGAACGACCAGGGGGTTTATCCAGCACCAAGATGCCGTTAATCGGTCGCCCTTTACGAGCTTTTGCCAAAACTATTCCCCGTCATCTTCCGGGTAGCGGCTGCGGTCAGACGCGACCGCATCCTGAATCAATTTACTGATATGTTGACCACGATTAATACTGCTATCGTAGTAAAAACGCAGCTGCGGGGTAGTCCGCGCATTGTTGATTTTAGCCACTTGGCTGCGTAAAAAACCCGAAGCCTTATTGAGCACGTCCAAAGATTCCTTGGCCTCTTCGGCCGAATCTTTACCCATGACCGTGACGTAAATTTTGGCGTGACTCATGTCGCGACTGACTTCTGCATCAATCACGCTAACCATACCAAGACGCGGATCCCGAAGCTCTTTCTGAATAAAACTACCCAGTTCGCGTTTCAGGAAATCCGCAATACGTGCTGTGCGACTAAATTCTTTCAATTGACCTTATACCCCACGACACGTGCCCTTAAAGGCTACGCGCAATTTCCTTCACTTCATATACCTCGATCTTGTCACCGGGGCGTACATCTTTGTAGTTCTTAACACCGATACCACACTCAGTACCGTTTTTAACTTCAGTAGCATCGTCTTTAAAACGGCGTAGCGACTCAAGCTCACCTTCGTAAATAACCACGTCGGCACGTAACACTCGAATACGCTTATTGCGATAAACCGTACCTTCAATAACCATACAGCCGGCAATATCACCAAACTTAGGCGAACGGAACACGTCACGCACTTCCGCAACACCCACGATCTCTTCGCGCATTTCTGGGCTAAGCATACCGGTCAGCGCGGCGGTTACATCGTCGATAACATCGTAGATTACGCTGTAGTAGCGCAGATCTACGCCTTCGTTCTCAGCTAATTTACGCGCGCTAGAATCAGCGCGAACGTTAAAGCCGAACATCACCGCACCAGAAGTCAGCGCCAAGTTCACGTCAGTTTCAGTAATACCACCGACACCGGCAGAAACAATATTAACGTTAACTTCTTCGTTACCAATATCCATCAAAGACGCTTGCAAGGCTTCTAACGAGCCGCGAACATCGGTTTTTAAGACGATATTCAGAATCCGGCGCTCTGCCGTTTCCATGCTTTCAAACATACGATCTAGCTTAGCGGCTTGCTGGCGCTTAATGCGCTGCTCGCGCTCGCGAACCTGCCGGAAGTCAGCAACTTCACGAGCACGCTTATCATTTTCGACGACCACAAAGCTATCACCCGCATCTGGGGTGCCGTCAAGACCAAGAATCTCAACGGGAATCGACGGGCCAGCTTCTTTCACTGGTTTGCCATTTTCATCCATCATGGCCCGAACACGGCCGCTACACTGACCAGCCAAGACGATATCGCCCTGCCTCAAGGTACCACTTTGGATCAGCAAGGATGCAACCGCACCACGGCCTTTATCCAAACGAGACTCAATGACCAAGCCCTGTGCTGGCAGATCAGGTGCCGCCTTTAATTCAAGCAACTCCGCCTGTAACAATACCGCGTCAAGCAGCTTGTCAATGCCTTCACCAGAGTGTGCAGAAACATACACAAACTGTGTGTCGCCACCCCACTCTTCAGAAATGACATTGCGCTGAGAAAGCTCGTTTTTAACACGCTCAGGGTCAGCGCCCTCTTTATCCATTTTATTCACGGCAACAACCAGTGGCACACCGGCGGCTTTAGCGTGAGTAATCGCTTCTTCGGTCTGCGGCATTACGCCGTCATCCCCTGCCACGACGAGAATAACAATATCTGTACTCTTGGCACCACGAGCACGCATTTGGGTAAATGCCGCGTGACCCGGGGTGTCGAGGAAAGTGATCATGCCGTGACCAGTTTCAACGTGGTAGGCACCGATGTGCTGGGTGATGCCACCCGCCTCGCCGCTGGCAACCTTGGCTTTACGAATATAATCAAGTAGCGAGGTTTTGCCGTGGTCAACGTGCCCCATAACGGTGACTACCGGTGCACGGGCAACCATGGTGCCATCACCGCGAGCACCAAGCGTCTCTTCCAAGGCTTCTTCTACTGCGTCTTCAGAAACCAACTTAACAGTGTGACCCATTTCCTCAACAACCAGCTGAGCAGTGTCCTGATCGATAGGCTGATTGATGGTAACCATCAAGCCCATTTTAATCATTTCCTTAATAACTTCAGCGGCCTTCACCTTCATTTGCTGAGCGAGTTCAGCAGCAGTAGTGGTTTCACCCACATTTACGGCGTAGACAATTTTATCTGTCGGCGCGTTGAAAGCGTGACGCTGCGCATCATCTGGCAGCTTAAGGGTTTTTTTCTTACGACGGCCGCCACCGGCAAAACTGCCGTCGAAATCATCGCGTTTGTTACCGCGAGACTTACCGCCTTTACGACGTGGACGATCATCATCGCCGGCAGCAGCTGGCGCTGCGGCAGCACGACGATGATGGCGTGGCGCTGGTTTATCCTCACTGGCCTTGGCACCAGCTGCAGCTGGGCCCGCGCCTTTATCCGCGGTAGCAGGACTTGGCGCTGCAGCGGCCTTCTTGCGTGCTATGCGCTCGTCTTCATCGCGTTTTTTCTCAGCAACTACCGCAGCCCGACGCTCTTTAACCCGCTCTTCTTCCGCCTTGCGACGCAATATAGCGCGCTGGCGAAGCACTTCTGGGTCAACATCTAATACGTTTTCGACCACTTCGCGATATTCGTCAGTCTTATTGGCGGGTGCTGGCTTGGCAACTTCCGCTACCGGCTCCTCAGCAACAATCGGCTCTGGCGCAGGCTTTTCTTCTGCGACAGGAGGCTCAGCCTTCACCGGCTCAGCCTTCACCACTTCCGGCTCGGGAGTCGGCTCGGGCACTTTTTCAGCTTCGACCACAACCGGCTCTGGCACTTTGTCTGCAGGTTCAACCTTCGCTGGCGCCTCAGCCACAACGGGATCCGCGACAACTTCTGCAGCCGCCTTCGGCTCGTCTGCTGGCGCATCGCCGCGTAGCAGCGCTTTTTCAGCCGCCGCTTCTGCCGCCATTTCTGCAGGATCGCGTTTAACGTAAGTGCGCTTTTTACGTACTTCAATATTTACAGTCTTTTTGCCCGCGCCCGAACCTGTTTTTAAGGTACTCAGGGTTTTGCGCTTCAGCGTAATTTGCTGGGGAGCCTCGGCTGATTCTCCGTGGCTCCGCTTTAAGAAAGTCAGCAGGGTTTGCTTGTCTTCATCGGACACAGTTTGTTGAGCAGCACTGTGTGACAGGCCCGCTTCTTTCATTTGCCGCAGCAGGCGCTCGACAGGTGCGCCAACGACTTCTGCTAGCTGGCTCACGGTAACTTCAGCCATTCATCATTCTCCCAAAACGGTACGACTCGCTTATTTTGCAGATTCTTCGTCTGCAAACCACGGAGCACGAGCAGTCATAATCAACTCTCCGGCCCGTTCTTTAGTCATATCTTCAATGTCGAGAAGATCTTCAACTGCCTGTTCGGCCAGATCTTCCATCGTTACTACGCCACGGCTGGCAAGAATGAACGCTAGATGCTTTTCCATCCCGTCCATTGTCAACAAGTCTTCAGCCGGTTCAGCACTTTCCAAAACTTCTTCACTGGCAATTGCTTGCGTCAGAAGTGCATCTTTCGCTCTAGCCCGCAGTTCTTGGGCCAAATCTTCGTCAAAGCCATCAATTGACATCATTTCTTCTAAAGGAACATAGGCCACCTCTTCCAGCGTGGTGAAACCTTCCTCTACCAAAACTTCTGCAATGTCTTCGCCAACATCTAGGGCTTCAACAAAATAACTAATGATATGACCCGATTCTTGTTCGTGCTTGGCAGACATCTCCTCAATGCTCATCACATTGATTGTCCACCCCGTCAACTGACCCGCTAGACGCACGTTCTGCCCAGCGCGACCAATCGCTTGTGCTAAATTATCATCAGCCACACCAACATCCATGGTGTGAGTATCTTCGTCGACAACAATTGACTCCACTTCAGCAGGGGCCATTGCATTGATAACTAACTGCGCGGGGTTGTCGTCCCACAAAATAATATCAACGCGCTCGTTGCCAAGTTCACCAGAAACCGCCTGCACTCGAGAACCACGCATACCTACACAGGCGCCAACTGGGTCAATACGACCATCGTTAGTTTTCACGGCGATCTTAGCGCGCGAACCTGGATCACGCGCTGCAGCACGAATTTCAATCACTTCTTCGTTAACTTCAGGCACTTCAATTTTGAAGAGTTCAATCAACATCTCAGCACAAGCGCGGCTCAAGAATAACTGCGGGCCACGAGCCTCAGGACGAACATCAGCCAAAATGGCACGCACCCGGTCGTTGATGCGGAACACTTCACGACCAACTAATTCTTCCCGAAGCAATAAAGCCTCAGCATTGCCACCTAAATCAACAATGATACTGTCGCGGGTGACTTTCTTAACCGTGCCGTTGATCAACTCACCAACACGATCTTTGTATTCATCGACGATCTGCGCGCGCTCGGCCTCACGAACCTTCTGCACAATAACCTGCTTCGCGGTTTGCGCAGCAATGCGACCAAAGCCAACATTCTCGACGACTTCTTCATATACATCGCCAGCCTTAAGATCTGCGTTGTATTCGTGCGCCTCTTCCAAGGTTAAATGGGTTCCCAACAAAGCCATTTCATCGTCTGGCATAACCAGCCAGCTCCGAAAAGTTTGGTAGTCGCCGGTAACGCGGTCAATTACCACGCGGATATCTGAGTCTTCGTCATAGCGCTTTTTTGCCGCTGTCGCCAAAGCCTGCTCAATGGCCTCGAATATAATAGTTTTAGACACACCCTTCTCGTTAGAGACGGCCTCAACTACCAATAATATTTCTTTACTCATGATCCGCCTCTTTCCGCAGCCGGCTATTGAAATTAGCGCGTCCGATTAAAACCGGGGCACAACATTCGCTTTATCAATCTGATCGAAGGGCAGCAAATACTCATGCTCCTCTGCCGTCAGTACCACATCGCCGTCTTCAATGCCCGTCAGGCGACCAAGGAATTTACGGCGTCCTTCAAAAGGAACTCGCAAACGAACACTGATATCGCTACCAATGTACTGAGCGTACTGCTCTAAGGTATACAAAGGCCGATCCATGCCCGGCGATGAAACCTCAAGATTATATTCTCCGGCAATTGGATCTTCGACATCCAATACACCGCTAATCTGATGACTCACCTTGGCACAATCATCGACTCCAATACCTTCCTCACTGTCGATATACACACGCAGCAAAGTATGGCGCCCCTGAGACTGGTGATCCAAGCCCCATAGCTGGTAACCCAGCGCTTCCACGCCAGGTCTAACTAGCTCTTCAATTTTGACGGTCTTACCGGACAAGTTCACTACCCACCAATAAAAAATGGGCCCAAGGCCCACTCGAAATTCCTTAACGCATGCCCTATGGCAATACGAAAAAGCCCCTTGTACAGGGGCTTTTGAAAACTTCTGATCACCCTAGGAAATCACACACCTAGGTCTAAAGCCCGCTCGCCACTATCGCGCTACCGACCTACTATCAGGAGGCCGCATTATAGTCGCTGCCCCGATACAGGTCAAGCAAGTAACACTGCGCACTGCAAGCGATTCGCCTCGCCCGCAACCGAATTGGCGTCGCGTAATAAATACAAACAAAACGCGACAGACAAAACAAAATCCGACTCGACACTGCAATCACCCAGCAAAATCCCGGCGCTTACAATCACCGACAACAAGCCAAACACCAAGACTACAGGCACAGTACCAAGGGCCGAACTTCAGCAAGTCACCCAAAGAAACACGACAACAACTGCCCTGCCGCACCAACACAAAAAAAGGGGCTATCGACTAAGCGATAACCCCTTTTTATTTGGTGCCGAAGGCGGGACTTGAACCCGCACGAGCTATGCTCACCACCCCCTCAAGATGGCGTGTCTACCAATTCCACCACTTCGGCTAAACTTTTACTTCGATCCTGCCTCCGGCATTTCTTCACTTGCCGGCATATCCATCGGCAGTTCTTCAGACTGCACTGGCATAGTCCCATCACCTACCGGAGCAACGTCGCGACTTTCTTGCAACTCAGGAATATCAACAATAATGTCTTCCGAGCTACCGCTGCGCTGCTTGGCAACATACGCCAACGACAAACTGGTTATAAAGAAAACCGTCGCCAATATGGCTGTGGCGCGAGTCAGTACATTACCGCTACCACTGCTGCCAAAAATAGTTTGCGAGGCACCAGAACCAAAAGAGGCCCCCATGTCCGCGCCTTTACCTTGCTGAACCAGAATCAGACCAATGATCGACAAACCAGCCAACACATGTACGATTAAAATTGCTTGTTCCATTACTCCGCCGCCCGACATATTGCGGAAAATTCCTGCGCATCAAGTGATGCACCACCTACTAAACCGCCATCAATATCCGCCTGCGCGA
>NZ_JBFHDY010000140.1:0-7584 GCF_041584495.1 Zhongshania sp.
CCGCCAACCGAACCGGTGACGTTGATGCTTGTTCCGGCTTCGGCTGCGTTCACGATGTCATCCGGCGTGATGTCGTTAACCGTGATTGTTGCGCTCGCTGCAGTATCAACGGTATGCGTTGAGGTAGTGGTAGCCGTGAAGACATTACCCGCGGCATCGGTACCCGTTACGGTGGCATCGAAGCTGGTGTCGGCGGCCAGGTCAGCGCCGTCAACCGCAATGCTATAGGTATTGCCCGCCAGCACAGTGCCACTGTAAGGCGTGCCATTGATGGTGAAGCTAACTGTGTCGCCAGGCGCGGCGTCGCCGCCAACAGTACCCGTTACATCAATCGTGCTTCCGGCTTCTGCCGCGTTAACAATATCGTCAGCGGTGATGTCGTTAACGGTGATTGTTGCCGCGGCAGACGTATCAACCGTGTGGGTTGAGGTGGTTGTCGCGGTAAATGGATTACCTGCCGCGTCAGTACCCGTTACTGTCGCATCGAAGCTGGTATCGGCGGCCAAGTCGGCGCCGTCAACCGCAATGCTGTAGGTGTTGCCGGCCAAGACGATGCCGCTGTATGGCGTGCCGTTAATGGTGAAGTTCACGGTATCGCCAGGCGCGGCGTCGCCGCCGACCGAACCAGTAACGTTAATACTTGTTCCGGCTTCGGCGGCATTCACGATGTCATCTGGCGTGATCGCGTCTACGCTGATGGTTGCTGCTGCGCTCGTATCTACCGAGTGCGTTGACGTTGTTGTAGCAGTAAAGGAATTACCCGCGGCGTCGCTGCCCGCAACGGTGGCGTCGAAGCTAGTTTGAGCCGCCAAATCAGCGCCCGCGACAGGAATGCTAAAGGTGTTGCCAGCCAACACAGTACCGCTGTAGGGCGTGCCGTTAATGGTAAAACTAACGGTGTCGCCTGGTGCCGCATCGCCGCCGACCGAACCAGTAACATTAATTGTGGTGCCCGCTTCCACCGCGTTAACCACGTCATCGGCAGTGATACTGTCAACGATGATTGTCGCTGCGCTAGCGGTATCTACGGTGTGGGTTGATGTGGCCGTTGCAGTGAAAGGGTTGCCCGCACCGTCCGTGCCCGTAACAGCGACGTCGAAGGACGTATCAGCAGCAAGATCGGCGCCTGCGACAGCAATACTGTATGTGTTTCCAGCGAGTACGATGCCACTATAAGGTGTGCCATTAACCGTAAAGCTAACGGTGTCGCCCACGCTAGCATCGCCGCCAACCGTACCCGTGACATTGATGTTCGCCCCGGCTTCGGCCGCGTTAACCACGTCATCAGTGGTGATGTTATCGACCGTGACGGTCGCCGCTGCAGAGGTATCAACCGTGTGGGTTGAGGTGGTCGTAGCCGTGAACGGATTACCCGCTGCATCAGTGCCCGTTACTGTCGCGTCGAAGCTGGTATCGGCAGCCAAGTCGGCGCCATCAACCGCAATATTGTAGGTGTTGCCCGCCAGCACAGTACCGCTGTAAGGCGTGCCGTTGATGGTGAAGCTAACGGTATCACCAAGGGCTGCGTCGCCGCCAACGGTTCCCGTCACATTGATGCTCGCACCCGCTTCAGCGGCGTTCACCACGTCATCGGCGGTAATATTGTTAACCGTAATGCTCGCCGAACTTGCGCTATCAACCGTATGCGTTGAGGTGGTGGTTGCGGTGAAGGCATTACCTGCTGCATCCGTACCCACAACAGTAGCATCGAAGCTGGTGTCGGCCGCTAAGTCTGCGCCAGCAACTGCAATCATAAAGGTATTGCCCGCCTGAACGGTGCCGCTGTAGGGCGTGCCATTAATGGTAAAGCTAACCGTATCGCCAACCGCGGCATCACCACCAACACGACCAGTGACATCAATGCTCCCACCGGCCTCTACTGCATTGACGACATCATCGGCAGTGATGTCATCGACGGTGATGGTCGCCGTCGCTGTGGTATCAACGGTGAATGGACGGCTGTCGTTTGCCGTGAAGCTATTACCGGCGTCATCGCTACCCGTCAGGGTCGCAGTGGCACTACCCGCAGTGAGGGCCGCCACATCCGTAGCAGGAACAGTAACGCTGAAACTGGTGTTGTCTGCATTGACGGTGGCCGCGTAATCCTCGCCACCAATACTAACAATAACACTGTCACCGCTAGCGGCATCGCCGCCAACCGTGCCAGAAATAATAAGATCAGTGCCCGCTTCCGCGGCATTAATAATGTCATCGGCTGCAATTGCTGCCAGCGCAATTGTTGCCGCCGCACTGGTATCAACGCTGTGCGTTGAGGTACTGCTTGCCGTAAACGGGTTGCCGGCATTATCGGCGCCCGTAACCGTGGCATCAAAACTGGTGTCAGCCGCTAAATCTGTGCCCGCTACCGCAATACTAAAGGTATTGCCGGCTTGGACCGTACCGCTGTAGTTAGTGCCATTGATGGTAAAACTTACCGCATCACCAGGCGCCGCATCGCCGCCCACTGAGCCAGTCACATTGATTGTGCTGCCAGCTTCCGCCGCGCTAACCACGTCGTCAGCGGTAATACTGTCGACGGCAATGGTCGCCGACGCAGTGACATCAGAAATATGCGTTGACGTAGTCGTTGCAGTAAAGGGATTACCGGCATCATCGCTACCAATAACACTTGCATCAAAGCGGGTATCGGCTGCCAAATCTGCACCCGCGACGGCAATACTGTAGGTATTACCGCTTTGTACGATACCGCTGTAATCATTGCCGTTAACGGTAAAGCTAACCGTGTCACCAGGGGCCGCGTCACCGCCGACCGAACCCGTCACGTTAATTGTGCCGCCCGCTTCCGCCGCGCTAACCACGTCATCGGCGGTGATACTATCGACGGTGATTGTCGCGGCCGCTGTCGCGTCAAAAATATGTGTGGAAGTAGTGCTTGCCGTAAACGGATTCCCCGCATTATCGGTGCCAACAACAGTGGCATCGAAGCTGGTATCCGCTGCTAAATCGCTGCCAGCTACCGCAATACTGTAGGTGTTGCCGGGCTGAACGATGCCACTGTAATCACTGCCATTAACCGTGAAGCTAACCGTGTCGCCTGGGGCTGCGTCGCCACCGACCGAGCCTGTCACATTGATCGTGCCACCGGCCTCTGCCGCATTAACCACGTTATCGGCAGTGATACTATCCACGATAATAGTTGCCGCCGCAGTGGTGTCTACGGTGTAGTTTGGGGTAGTCGTTGCGGTAAATGGATTACCGACACCGTCGTTACCCGAAACGCTGGCATCAAAGCTCGTACCGGCAGCAAGGTCTGCACCGGCCACCGCAATGCTGTAAGTATGGTCAGCCTGAACTGTACCGCTATAGTTAGTACCGTTAATGGTGAAGCTAACCGTATCGCCTGGCGCCGCATCGCCGTCGACGGTTCCCGTGACCGCAATTGTGGCTCCTGCTTCCGCCGCGTTCAGCACGTCATCGGCGGTGATGTTGTCGACTGTGATGCTTGCTGTCGCGCTGGTATCAACCGTGTGGGTTGACGTTGTTGTCGCCGTAAACGGGTTACCGGCGTTATCGCTACCAGTAACCGTGGCATCGAAGCTAGTATCGGCGGCTAAATCTGCACCTGCTACGGCAATACTGTAGGTATTACCGGCCTGAACAGTGCCACTATAAGGTGCGCCATTGATGGTAAAGCTTACTGTGTCGCCTGGTGCCGCGTCACCACCGACCGTACCCGTCACATTTATCGTTGCGCCGGCTTCAGCTGCATTTAAAACGTCGTCGGCAGTGATGTCATCAACAGAAATTGTTGCACCGGCAACGTTATCCACCGTGTGAGTTGACGTTGTTGTCGCCGTAAACGGATTCCCGGCGTCATCGCTACCAGCAACACTTGCGTCGAACGAGGTATCGGCAGCAAGATCAGATCCAGCTACGGCAATACTAAAGGTATTGCCCACTTGCACCGCGCCACTGTAATCCGTGCCATTAATAGTAAAACTAACCGTGTCGCCAATCGCGGCGTCACCGCCAACCGAGCCCGTCACATTGATGGTGCCACCGGCTTCCGCCGCGCTAACCACGTCATCGGCGGTAATATTATCAACCGAAATCGTGGCCGTCGCAGCGGTATCAACCGTGAAGGGCCGACTGCTGGTTGCGGTAAATGGATTACCGGCATCATCGCTGCCGGTGAGGGTCGCAGTAACATTACCTGCCGTTAGCGCCGCCACATCCGTAGCAGGAACAGTAACGCTGAAAGTGATGTTGTCTCCATTAACGGTCGCCGCATAATCATTGCCACCAATGCTAACCACGACGTTGTCGCCGCTAACAGCATCGCCGCCAACCGTACCGCTAATTATAAGATCTGCGCCTGCCTCGACCGCGTTAATAATGTCGTCTGTGGCAATCGCATCCAGTGCAACACTTGCAGCAGAACTGGTATCCACACTGTGTATTGAAGTGGTGCTTGCGGTAAACGGATTCCCCGCATTATCAGTGCCGACAACAGTGGCATCAAAACTGGTATCGGCCAGTAAATCACTACCCGCTACCGCGATACTATAGGTATTGCCTGCTTGGACAGTGCCACTGTAATCCATGCCATTAACAGTAAAACTAACGGTGTCGCCAACAGTGGCATCGCCACCGACCGAGCCAGTGACATTAATTGTGGCTCCGGCTTCCGCAGCGTTAACAACATCATCCGGGGTGATGCTATCGACAATAATCGTTGCGGTCGCGGTGGCATCAACCGTGTGTGTTGATGTGCTTGTGGCAGTGAAGGGGTTACCCGATCCGTCGCTGCCTGATACTGAGACATCGAAGCTGGTGTCGGCGGCCAGATCCGATCCCGCTACCGCGATGCTATAGGTATTGCCTGCTTGAACAATACCACTGTAGTCCCTGCCATTGACGGTGAAACAAACGCTATCACCAGGCGCTGCATCGCCACCCACGGAACCAGTGACATTGATTGTGCCGCCCGCTTCTGCCGCGCTAAGCACATCATCGGCGGTGATGCTATCGACGGTGATTGTCGCCGCCGCCGACGCATCCGAAATATGCGTTGAGGTGGTCGTCGCCGCAAACGGATTACCCGCGTTATTTGTGCCGACAACCGTGGCATCGAAACTCGTATCAGCCGCTAAATCTGTGCCCGCTACCGCAATGCTAAAGACACTGCCCGCTTGCACAGTTCCGCTGTAATCTGTGCCGTTAATGGTAAAGCTGACGGTATCACCAACGGTGGCATCGCCACTTACCGAGCCCGTGACATTAATTATGCCGCCTGCTTCCGCCGCATTGACTACGTCATCGGCGGTGATGCTATCGACGACAATGGCCGCAGAGCTTGTGGTGTCGACGCCGTGTGTTGAAGTCGTGCTGGCAGTGAAGGGATTACCCGCGTCATCTGTGCCAGCAACGGTGACATCAAAGCTGGTATCTGCCGCCAGATCAGCACCTGACACCGCAATGCTAAAGCTATTATCCGCTAGTACCGTGCCACTGTAATCAGTGCCATTGACAGTGAAACTAACTGCGTCGCCTGGCGCGGCATCGCCGCTAACAGAACCGGTAATATTGATCGTTGCGCCAGCTTCAGCAGCGTTAATCACATCATCGGCGGTGATGCTGTGCACCGATATTGTCGCCGCTGCCGTCGTGTCTACCGCGTGGTTAGACGTAGTGATCGCAGTAAATGGATTGCCGGCGTTGTCGCTACCCGTCACGGTGACATCAAAGCTATTGTCAGCGGCTAAGTCGGCTCCCGACACCGCAATACTGTAGGTGTTCCCAGCCTGCACAGTCCCACTGTAGTTAGTGCCATTAACGGTAAAGCTAACAGTATCGCCAACAGTGGCGTCGCCGCCGACGCTACCCGTGACGTTAATTGTTGCGCCAGCTTCTGCGGCGTTAACTACATCATCGGCAGTAATGTCATCGACGCTGATACTCGCAGTACTGACCGTATCTACTGTGTGAGTTGAAGTGGTCGTCGCAGTGAAGGAATTGCCCGTATCGTCGGTGCCAGTCACCGTCGCCTCGAGGCTCGTGTCGGCTGCTAAATCTGCGCCAGCAACGGCAATCGTAAAGCTATTATCAGCCTGAACGGTGCCGCTGTAGGTGTTGCCATTAATCGCAACGTTAACGATATCGCCAGCTGCTGCGTCGCCAGTAACCACACCCGTGACGTTAATTGTTGCGCCAGCTTCTGCGGCGTTAACTACATCATCGGCTGTAATGTCATCGACGCTGATACTCGCAGTACTGGCCGTATCTACTGTGTGAGTTGAAGTGGTCGTCGCAGTGAAGGAATTGCCCGCATCGTCGGTGCCAGTCACCGTAGCCTCGAGGCTCGTGTCGGCGGCTAAATCTGCGCCGGCAACGGCAATCGTAAAGCTATTATCAGCCTGAACGGTGCCGCTGTAGGTGTTGCCATTAATCGTAACGTTAACGATATCGCCAGCTGCTGCGTCGCCAGTAACCACACCCGTGACGTCAATTGTTCCGCCAGCCTCAGCCGCATTCACTACGTCATCGGCGGTAATGCTATCGACGGCAATTGTTGCTGCCGCAGAGGTATCAACTGCGTGAGTCGATGTGGTGCTTGCGGTAAACGGATTGCCGGCGCTGTCGGTGCCCGTCACCGTCACATCGAAAGACGTGTCGGCAGCCAAATCCGATCCCGCCACCGAAACGCTATAGGTATTACCCGCCTGAACAGTACCAGTGTAAACGGTGCCATTTACCGTAAAGCTAACTGTATCGCCAACCGCCGCATCGCCGCCGACGCTACCCGTAACGTTAATCGTTGCGCCAGATTCCGCGGCGTTAACCACGTCATCAGCAGTAATGTCATCAACGGTGATGGTCGCCGCTGCAGTAGTATCAACAAGATAGGTAGAGGTTGTTGTTGCCGTATACGGATTACCGGCATTATCCGCACCCACGACTGTGGCGTCGAAAGACGTACCTGCCGCTAAATCAGCGCCAGCAACCGCAACGCTAAAGGTATTGCCAGTTTGAACTGTACCGCTGTAGTTAGTGCCATTGATTGTAAAGCTGACCGTATCACCAACTGCTGCATCGCCACCAACCGAACCGGTCACATTGATAGTGCCTCCCGCTTCCACGGCGTTAACCACGTCATCGGCAGTGATGCTGTCGACGGCAATTGTTGCTGCCGCAGAGCTATCAACAGCGTGAGCTGACGTTGTTGTCGCCGTAAACGGATTCCCCGCGTTATCTGTACCGGCAACCGTCACGTCGAAGGAGGTGTCCGCGGCCAAATCAGCTCCCGCCACCGCAATACTAAAGGTATTGCCCGCTTGCACAGTGCCGCTGTAGTCGGTGCCATTGATGGTGAAGCTAACCGTGTCGCCAATGGCTGCATCGCCACCAACCGAACCAGTTACGTTAATTGTGCCGCCAGCCTCAACCGCATTCACAACGTCATCGGCAGTGATGCTGTCGACGGCAATTGTTGCTGCCGCAGAGTTATCAACAGCGTGAGCTGACGTTGTTGTCGCCGTAAACGGATTCCCCGCGTTATCTGTACCGGCAACCGTCACGTCGAAGGAGGTGTCCGCGGCCAAATCAGCTCCCGCCACCGCAATA
>NZ_JBFHDY010000141.1:0-7560 GCF_041584495.1 Zhongshania sp.
AAATGCAGGGCGCCGCTCCAGTCATTAAAATCACCGGCAATAATCAGTGGCGCATCTGCGGGGACTTTTTCACTTATCAACTTAGTGAGCAAATTAAATTGCTGATGGCGCTCCCAGCCCAGCAGGCCCATGTGCACGCAAATCACGTAGATTCCCGGCTCAATTACAGACACCAACAAGCCGCGCTGAGAGCGACGGTATAGGGAAATGTCGACATTTTCGCTATTCAGAATTGGGTATTTGCTAAGAATGGCATTACCATGATGACCGTGGTCATAAACTGCATTCTTACCGTAGGCAAAATGTGGCCACACCGTATCGGCGAGGTATTCAAATTGGCTTTCATCAACCCAATCAACATGGCGCTCTGCGTGTTGGCTATTTTCGCCAACAACTTCTTGCAGAAAAACCAGCTCAGCATCAACACTGCGAATACCTTCGCGAATTTGGTCTAGGAGAAACTGCCGGTTTGCCGAGCAAAAGCCCTTGTGGACGTTATAAGACAAAACTCTTAGCACTGTCATCAATACCCTACTCTGTCGGAAAGGAACACAGTCCCTTAGTCAGGATGGCACTTCTTTAGTTTCCGACCGCTACCGCACCAGCATTCGTCATTTCGCCCCAACCTCAGCGCTGGCAGCATGTCGCCATCACAGTATAGCCACTGATTGTTTTCCCAGACAAAACGCGAGCGCTCATGTAATTGACCAACCTCTTCACCACTGCGATAAAAAGCGACAAACTCCACTTCACCGGCAGTTTGGCCAGACTGACCATTGCGGTGAGCTAAAATCCGTAAACTGCACCACTGTGTATTGGCAAAGCTTTGCTCAAGGCTGGCGCGGCTGTCAGAGGCGCGCTTACTGGGATGCAAACTCGCCAATAAATAATCAGCATTGCCGACGCTGAATGCACTGTAGCGCGAGCGCATTAGAGCCACAGCGGTTGGCGCCAGTTGCGACCCGCTAATATAAGGGCCGCAACAATCTCGAAACGCGAGGTCTTCTCCGCAGTAACAGGTCAAGGCTTAGGTCTTACTCGGCGGTATAACACCGCTAAGATCAGTAGCTTCCCAGTCCGTTGGCAGCGCAGTTGAGTTGCGAGTATCGCGATCAAAGCCAACCAGCACGGTCTGACAGGTAGTGGCTTTTTCGCCATTCGCATAAATAACATGCTCTATGGTCATACTTTTTGTGCCCACCCGAGAACACCAAGTATCGACAACAACACGGTCGTCAAAACGAATTTCCCGAAGCATGTCCATTTTTACACTGGCGACGACATAAGACGGAACGGGGTACTTAATATGCTTGGCTATTTGCCGAAAA
Organism: Zhongshania sp.; assembly: GCF_041584495.1. Lineage (GTDB taxonomy): Bacteria > Pseudomonadota > Gammaproteobacteria > Pseudomonadales > Spongiibacteraceae > Spongiibacter. The sequence continues at coordinate 1,329 of NZ_JBFHDY010000141.1, forward strand.
AACGTCACCCGGGCCAAATCAAAATACTGGGCGTAATAACTGTTGGAAACGTGACCTAGAAGGTCAAGATCCGAGAAACGCACCTGAATGTCGGTACGAGAATGTTGAAGTTGCATTGAGGGGTGTCCTTGAGGTGCCCGCCCCTTAAGCGGAGGCGGGATTTAACCGAGGCAGCAAGCCTTATGACTATTTAAAATAAGCATTATCGGTATTAGTGTGATCCGTACTGTCTTTAACCCCAGACAGACCGGGTACTTTCTCGAGCAAGGTCTTTTCAACACCTTCTTTAAGCGTCACGTCAACCATGCCGCAACCCTGACAGCCGCCGCCAAACTTAAGTACCGCGAGCTTATCTTCGGTAATTTCCAGCAGTGAGACCTCACCGCCGTGAGCCGCCAAAGAAGGATTGACTTCGTTATACAACACATAGTTAATTTGATCTTCCAGCGGACTGTCCTCGCTAACCCTTGGCAGACGGGCGTTTGGCGCCTTAATGGTTAACTGACCACCCATACGGTCGCTCGAGTAGTCGATAAAACCGTCGTCCAGAAACGGCACGCTGCGGCCATCAAAATAGGCCTTAAATTTTGGGTAGTCACGAATGATATCGGCGTCGTTGAGGTCGCCGTCGCGACAATACGCGATGCAGGTTTCGGCTTTAGGTGTGCCGGGCTGCGTAATAAACACCCGCACACCAATGACGTCGTCTTGCTTTGCTAGCAATTCGGCCAGATAGTTCTGGGCAGACTCTGTAATCGTCAAATTAACGGCTGTTTGTTCTGTAGACATATTAACCTCTGTATATCCCGCTGTTTTGCCAAACAATTTCAATGCAAGGCCGAGTATCTGTTAGAATTACCTAGTTTACCACGAAGCCCATGCTGGCCACAGTCCGCGCAACGCTTTTGATTCTAACGTTTAAAATTATCAGGATATCCATGAGTCAGTCTACCTCCCGCATCGCCCAACTCACTACCGCGCTCAAAAATCGAATATTGATTATTGATGGCGCTATGGGCAGCTTAATTCAAAGCTATAAGCTGGAAGAGGCGGATTACCGTGGCGCACGTTTTGCCGACTTCCACACCGATCTCAAAGGCAATAACGATCTGCTTACCCTGACCCGTCCCGATGTCATTCGGGAAATTCATCAGGCCTACCTCGATTCTGGCGCTGATGTTATCGAAACCAACACCTTTAACTCGACCGCGATTGCCCAGGGCGATTACGATTTACAAGAAATTGCCGAAGAGCTAAACCGTGTTGGCGCTGAACTGGCTCGCGAAGTGGCTGATGCCGCAACCGCGCTTAACCCTGACAAACCTCGCTTTGTTGCCGGTGTTATTGGCCCCACCCCGCGCACCGCCTCCATTTCACCCGACGTAAACGACCCCGGCGCCCGCAACACCAATTTCGATGAGCTTGTAGAAAACTACTACGCCGCCACTCGCGGGTTAATTACTGGCGGCGCCGACATTCTAATGATTGAGACCATTTTTGACAGTCTCAATGCCAAAGCGGCCGTCTACGCTGTGCTGCAATATTTTGAAGATGCCGGTGACGAACGCCCCATCATGATCTCTGTGACCTTCCCGGACACCAGCGGCCGCACCCTGTCGGGCCAAACACCCACCGCGTTCTGGAACTCCATCGCCCACGCTAAGCCACTCATTATCGGAAGCAATTGTGGTAGAAGATTCAGTGAGATACGCCCTTTTGTTGAAGAGCTTTGTGAGGCATCTGACTGTTATTTTAGCGGTCATTTCAACGCGGGACTGCCCAACGAATTTGGCGAGTACGACGAAACCCCAGAGGATATGCACGCCGAGTTAAAAGAGTTTGCCGAACGCGGTTTCCTCAATTTGGTTGGCGGTTGCTGCGGTACTACCCCTGCGCATATTGAGGCTATTGGCGCGGCGATGGACGGCATTGCGCCACGCCCCCTGCCCCAGCGCGAATCAACCTGCCGCCTGTCGGGTTTAGAGCCCTTCCATATCGACGCTCATTCGTTGTTTGTGAACGTCGGCGAACGCTGCAACGTTACTGGCTCTGCGGTATTTAAGCGCCTAATATTAGAGAACGACTACGACGCAGCCCTTTCAGTAGCCCGTCAGCAGGTCGAAAACGGCGCCCAGGTCATCGATATCAATATGGATGAAGGCATGCTCGATGCCGAACACGCCATCGTCACATTTTTGAATCTTATCGCATCAGAACCGGATATCTGCCGGGTACCGATTATGGTCGACTCCTCTAAGTGGGACGTCATCGAGGCAGGCCTGAAGTGTATTCAGGGCAAGGCCATTGTTAACTCAATCTCGATGAAAGAGGGCGAAGACGAATTTCGCGATCGCGCCCGCGCCTGTATGAAGTACGGCGCCGCTGTGGTGGTTATGGCCTTCGATGAAGACGGCCAAGCGGACACATTTAAGCGTAAAGCAGAAATTTGCAAACGCAGCTACGATATTCTGGTCAATGAAATTGGCTTCCCGCCCCAAGACATCATATTCGACCCCAACATCTTCGCCGTGGCCACGGGCATCGACGAGCATAACAATTACGCCGTCGACTTTATCGAAGCCACCGCTTACATCAAAAAAGAGCTACCCTATGCCATGGTGTCTGGTGGCGTATCTAACGTTTCTTTCTCGTTCAGGGGCAACAACCCCGTCCGCGAGGCAATTCACTCCGTGTTCCTCTACCACGCAATTAAAGCGGGCATGGACATGGGTATCGTTAACGCCAGCCAGTTGGCGATATACGATGATCTGCCGAAAGAACTTAGAGACCACGTTGAAGACGTTATTCTTAATCGGCGCGATGACAGCACCGAGCGCCTGCTGAATATCGCCGACAAATACCGCGGCGACGGCTCAACCGCTGAAAGCAAAGAAGACCTAACATGGCGCGAATGGCCAGTTGAAGAACGCATTGAACACGCCCTTGTCAAAGGCATCTCGACCTATATTGAAGAAGACGCCGAAGTCGCCCGCGCCGCTGCGGTTAAGCCCATCGACGTTATCGAAGGCGCCTTGATGGACGGCATGAACGTGGTTGGCGACTTATTTGGCGACGGCAAAATGTTTCTGCCCCAGGTGGTTAAATCGGCGCGGGTAATGAAACAAGCGGTGGCCTACCTCAATCCCTTTATTGAAGCCAGTAAAGCGGTTGGTGCCAAAGCCAATGGCCGCGTGTTAATGGCCACGGTAAAAGGCGATGTTCACGATATCGGTAAAAATATTGTAGGCGTGGTGCTGCAGTGTAATAACTTTGAGGTTATTGACCTTGGGGTTATGGTGTCTTGCGACAAAATACTCGAAACCGCCAAGCGCGAGAATGTCGATATCATTGGCCTGAGCGGACTCATTACCCCGTCGCTAGACGAAATGGTGCACGTCGCCAGCGAAATGCAGCGCCAAGGAATGACCATTCCGTTAATGATCGGCGGCGCGACTACCTCGAAAGCCCATACCGCCGTTAAGATCGAGCCCAAATACCAAAATGACGCCGTGGTCTATGTGCCCGATGCCTCGCGTAGCGTGGCGGTTGCCACCCAGCTCATCAGTGAAGACATGAAGGCCGATTTTGTCGCCGAGCGCAAAGACGAATACGAGCGGGTTCGCGCCCGCCGTGCCGGAAGCCAGGGCAAAAAACGCTTATTAACGTATCCGATGGCTTGCGAAAACGCCTTTGTGACCGACTGGGCCAATTACACCCCGCCAGCACCCAGTTTCTTGGGAACGCGTACCTTTGAGGACTACCCCCTCGAAACCCTGCGCGAAACGATCGACTGGACGCCTTTCTTTATATCTTGGGGCTTGGCCGGTAAATACCCCAAAATTCTTGACGATGAAACAGTGGGCGAAGCCGCGCGCAATTTATTCGACGACGGCCAGCGCATGCTCGACCGCATCATTAAAGAAAAGCTGTTACAAGCCAATGGCATTATCGGCTTTTGGCCCGCCCAACGCAGCGGCAGCGATGACATCACTGTAATGAACACCGATGGCACTGCGCCACTTGAGGTGCTGCACCAACTTCGTCAGCAAGCTCAGAAGCCTGATGACAAGCCGCACATGAGCTTGGCTGATTACATCGCCCCCGCTGACAGCGGTAAAACCGATTATATCGGCGGTTTCGCAGTCACTACCGGTCTAGGTGCAGACGAACTGGCCGATAAATTTATTGCCGCCAATGACGACTACAGCGCCATCATGATTAAGGCACTCGCCGACCGCTTGGCAGAATCCTTTGCCGAACACCTGCACTTGCGGGTGCGCAAGGAATACTGGCCCTATGCCAGCGATGAAAGCCTCAGCAATGAGGAGCTAATCAAAGAGAAATACCGCGGTATTCGCCCTGCGCCAGGCTACCCAGCCTGCCCTGATCACACCGAGAAGGAAACCTTGTTCCGCTTGCTCAATGCGACTAGCGAAACGGGTATCGTCCTAACCGAGAGCCTTGCTATGCACCCGGCAGCCGCGGTAAGTGGCTTTTACTACTCCCACCCCGAATCGCGCTATTTTGCCGTGGGCAAAATTGGTAAAGACCAGGTCGAAGACATTGCCGCCCGCAAAGGCATGGAGATGAAAACCATGGAGCGCTGGCTGTCACCTAACCTGGATTACGATCCATAGCGCGTTATCAGATCTAATTGGAGAATCGAGATTTTTAAGAAATGTCTCGGTTATCCAATAGTTAGCATACCGTATTCCAGAGGTAGCACATGAGCGACGACAAACAACCAGAAGAACGCAAACCCGGCCCACTTGCCGTCGTAGGCAGCATTATCTCAGCCGCCTTTGGCGTGCAGAGCAGCCGCAACCGCGAGCGCGATTTCAAACACGGCCGCTTTCGCAACTACGTCATCACTGCCATTATCTTTGTGGGCGTGTTTATTGCCACTGTGTTTGCGATTGTACAGCTGGTATTGAAGCAGGCGGGCTAAGACTAAATAACGAGACGTTAGCAGAAAACCAGTCAAGACCTTCAAACGTACCGGCCTACCCAATTGATTCGTCCGGGGTTGAACGTAGGCTAATTTTCTTGAGAAGATTAGCGTGTGGGCAAGCGCCCCGGATATTCCAAAGAAGTACGGGAATTGACGCGCGCTAACGAAATTTTACGTAAGGCCGCGGCTTTTTTCGCCCAAGCGGAGTGCGACAGGCAGGCCGCCTGCGCAAATGACAACGCGCTGGCTGAACCGATCAACGAGCTTTACAAGGCTGAGCTGACCTACAAAGAAGGCCCTTGGTGTGGGCTGGGTGATATTGAGCAAGCAACGCTGACGTGGGTAGACTGCTTCAACAATCGCCGATTACTACGCCCCATCGGTGATCGACCACCCGCTGAATATGACATGTTTTATTATCAACAAACTGAGCCAAGCAAACCAGCATGACTCAGATAAAACTGCCTCCGATTAAACCGGGGCGATTCAATGCCACATTACGTAGCTGCAAGGTATGGCTGGGCTCAGCGACCTTTGAATACCGCCTGACGCCGTTCTTTAAACGACGCCACACCTTCGGCGGCGTCCTCACTTTGCATTAACGGCACCTCCCGGGCAACTAGGCCTGCGCATTCATCAAGACCATTCAATAAATAATTGCGCGACGAATCGAGACTGGCGCGGACCGCCAGTGGCGCTTGAGCAGCAATATTTTCTGCCAGCGACAAACCGGTATCAAACACCTTATTGTCATCTACTATTTCCTGCACCATACCTATTCTAAGCGCGGTTTCGGCATCAAATTCATCACCGGTAAGCAAGTAGCGCTGAGCATTGGCGTAGCCGAATTCTTGAACCATTCTAACGGTGGCGCCGCCGCAGGCCATAATTCCTCGCCTAACCTCAATCTGCCCAAAACGAGTTCCTCGCCCACAAATTCGCACCTCGGCCCCCAGGGCAAGCTCAATCCCAATGGTGTAACAAATACCGTGTATTGCCATGACAATCGGTTTACGGCAACGATGCTCGGGGCGCAATCCCAGTGGATCACACTCATCTGCAGGAATCGCCGGCCATTCCCCCAACGAAAAAACATCAGTCCATTCCGGTAAATCTAAACCGGCGGTGAAATGCTTGCCATTTGCGTACACAAGGCCGCAATGCAAATTATTGCTCGACTCCAGAAGCTTGTAGGCGCGCGCGACCTCATGCCAAGTATCATGATCAAAGGCGTTGTATTTGTCTGGCCGATTAAGACCGATCAAAAGCACTTGACCGCGC
>NZ_JBFHDY010000142.1:0-7551 GCF_041584495.1 Zhongshania sp.
TACGAGCGCGATTTAGGTAAATTACTGATACTGCGCGCCAACCTAGATGCTATTTTCAGCGACGAGTATCACCCTTCGCCAAACTTGGATGACCGGGTAAAACAAGACGCTTTTGTTCAATTCAACGGGCGTATTTCAGTATCGTCTAATGACGGTGTGTGGGAAGTGGCGCTGCTGGGTAAAAACCTGACGGATGAGCTCATCATTCTTTACGCAATCGACACGCCTATCGCCAACAAAGTCATCGCGGGCACAACCACCCATCACGGTTTCACCAATCCCCCACGGACATTTGCGCTGCAAGCCTCATACCGCTGGTAAAGATCAGGTGCTTGCCGGTTTTGAGCTTAAACACTTAAAACCGGCCTTTTTAATATTCCGCAATAAACGCTTAGCTACCCTTCGGTAAGATATTAATCAGCCCATGGATCAATCGGCTATTAGCACTTATCAAGCTAGAGCGAGAGGAGCAATAATCTTCCAATAGCCAATGCAATGCCGACTGACTAATAGCGCCAATCAGTGCGAGACCAGTAATGCGCGTCTCTGCTTCTGGCAATCGCCAATCCGCTAACACCGACTTGCCGAGGTCCAGCAGCAAATCAGCAAACTGCTCAATTCGCTTGGTATACAGCGCATCGATACGGGGGCTAACACCGAGCACTTCCAACCAGCAAACCCGTGCAACTCGCGCATTTTCAAAGGCAGTAAAAAATGCCTCAAGGCCGGCGTCTATCACGCCGCTCGTGGGCTGCCTATTCCCTGAAGCGTTAATTGCAGCGATGACCTCGGTTTGAATCTGATCTAGCGACTCGGTATACACCGCCGCCAACAGGTCTTCGGTGTCGGTAAAGGTTTTATAAAAATAGCGATCAGTTAAGCCCGCCTGTTTACACAGCATTCGCACGGTAGTGGCGCGGTAGCCAACCGTACCGAAGAGCTCCAAGCCCGCGTCCAAAAATTGCCGGCGCTGACGCGCAAGCCGCTCTTCAGCGCTTTCGCCGCCATAGGTTCGCCCAGACTGCTTATCCCGAGCACGAGTTTCTTGTGTATTTTCCATGTCAGTATTTGACGACAAGCGCCATCAGAAGTAAAGTGACATCAACTGTCGTCAGATAAAAGCACCAGCCCTCAAGGAGAGGATTCAGAGATGCAAACTCAGCGCTATCGGGTAGTCATCATTGGCAGCGGCTTTGGTGGTCAATGCGCGGCAATCCGCTTGCAGGAGCAAGGTGTCACCGATATCCGTATTCTTGAGCGCCGCGATTATATGGGCGGTACCTGGTGTCAAAACAGCTACCCCGGCGCGGCAGTCGATGTGCAATCACCTCTGTATTCCATTTCTTCGGAACCCTACCCTTGGTCGCAAATGTTTGCCGAACAAGATGAACTGCAGCGCTATACTAATGCGGTAATAGACAAACACGGTCTGCGCGACAAGACCACGCTTAACGCAAATGTAAACCAAGTGGCTTGGAATGACGCTGCCAAACATTGGTTAATAGAAACCGACGCGGCAGGTAGTTTTGAGGCGCAGATATTAATTAACGCCTCAGGTCCGCTGAGTACACCGGTTACTCCCCAATTCCCGGGTCGCGACACGTTTAAGGGTAAAAGCTTCCACACCAATAGCTGGGATCATAGCTATAATTACACCGGCAAACGCGTGGCGATTATTGGCAGTGGCGCCAGCGCGGCCCAAGTCATTCCAGCCATCGCCAGCGAGGTTGATAAACTGCATGTTTTCCAGCGCAGCCCTCACTGGGTGCTGCCCCGCGCCGACCGCAAGTTCTCCTCTTTGCAACGCAAACTCCTTGGCTTTAAGCCCTTTTACAAAGCGCTACGCTGGTCGATTTACTGGGGGCTTGAGACGCGTGTGCTCGGCTTTAAGTATTCAAAGACTTTGTTAAATCTGCTCGCTGGCCGCGTGGCCTTAAAGCTGCTTAAAGAACAGGTGCCCGATCCAGCGCTACGCAAAAAGCTCACGCCGGATTTCACCATTGGCTGTAAGCGAGTCATTCTATCAAGCACCTTGTACCCTGCACTCTCGCGCAGCAATGTAAGTGTTCACGATAAGCACGATGGCATTAGCGCAATTACTGAAAGCGGCATACTCACCACACAAGGCCAGCAAGTCGATGTCGACCTTATTGTGTGGTCTACCGGCTATGATGCCACCGATGGCCTGATCTCCTACCCAGTCATTGGCAAAGACCAAAAGCACCTCTCGAGTTTCTGGGCAGAATATCCCCGCGCCTACCTAGGCACGACGATACCAGGCTTCCCCAATTTGTTTGTGGTCACCGGCCCCAACACCGGCATCGGCCATACCTCGGCAATTTTCGTGATTGAGTCGCAAATTAAATACATCACCGACAGCATTCGCCGTCTCGACCAATCTGGCAAACAAGCCATAGAAGTGCGCGCCCACGCCGAAGATGAATACACCCAAATGGTGCATTCCGAAATGGAAAAAACCGTGTGGAAGTCCGGTGGCTGCACCAGCTGGTATCAAAGTAAAAGCGGTCACATCGTCGCCATGTTCCCCGGCTTTAGCTTCACCTTTCGCCGCTTAGCCAGCCGCTTTAAATCAAAACACCACGCGTTTAGCTGAGGCCTATAGAATGAAAGATTTTAATGGCAAGTTCATCGTTATTACCGGCGCGGGCTCAGGCATGGGCCGAGCCTATGCACTGGAATTTGCCAAGCTCGGCGCACGCCTCGCCCTTAACGACTGCGACAGCAAAGGTCTCGCTGAAACCATCGACCTCGTGCGCAAGCAAAGCGAAATAGCGCTGTATAGCGCCGCTTTCGACGTCGCCGACCGCGCCGCAATGGAGGGCTTCGCCGCCGACATAAAGGCCGCGCTTGGTAGCGCCCATGTCATTATTAATAACGCGGGGGTAGCTGGCGCAGGCAAGCCGGTATGGGCGACACCGCTGTCGACCATTGAGCGGGTTATGCGGATAAACTTTTACGGCGTCGTGCACGGTACCCAAGTGTTTTTACCCCAGTTAATTGAAAATGGTGAAGGCGCAGTGGTCAATGTCTCCAGTATCTTTGGCTTGATCTGCCCGCCCAATCACTGCGACTATAGCGCCGCCAAGTTTGCCGTGCGCGGATTCACCCAGGCACTTATGGTTGAGCTACACGACAGTCCCATCAGCGTACACCTTGTGCATCCCGGCGGCATTGCCACCAATATTGCCAACGTGCCTCAGCACCAAGCGTTTTCAAAAAAATACCTATTTACGCCACTCAAGGCAATTGCGCGGTATGTTATTCGCGGCATTCGCAAAGGCACACCCGAAATTGTTTACGGCAGAGACTTGTTCAAAACCCGGCTCGGATCAAACTTCGCGCCCCTGCGCCTATTAAACAAACTCATATGGCGCGACATGCGTGATGTCATCGACCGCAGTGACCACCCGCTAACCCGCCGCCAAACACACTATTTCCACACCGATTAAAGAACGGAATGCAGGATGAAGAAGTCCATTTTATTTACCGCACTCGCAGTCACTACCAGTCTGGCGATTTGGGCCAGTGTCACCTACCCACGCATTGGCGGCAAAGTGCTGCACTTAGCCAGTAGCATTGAAACCTATATTTACGGTCTTCATCGCGCCGAGATCGACATTAATGACAGTCGTATGATGACTTGGCAAGGTGGCCCGCAAGAAGCCAAAAAAACCGTGGTCATGATCCACGGCTATAGCTCCGAAAAAACCGTGTGGATGCGTTTTGCCAGCCACTTCACCGACAACTACCGGGTGTTAATTCTAGATTTGCCTGGCCACGGCGAAACCCTCTTCGATCCCGAGCTAAAATACGACACCGTGAGTCAGGCTCAGCGCGTTGTAGAAGCAATGGACGCACTGAATATTAAACGCGCCCATATTATTGGCAACTCAATGGGTGGTTTTATCGCCGCGCAATTAGCATTACTCCACGCCGACCGCGTGCAAAGCGCCGTATTAATTGATGCCGCTGGCGTTGTTGCCCCCCAAGAAAGCGACATGGCGAAAATGCTCGCGGCGGGTCGCAACCCGTTTGAAATTCACAGCCGCGACGAATTTATCGAGTTCTACGCCATGACCATGGCCCAACCCCCGTATTTGCCAAAGATGATCTTAGACTATATGGCAGACGACTATATTGTTCGCCGGGAGTCACTCACCCGCATCTTCCAAGACTTCCACAACAGCGACTATCTGGACACCCGCCTGGCGGAAATCCACGTACCCGTGCTGATCCTGTGGGGCGAGCGTGATCGTCTATTGCACATTAGCTCAGCACCGGTGTGGCAGAGCGGCATAGCCAATGCCGAACTCATCACCTACCCAGAACTTGGCCACATGCCCATGCTTGAAGCCCCGAGCCAGAGCGCAGAAGATGTTCTGGCATTTCTTGCCAAACATCACTAAGCCAGGAATAGCCGAATTCCATGCAGCCGCAGTAAGCCAGCGAAAATAAGAGTGAGAATATAGGTCCAGGTATGAAGTTATTTAAAGATAAGGTCGCCATCGTGACTGGCGGTGGTGGCAACGGGATTGGTCATCACCTCGTCATAGCGCTTGCGCGACAAGGCGCCAAAATCGCCTTTTGCGATATTACAAAACTCGGTGTCACTGAAGCAAAATTGGCAGAACTTGGCGCCAACTACTACAGCGAAATGGTGGATATGGCCAACAAACAGGCCATTTCTAGTTTCATTGACAATGTACTCGCCCGCTTTTCCTGCATCGACCTGTTAATTAATAATGCTGGCATTGCCCTTGGCGACCTCAGCTTTAGCGAAGCGAGCGAGCAAGACTTTGAGAAAATCACCAACATCAATTACTGGGGTGTCATTCACACCACCCAGCGCTGCTACCCCCACCTGCTAAAGCGACCAGAGGCGGCGATTATTAATCTCTCAAGCTCCCAAGGAATCCTTGCGTTACCTTATCTTGTGCCTTACTGCACCACTAAATTTGCAGTTCGCGGTTTCACCGACAGTCTACGTGCAGAGCACCACATACGTGGCATTCGCAATGTGACGGTGCACACCGTGCACACCGGCGCAACCAACATCACCCTCAATGCCGCCCATTACAATAGTGGCACCCAACAATTTCACGAAAACCTACAGCGCGGAACCCAGCCAGCCGACGCCGCCAATATTATTCTGCGCGGTGTGCAGAAAAATGTCGGCCGAATATTTATCAGTGATAGTCGCACCCAAGACATACTCGCAAGACTGCTGCCCTCTACTTCGATTTATATTGTAAAAATGATGATGCGGCTGCGCGGGATTGCCGTCCGCTAAGCGATCAGTCTACACCGGGCTATTTTATCGATGTCATCATTTCTTCACCGCGCACCCTTAGACTCTGCGAGCATTATTTCCGGAGTCTGTTATGTCATCACCTCGCGATCCAAAATCCCGTCACTTTCCATTGCGCCCCTTAACGCGCCGCCGCTTCGTGACGGGAAGTCTTGCGGGCGTGGCGTTAACCGCGTGCAATAGCGGTAGCAGTCGGCGCGCTGACAGCAATGTCGACCAAGCCATGTTGGCCGGAGACCTGTCCTATGCCAATGGCGACCAGCCAATATGGGACCTGTGGTTTGAACAAATGCAGCCACTGCTGGCACGCCGGATTACCATGGCTGCACCAGGTAATCACGAACAAAAAGACTTTGGTGGCGACACCTTTAAAAATCGCTTCACCCACCCACCCGCCCAAGCCATTAACTTCGTCGTTTGGGCCTAGCGATCCGGGTAGTACCTTTTACTCCTTTGATTTCAATCGCGTGCACTTTTTAGTAACTACCGCTGGCGCCCTGATCGGCGACGGCACCCTACCAAAAGAGTTATTAAATATAGAAGCTGACCTTGCCAGTGCCGCGTTGCGGCGTCTGCGCGGCAAAATAGATTTCATCATAGTGATGCAACACTTCACCATTTGGACAGACCAGCTTGATCGCAGCCCTGCGAATTTCAGCTTGGTGGCCTTAGAAGAAAATATATTTATGCGCTACGGCGTCGACATTGTCATTGTTGGTCATGACCACGTGTATCAGCGCTCAGCGCCCATGTTTTGGGCCTTCCCAATCCTCTGGGCTATGTGCAAATGATGGTCGGCATTGGCTTTGCGCATTACAAAGTCAGTAAAGGAAAAATCAAAATAGACTATATTGGCGCACCGCCACTGGACATGTCGGACGTGGGCCGCGAATACAGCGAAGGCAATTTCGATGTACTCGACAGCGTAGAAATCAATGCAAAATCAATACTGGCCTGCAGCCTATGCGCAATGCCTGCGCGAGGTCCCGAGGCCTTAATGCATAATTTTGAGGTCATTGCTGCCCACACACGGGACCGCAACCGCCGCGCTTTGTTGCATTGTGGTTAGCAATTGATCAAATTGAGCTGCCAGTACCATATCCATTAGACAATTGATTTCCTTAGCGCAGCATTTTCCCATGCCGCCCCTAATCGCAGGATAAAAAAGCGAAGCTTGTTTTACACGTTGCCGCCATTTTCAGACGTCTAGATGTAGTATGCTCAACAGAGAGGTTAAAGTTTAATTAGCGACAGGTATTTCCCTCATGGCAGCAGGCTCACTTTTAGCCCTATTTGACGATATTGCGACTTTATTAGACGACATCGCAAGCATGTCGAAAATTGCCGTTAAGAAAACAGCGGGGGTTTTGGGCGACGATTTAGCGGTAAACGCCGAACAAGTGGGTAATGTTCGCGCAGAGCGCGAGTTGCCCGTGGTGTGGGCGGTTGCGAAAGGCTCACTACTTAATAAAATTATTATTGTCCCCGGCGTATTATTAGCCAGTATGTTCATGCCGTGGTTGATTACCCCGGTATTGATGATAGGTGGTGTCTATTTGTGCTTTGAGGGTACCGAGAAGATTTGGCACAGCATTACTCATCGCGGTGTCAAAAATCACGCCCAAAGCCGCGCACTCATACACAATAGCAATGCCGACTTACTAGAATTAGAAAAAGAGCGCGTCAAAGGCGCAATTCAAACCGATTTTATTCTGAGTCTTGAAATCATCGTAATCGCCTTGAGTACCGTGCAGGAAGAAGCCTTTGCCAAGCAAGCGATGGTCTTAACCGTAGTCGCCATTGGCATTACCATTGGCGTTTACGGCTTGGTTGCGTTGATTGTTAAAATCGATGACCTTGGCTTGGTGTTACTTAAGGCAAAAAGTAGCTTGGCCACTACAGCCGGCAATTTCTTACTGTGGTTTGCACCGACATTAATGAAAACCTTAACCGTGGTTGGCACCTTAGCGATGTTCCTAGTCGGTGGCGGCATTCTAAGCCACGGCTTTGATCACTATGCCAAGCTCGAATTCACGCTGGGTCACTTACATATTTTTAGCAATAGTTTCGCCAACGGCATTGTTCAAAACCTGCTCAACGGCCTTATTGGCGTCTCTGCGGGGGCTGTTGTTGTGGCCTTGGCTTCACATTTTCACCGCCATCAGCCAGAATAAACTCACTGGTTTAAAACGAGTTTCAGCCAAGCACGTCCATTTTAAAAA
>NZ_JBFHDY010000143.1:0-7385 GCF_041584495.1 Zhongshania sp.
ACTGTGGCTCTGGAAACGCTGACTTTTTTCATCAAAAATACGGTTCGCTAATTGCTCAAATTGATCCGTTAATTGCTTTTTGGCGTCACTGAGTAAGGCGATCTGTTCCGCGGTCGCGGATTGCAGATGTTGGTAGGCGCTCTGCTGGCGGGCAAGCTCCGCTTTTAATTCACTGCTACTTTGCTCGTATTGACTCAGGCTGGCACGACTCGCCGCCAGTGCGTCGGCTTGCTGGGCCACGCGATCAACATTTACCGCCAAGTCGCGCTGACTGGTCTGCAATTGCTCTCGGCACGTTGTTAGACTGTGCTGCGCCTCAGCCAGTTGCCTTGTTTGCTGCTCTATATTTAGTTGCAAACCCGCTATCTCGGCTTGGCGCGCCGCAAGATGAACTCCAGCAATTTTACGCTGAATCAAGAGTCCTGCGCCAAAACCAAGGCAAAGCGCTATTGCCGCGATTCCGGCAATAATAAGTATTAATTGTTGATCCATGTAAACGTGGTCCCGAACTAGTCGACAATGCCACGCCGCAAATTACAATTATGATGAACGTGGCTCATTATTCATTTTCAGGGGCGCGCATAGTGCCGCTGGCTACCGGTACCGCATCGCCGCCAACCCTCACGACCATTGTCGCCGTCGCTTTTTTAACAAACTCTACTTTTAGCACACTCTGGCGCTGGGCTTTGTGGCCACGCTCAAGCCAGAAGGCATGGGTGCCGTCGGCCAAGCCACGGGTTTCGCATAAGCTCGCCACAAAGGCGGGAATAGCAGCGCCCACCGGCGGACTTTCATCCTGCGCGATATGGGCGCCCAGTATACGCAGATGAAAGTCTGTCTGCAGCGATTCCGTTTCGCTGCAATATACCAGCACTTCGTTTACGGGCGCCGATCCCGCACTACTGCGCGACCAAGCCTCTAAATTAAATCGCGCCCGGTAAACTGCGTCGAGCGAGCGCAGCGGTACAATTAAATAGGAGGAATCGCAACTCACAAACAAGGTTTTCGCTTTCAGGGTTTCAATATCTTGAACACCCAAGCCCAGTGCTGCTTGCAGCTCCTTGGTGTCTGGCACATAGCGGTCAATTTGGGCACTCACCGACATCGATAGCTGGGTTAATAAGCGCCCTTCATGCTGAGCCAACACCACATCAAATACTTTATTACCCTGGGAGAATTGAATTATTGAATTTTCTTTGCTCGTTGCTAAGGCCTTGCTGTGCACCAAGGCGCGGGCCGCCGCAACAACGCTATGGCTACCCACCGCCCTTTCACTTAAGGGAGAAAACACCTTTAATTCCGCACTTACTGTGCTTTTGCCGGGTAACACAAACACAGTTTCAGGATGGTTGATTTCCCTAGCAATGACCTGCATTTGCCTTGCGCTCAACCCTTCGGCTTGCGGGAATACGGTAATTTGGGCGCCACTAAAAGGCGTGGGGGTAAATACATCAACAGTATGAAATGCATAATCCATAGTGCAGTCCTCAACAGGTAGAAACGAGCGTACTGTTTTAGTGCCGTATAAGCAGCAAAAATACAGCGGCGGTATTATCTTAACCATAGCCGGATTTATGCTTTAGCCCAAACAGCAAATGTATATTATTTTATTCGTCGACGATTTTCTTTGTATTCGGCTTCCAGCCTACCTGTTTAGCCCACAACGGACTTGGGGTACTCACTCTGATCGGGTATTGACCGGTTTTGCGGTCTTCAAAATATTCCGTCAGCATATCGGTGACAATCGGAAAAGCAAGTTCTGACCACGGTATATCTGCTTCGCTGAATAATTTAGATTCAAGGCTCTCTGGCCCAACACCGAAATCGCCGTCTAAATTGCCTCTATAAAACACATATACTTGGTTGATGTGAGGAATATCAAATAAACGGTATAGCGCCTCATCTTTTACTTTGGCGGTGACTTCTTCAAGGGTTTCGCGAAGCGCTCCGTCGAGCATGGTTTCACCATTTTCCATGAAGCCAGCAGGAATTGTCCACGAGCCAATTCTCGGCGCAATTGCGCGACGGCACAGCAGCACTTGATCACCGGCTATGGGCAAGCAACCCACAACAACTTTGGGGTTCAGATAATGTATCACGTCGCAATCGGGACAAACATGACGGAGACGATTATCGTCTGCGGGTATTTGCTGTATTAGTTTAGCCCCACAATTACTGCAAAAATTCATCAAGCCGCCACACTCCTCGTTACTTAGCGCAATTCACTGTATTTTCCCTCGTGAAACACCAAGGGCTTGGCGCCGGGCTTGGTTTCCATCTCAATGACGTTTCCGACCACAATGATATGATCGCCGCCATCGTAGCGTGCCCATGTCTCACACTCAAAGCTTGCTAAACAATTGCGCAAAACCGGTGCACCACTTTTACCAATACGAAACTGCTCGGGAGCAAGGTCGTGATCATTCTTTTTAGAATACGCATTGGAAAGCGCCACTTGGTCTCTGGCCAGAAAATTTACCGTGAACATCTTGGTTTTATTAAAAACATCGAGACACTCTGAGTCATTGCGCAGACTCCACAGTACCAGGGCCGGGTCCAAGGACACCGACGCAAAGGAATTAACAGTCATACCAAATGGCTTACAGCCTTCAGGGTTAGCCGTTATTACACATACGCCGGTCGGGTATTGGCCAAGGGCATTTCTAAATTCACGCGGATCGAGACTCATAAGGTTTCCTGTCATTTTTTATATATGGCTTTTCGCCACTTTATTTGTGCGCTGCATTATACACAGCGCCACGTGCTTTGTTCATCGGCCTAGCTACGCCAAGTGGACGACAAAGCTTAGGAAAACCGCGCTAGTCTCGCCAACGCTTACGTGCCTGCTGATCGGCTTGACGCGCATCTACCCAACGCTGCTCACCATTGAGAGTGCACTCCTTTTTCCAAAAGGGGGCCTCGGTCTTTAAATAGTCCATAATAAATTCACAGCCTTGAAAAGCATCCAGACGATGCGCTGCGCTCACCCCGACAAAAACGATTTGATCCTGGGGCTGAAGTACACCAACCCGATGGATGACGGTAACAGCAAACAAGGGCCAGCGCTGCTGCGCACGACTGACTATTTCAGTAATACATCGCTCGGTCATGCCAGGGTAATGTTCCAATTCCATGGTCAGCACATCATCGCCCTGATTACTGTCTCGCATCAGGCCGACGAACTGCACAACCGCCCCGCTCTGGCGCGAGTGCGAGGCCAGGGCTCTGCACTCTGCACCCACATCAAAATCAGCTTCGCCAACACGAACGACCACACTCACATTAACCCCCTGTGACCGGTGGATAGAACGCGACTTCGTCACCAATACTAATTGGGGTGTCGTCTCCAGCCAGATCCTGATTGACCGCGCACAGGGTGTTCTCCGCCGCCAAGACTTCACGCCACAGTGCACCACGCGCAGCTAAAGACGCCTTTAGCACCGCCACGGTACATGTTGTTAAATCGATGTCAGCCGCAGACAAACTAACTTTGGCAGTACCGAGCAATTCGCGGTATTTAGCGAAAAACAATACCGAAATCATGGTTTAGTCGCCTCTTCAAACAGCCAGTCACCCGAGCGGCCACCCGACTTTGCCAACAGGCGAATGTCGGTTACCTGCATCGCCTTATCAACGGCCTTGCACATGTCATAAATGGTCAATGCAGCCACAGACACCGCTGTCAAAGCTTCCATCTCGACCCCAGTCTGCCCTGCTAATTTACATATTGCTAAAATATCTACCGCGCTGCGCTCATGGTCTAAAGCAAATTCAAGTTTTACCGACGACAGCATAAGTGGATGGCACAGGGGAATAAGGTCTGCGCAACGCTTGGCACCTTGAATACCCGCAATTCTCGCTACAGCCAAAACATCGCCTTTTTTATGGCCACCGCTCGCAATTAGCGCGAGCGTTGCCGGCGCCATGATCACCGCCCCTGCTGCTCGGGCTTCCCGCTGGGTAACGGCCTTATCGGTCACATCCACCATCTGGGCGTTGCCTTGGGGATCAAAATGGGTCAATTCACCGCTCATATGTTTACCACTGCACTCATTTACATTTCACTGCCACATAAGATAATTACTGACGCCAAAACTTATGCGAATTTACCATCGGCGACAAAGGGGTTGGTTTCGCGCTCATGGCCAAAAGTCGACCTTGGCCCATGGCCTGGTATAAAGGTAACGTCATCACCTAAAGGCCAGAGCTTCGTTTGTATCGACGCGATTAGGGTGTCGTAATCACCGCGTGGGAAGTCTGTACGACCGATAGAGCCTTGGAATAACACATCGCCGACAATTGCTAGGCGAGCTTGCTCATGAAAAAAAACAACGTGGCCAGGAGTGTGGCCGGGACAAAACTTAACCTGTAATTGCTGATTGCCAAAACTGACCGTGTCTTCGTCGTCGAGCCAGCGGTCAGGCGTAAATGGGTCTGCATGAGGAAACCCGGTCATTTTGCACCATTCGGGCAGCTTATCTATCCAGAAGGCATCTTCCTTCTGAGGGCCAATAATCTGGACACCGTACTTTTTCCGCATGACATCCGCCGCAGCGCAGTGATCCATATGGCCATGCGTCAAGTAAATAACCTCTAGAGTGCCCTCCAGAGACCGAATAGCCGCCTCGATTTTATCGATGTCACCACCCGGATCAAAAATCGCCGCCTTGCCGGTTTCTTCACAAACCATAACAGAGCAGTTCTGCTGATACGCCGTCACCGGCACGATTGAGTACTTTATCGTCATAAGTCCCCAGAATTCATTGTATAAAACCACAATGATAAGCAGTAAGCCGGCAAGTTAATAGGCTTGAACATTAAATGCGGTAATAGATGTAAGGAATAGCGACCCAATTATTGATCAAGCGGGTAAACCACTGAAACCGGCGATGGCTTAGCCAGATTCAATATTACAGCGACAAGGGGGTTGGCCACGTTAGCGTCGCAGCCTGGCCTGCTTAGGAAGGAAAAACGCAAATCACTTACAAATCGACTTATTTGTACACTACCTGACCACGGTACATTTGACGAGTCTGTCGCTTTACTGGTGTGTCCGCCGATACAGTGCCACTAGTCTTATCCCTTACAATCTTTGCGCCTCGATAGGTCATATCCACCGATTGCGCATCGCGTGGCGGAGCAACAGCAGACTGCGCCGGCTCAATTTGAAACGGAATACCCGCCAACTTCATGATTTCTACCACTGTTTTACGGGTGAAAGGATCACGGCTTCTTTTCCCCAAGTCTCCCACTGTGGTGAGCAACGCCGGATCAGCCAAGCGTATTCGCGTCCCAAACTCGGCGAAAATTCGAGAACGCAACTGTTGCAAGAGCGCCACCATTTCCGGAGAGTAAACCATAGAATCCCTTAAAATATTTAATTGCCAAGCCACAATACAGCCAATAACCACTCATCGTACTCCAGCAATAAATGTTCCAAAACACAAATATCAACTAACTCAACAGCTTAACGTGAAACTCTTACGCGGTTCGCACCCACATGGCGCAACCATAACTTGCCGCACCACCAAGAAGCATTAACGAAAATGAAAACACATTGGCAATTGCCATTAAGCTGAAACTTCGTTAGAGTAGCCGCCCTTAAAACCCGCCCCACAATGGTTTTAAGTAAAGATTTTGTGAGGTGCCCTAGCGACTGACTCAGAGGCCTTGCCAAAGACATCGCCCCCAGGGCGATAACGAGCACGCAGGTGTGCGACCCTGACGCTCATAAAACCATCTAAAAAAGCGCGAATAACGATTTTGGTGAGGTGTCCGAGTGGCTGAAGGAGCACGCCTGGAAAGCGTGTAACGGGTTAAACTGTTCGAGGGTTCGAATCCCTCCCTCACCGCCATTATTAAACTCTAAAACCCTGTTTTTACAGGGGTTTTTTGTATACAGACCTCCGCAAGACCGCCAACGAAACCGTCAAATTCATACACCACAACGTCAAATTCTCATCTAAAATATTAACAAACTGAATCGCCAACCTCTTCCCCAATCGTTTAATTGACCGAAACCGAAACTGCCTCGTACACGGCACCAATTTCAGGGGTTCGCCTAATGAGTTCATGGTGATTATCAAGCGTCCACGTTTTAGGCTCTACGGGAACTCCATCGTAAGTCTCAAGCACAATCTCTGCCCCTTCAACCCCATACCTGCTGAGAATATATTTTAACGCCTCGTCATGCCCTGACTTACAAGCTTAAACGAGCTTAACTTCTGGTCTGCTAGACGGCTTATTCTTGCTACAGGGAAAAACACAAGCTCGATGAATGGGACCCCCGCCTCATAAAGACTTGCCAAAGCTGATACTGGTACGGCGTGCTCAGCAACCGTTGGCTGCGCGTCATCTAAATTCTTCTCTATGTAGAGGCAACCATATCGACGATTACCGGTAGCCATCCCAAGCACATTGTGAGCACCCCGCAGCCTTCGCCCGATCTCTTCCCTCACCTCCCTATTTGCGTTAAAACGACAAATCCGCCTAATCGTAGCGACATTGGCTTCGCATAAATCGCTAATTTCCCGTATTAAATCAGCTGCGGTTGCACCGTTCTTTCCCTTTACACCGGGTAGGCGGTAACGGCCCTCATGCACAAATTTCCTGATCGCCGCCAACAACTGAAGTACATACTCATGGTCCCATTCCGCATCGGATTGACGAGAGCGCCGCTGCTCAAAAAACAAACAAGCGCGAACTCGACTCAGCGAACTATGATCACGCCGGTTGGCAATGTCCGCACATCTGTCATCGCTAGAATCATCAGGGTACGCGGCATAACCATCAAAGCTCAACGCGAACTCATGGAGTTCCGACGCCGGTGCATCATCATTTGGGATATCGTTTAAATGCAGCTTCTGGTTACTGATCTTTTCCACGAGCTTCTCCTCCTAGGCCTTTCTCCACAGCATTGCGGGCATCCAGCAGGCGTTTCCGCGCCAAGACTAGGGGCCTGTAGCGACCCAGGTTGAGGGTGTCGCGGCGACCATTGAGGCGGTAGTCGTAACGGAAGGTGATGGTGCCGGTTTTCGACACCGTCACGTACATGCCATCGCGGTCGGAGACCTTGAAGGGCGCGGCATTGGGCTTGAGTTTGCGTAGTGCTGTATCGGTCAACCTATCAGGTTTCTCCTGTGTTTGCGGTTTGTTACCGTCAAGGGTCAGGAGCCCTGATGATGTCCCTAACTTATTGATACCAAAAGAAGTCAGGGCGTAATTCGAGGGGTTCGCGATACCGTCGCTTTTACCGCCAAGTGTTACTGCTTACCGGTGATAGTCACCGATAAGCAATAAAACGTAAACTCAGTAAAATCATCAGCTTACACCACATTCCCGATGGTTACTGACAGCCCCTTAAAGACGTACTTTCACTCCCACTC
>NZ_JBFHDY010000144.1:0-7158 GCF_041584495.1 Zhongshania sp.
AATCGTCGTTTCAGCACTCATTCTCTGTTTTCCTGTCGCGTAATCCTGAGAGCAGCCTTGGGTGTTGCGGTGGGGTTGGCACGAAAGAGAACCCCCAAAGTGGCTGGTAATTTGGGGCGCCATTATTACAAAAAACCTATGTCAGCGCTAATCTTTGGGGAGAGAAAACGCTGTTTGGGGAAAATGCCCAATATTAGTGCTTTTTCAGTGACGGGTGAGGTCGCTGCCTTGCTCAAATAAACCGGCAATATCGCCTGCATTAAACTGGTAGAGACGGTTGCAAAACTCGCAATTGGTTTCGATTTGACCCTGCTCCGCAAGGATATCGTCAAGTTCGTCGCGGCCTAGAGAGACAAGTGCTTGAACGACTCGCTCGCGGCTGCAGCGGCAGCGAGCAACCAGTGGTTTGTGGTCGAATAGGCGAACGGCGTCTTGGTGGTAGAGCCGATAGAGTAGTGTTGCAACGTCCAAACTCAGCAATTCTTCGTTTTTGATGGTATGGGTGATAGTACTCAGGTGCTCCCAGCGATCTAAATCGGGTTTGGCACTAGGCAATTGTTGCAGCAACATGCCGCTGGCGTGCTCGCCGTCGGCACATAGCCAAACACGTGTGGCCAACTGTTCGCTGCGTTGGAAATAGGCTTCAAGGCAGCGGGCGAGGCTGTCGCCATCGAGACTTACAATACCTTGGTAGGGCTTGCCGTCTTCTGGGGCAATTGTCATGGCCAGTTGGCCATTGCCAATGAGGGCTTTGAAGTCGTGGCTAATGGCTTCATTGGCGTCGCGTGCAATGGCGCGTAGCTCTTGTTTGGAATTGGCTTCAGCCATGATTAAGGGAACTTGGCCGTCACCGCGCACCTGCAGTATGAGAGCGCCTTCAAATTTAATGGTGGCGCTGAGCAGACTGGCGGCGGCGAGGAATTCACCGAGTAAATTGGCAACGCCGGGCGGGTAGTGATGGATGCTGAGGATGTCCTGGTAGCTTTTTTCTAAGCGAACATGCTCGCCACGAACGTCGCTATTGTCAAAAATGAAGCGGCTAATGGTATCGCTCATGGCAAATCGGGTGTCCGTAGTAAAAGAAGCTGACGATTATAGCGCTTACCGGGGGAGAGGTCTTGGCTGATTGTGGCGACGGCCTCTTACTCGTCATTTAGATTCTTAAAACGATGAATTTGGCGGCGCTGCTTTTTGTTGGGGCGCTCGGGGTGCAGGGCGCCCGCCGCGGCACCAAGCATTTTGCGGTCGGCGGCGAGTTGCTCGCGAGTGCGAATGCTGTCTGCGGTTTCGCAGTACAGCAGTGCGGCTTCCGGCGCACCTCGGCGCTGGTCAGAGAGCGCGACAACATCCACAATTTTCTTGTCCCAGCCGGTGCGAATGGAGAGTATTGCGCCAACGTGCACTTCTTTACTTACTTTACAGCGTTCGCCGTTGTAGTGAACTTTGCCGCTTTCAACGGCTTGCTTGGCGAGGCTGCGGGTTTTATAAAATCGCGCGGCCCACAGCCATTTGTCTAGGCGAATGCCGCTGGGCGCTTCAGCCACGATACGTCCCCCGTTTGGGAATGGGTAGAACTTCATTAAAGTGCTGAATAGCTGGATAGGTCAATTGCTCGCGGATCGCCTGTTTGCTGTCCGGTTGGCGCAGCGTGAGCAGGTGGCAGATGCCGAATTTGGCTGCGGCATCGAGCACACTGGCGGTGTCGTCTACCAGTAAGGTGCGGGCCGGATCAAAATCCCAGTGTTGGCGTAGGCGGTGCCAGAATTCTGGGTCCTCCTTGGGCTTGGCCAGCTCGTGGGAGGTAATCATCTTGTGCATCCAGCGTGCGAGGTCGGTGTGTTCAAGCTTTAAATTTAAACTGTCGCGATGGGCATTGGTGACCAGCCATGTTTCGCAGTGGCTACTGTCTAAGGCGGTCAAAAAGTCAGCGGTACTGGGGTGGGGGGCAATCAAATGAGCAATTTCGCGCTTTAGGGCGACAATATCGACATTGAGCTGGCTAGACCAATAATCTAGGCAATACCAATTCAGCGAGCCGCGTTCGGCCATGATGCGCTGTATTAAATCGTATGCAACTTGTTCTGGCTCTCCGCCGTGTATTTCAGCGTAGCGCTTGGGGAGGTGTTGCGACCAGAAAAAATTATCGTAGTGTAGGTCTAATAATGTGCCGTCCATGTCGAGGAGAACGGTGTCAATCTCTTGCCAATTTATCATAGTTTGCCGGGGTCTGAAGCACCGGCCTTAATTTACAGCCCGCGCTTTATTGAGTCTACTGCTGACTGCATCACGCATTTCGATGACTTCGGCGTAATTTACGTTTAGCCACCACTCAGCGCGACTGTTGCCGTAGGCACTGATGGTGCTAGCACCTTGGCGCGATTCTGGGTAAAACGTGTTGTCAGATTTGGTCTGGGCCATGGTCGTTCCTCGTCACTTGCTCGTTGATGCGTTCATTGAGTAAACAAGGTACTGCGAGGCCTAACTTGGGAGTATAGGGAAAAGTCCGTAGCGAGTGAACCTAGGTGTTGAAACTGTGAACTGGTTACGGTTTGTGGGGCAGATTGAGCAAGGCAGCGGGATTTGACAATGGGGTGGCTCGTGATGACAAGCCTTATTAGCGGGCCTTGCTATTCTTGCTATTTAGGGCAACCGCTGCGTGATGTACTTCCAATACTTCGGCGTAGTTGATATTTAACCACCACTCACTCTGCTTAATACCATTGTTATTAAGCGACTGTTGGGCGCAGAAATTATCGCCAAAAATACCTTTATCTGCTTGCTGTGTGCTCATTGTCTGCTCCGTAGCCAGTGTCGTGATGGTGTTACTTTACCGTTGGGAGCATATGCGAGGTATACGGAATAGCCACTACACAAAATGGTAGATATGCGTTATTGGGTGGTGCTTGTGTTTGCGGCTATAGGCGTTGGCGTGCGGCTTTGGTGCCAATGGCGGCAGCCGTATTGATGGCTTCAGGTAGCCAACGTCTAGCCACCAGTCATCGCGATGACTGTCAAACCTGCATTTTGCTGTTGGTTGTTCGTCGATGTGCTGAAATGGGGTGTTGCTTTGTGGTTTATGGTCAGCGGTCGTCATAGCAATTGCGCGTGAAGTGGATGAACACCAAACTTGTTTAGGTATTCAAGTATAGAATCTTTTACGCGGTGTACCACTCAATAGATAAGTTAGACATCGTGTGGACTAATTAAAAGACTGAGTACTTATACATAGCCAGTATTTTATCGTGAGATTTTAGTTGCCGCGACGCTGCAATGCCGAAACCGCATGGTTGATTTCAATGGTTTCTGCGTAATTAACATTCAGCCACCACTCACTGCGCTTGGCACCATTTTGGTTTAGTGATGCTTGGCGCACCACGTTATCACCAAAGATAGAGTTGTCTGTTGTGCGAGTAGACGTAGTCATGTCCTTGCCCCGAAATATATTGTTTTGTTGTATGGAGCTACTTTATCTATATCCGGCTTAAGGGTGTATGCGGAATAGCCCTTACAAGGGTCAGGGGTTCTGGGCACTAAGAGGGACTTGTTGCAACGGGTTTAAGTTAGAACTAGGCGTGGCGGGCCTATTTGGCCCGCATGGTATTACAACATCAGGGCGAGCAAGCTGGCTTTAAATTGCTCTTTGGTGCTGGGAGATTGGCGGTAGGAAATAACTAAACGCCCGACTATTTTGATTAGGTCATCGAGTTTAACGCTGCGCTTATTGCGGGTGTTATAGGCATCTAAGGGGGCTTGTAATAGCTCGCGCCAATGCGCGTCAGACTCCTCGGTGTCAATGTGTGGCGAGGCCTCTGCCGCGTTTATGCCCGACACTAAATCTATTTTTCCAGCCTCAGGTGGCCGATAGGTTGCCGCGAACCAAATACACTCTACGAGCATGAGCGGAAAATTATTGTCATGCAGCGTAGCGATATCTTTTATCTTGTAAAACATCCGCTGCCGCTCAATGTCGATCAGCGCGGTGATAATATCGGACTTGCCATTAAAGTAGCGGTACACCGTTCGGCGGGTGACATTGGCTACTTTGGCGATATCTTCAATGGTGGTGGCCTTAATACCCTTCGTCATAAAACAGTCAACGGCGGACTTTAGCAAGATTTTTTTACCGGTATCGAGATCGTCGACCCGCGCTCCATTGCCCCAGCGTTTATTTGTTTTCATAGCAAGTTTGCTCTTCAGCGCCTTTTAAAGTGTCACTATCGTATCATGTTGTAATCTTGCGAATGTCGTCTAAGCCCAAGAAACAGCTAGTGGATTGTACGTATTGTTTGCTTAGATTTTGTGAGCCTTTAGGCGCTATTTGCGATTTTTAGTGAGTAATCGACGCCAGCAGTTAAGATGCGACGGAGTAAATGCTCGTGGTGTAATGGGTATTGGGTTGTTTGGCGCTGTGGTTATAGTGGGGAAAATGCGTCGCCTGCAATGTCAAACTGAGCTTGTGATGCCATACGCAAACATTAAGTGGCGGCGGAAAATACCGATCATCGACAATGCTCCTTGTATAATGCCTATTCTTTATTAGTTGAGTGGTTTTTCTAGTACAAACTGATAAACATCAATTGATTTTCCCCGAAAGCCACCCTCGCAATAACCTAGGTAGTAATTCCACATTCGCTTAAAGCGTTCATCAAAGCCCAGCGGGGCAATTTCTGCCCAATGTTGGTTAAAGTTTTTTGCCCACTCGTATAGCGTGCGCGCATAACCTAAGCCAAAGGCCTCTTCATCTTGGATGTGTAAGCCCGCTGTCTGGGCTTCAGCGCGGAAGCGCTCGGGGCTTGGCAGCATGCCGCCGGGGAAAATATAGGTCTGAATAAAATCGGGGTTGGCGTTGTAGTCGGCAAAGCGCGCTTCGTCAATGGTGATGATTTGAATCGCCGCGCGGCAACCGGGCTTGAGTCGTTGGTTTATGGTTTCGAAATACCTGGGCCAATACTTCTCGCCAACAGCTTCAAGCATTTCAATCGACACGATATGGTCGTACTGACCTTCGGTGTCTCGGTAATCGGTCAAGCTGAACTCAGCGCTACCGCGCAGTTTAATATTGCTCAAGCGCTGTTCAGCATATTCCAGCTGGCGTTTAGACAAGGTGATACCGTGGAGCGTCGCGGACTTTTGCTGGCACAGTTGCTCAGCAAACCCCCCCCAACCACAGCCAATTTCTAAAATATGGTCGCCGTTTTTAATGTCGAGTAAATCGATTAGGCGTTGGTATTTGGCGTGTTGGGCCGCGTTTAGACTTTGCTTTTCGTCGCGATAATACGCGGCAGAATACGTCATGCTCGGGTCTAGCCAGCGCTGATAGAAGTCATTGCCAAGATCGTAGTGATAGCTAATATTGCGGCGACTGCCGCGCCTGCTATTAGCATTGCGGCGGTGTCGCCACTTTTGGATGGCGCCTTTCACTTTGCCGCTGTCGAGCATGCCGTCAAAGAACGCTTCGTTAACGGCAATCCACTCAACCAAAATAGCCAGATCGGGGCTGTCCCAATCGCCGTCCATATAGGCTTCGCTCCACCCTACTGAGCCGCCGGTAAAGGCTTTGCGTACCGCCTTCCAATTGTGCAGAGTCACTACAGGGTTTAAGCGTTCGCAGGGGTGCTCGCCAAATTCAACGCAGCTGCCATTAGGCAGGTTTAGACTCAGTACGCCTCTGGCCGCCGTTGATAACGGCGCCAACACTTTGGCGAGCATTTGTTGTTGGCGTTTTGCCCACCAGGCGGAACCGAGGTTGGTTTCTAATGCAGCGTCAGCTGATTTCATAGTAGACCCTTTACGTATTCGGCAGATTTATTCATCAATACGTGAGATTGACGAATCTGGTTCAGCTGGCCGAGGGACTATTTTCAAACCCTGGCAAAATAACTTTAGTGCTTCCCAGTGAATACCGCCAAGTACTTTTAGGGTCATAAAGGGTAGGGTGCAGAAATTATGCAGTAATTCGCGGTCGTTAAATGCCCGGCGTCGGCCTTGGAAGGCCGCGTGGAGCAGGTCCTTTCCGCCTTCTTGGACGCGGATGCTAATGCCCAATTTATTATTTGGCTGGTGGAGCCGAAATTGATAGCGCATCGCCATATTGTTAAACGGCGATACGTAGAAGTTTTTGTCGCACTGTTGCTCAATAATGGGGTTCTCGCGGTCGGTCTTGGCTACGGGAAACAAATAACTGTGCCGCTGCTTAAAGGTATTGCTCACTTCATAGAGTACCGCAAATAACTGCTGCTGGTTATAGCAGTAGTAAATGCTCAGTGGGTTAAAGGTGTAGCCCAAAATACGAGGGTAGCAGAGCAGACTGACTCTGCTGGGGGTGTCTGTTATTCCCTGCTCTGCAAGGCAGCGCTCAATGTAGCGGCGGGGTGATTCACCGCTGCCACTGCCAATATCCTTGAAATGGAAGCTGAACAAATTAAAGCGGTTTAGTGAAAATAGGCGGCAGCGCTCTGCCGCAGCATCGAGCTCGTCGAGATCAAATAAAAAGCTGCTAATTCGGTAGGCAAAGCGATGGCTCACTGGCGCTAGACGTTGATGCCGTACCTCCCCCTGATAAATAGCGGTGCGTAAGCTAGCGCTCATGCGGCATTATCGATCACCGGCTTACTGCTCAGGTGAATGCGACCGCTGGCGTTGGGCACAATCCACGGTCTGATGGTACTGCCCAATTGCTCGGCCACCGCCAAGCCAGATTGGATGCCGTCTTCGTGAAAACCGTAGCCAAAATAACTGCCGCAATACCAGGTTCGCTGCTGCCCTTGTAGACGCCATAATTTGTGCTGAGCTTGGAGTGCGTCCTGGTTAAATACCGGATGCTGGTAACTGAATCGCCGGTAAACCCGGTCGCGCCGCGGTTCTGTTATCGGATTTAAGGTGAGCAGAACCGATTCTTGGCATGGCAGATGCTGCAGTAAATTCAGCCAATAACTCACCGACACCTTGTTGATGCTTTGGCTGGTGTCAGCAAGGTAGTTCCAGCTTGACCAAACCTGGTGGCGCTTGGGCATCAAATTTTCGTCACGGTGTAATACCGCTTCGTTTTCTTCATAGCTAAAGGCGCCGAGTAGGCTCCGTTCTGCGCTGCTGGGCTTATCAAGCATGGCCAGTGATTGGTTGGCGTGTCCAGCCATAACCACATGATCGAAGCGATGG
>NZ_JBFHDY010000145.1:0-7008 GCF_041584495.1 Zhongshania sp.
CTAACGCGCTCACCGTGTTTCAACGACACCGGTGTGCTTTTACCAAACTCCAAACCGTCGAATGACCAGCTGTAGCGCTCCATATTGCCAGTGAGGTGTAGTTCAAGTTCCTTGGTTGGTGTGCGACGATCATCCAGCAGCCCGTTAATCGATTTCAGGTCAGCTAGAGTCAATACTCGTCGGCCGTTGTTACGTAAACCGATACCTGGATCATCAAGATTGGTGCGCGGTGTATCCACTCGCATATCGACAGACGCGCCGTATTCACTACTGGCATGGTTGACAGTGCTAGAGGGCTTGGCCAAAGGATTCTTTGGCTGGTGATTCATGGCGGAATGATCCATACCCTTCATTCCCGCCATGCCCTTCATACCCTCCATGCTGCCCATTCCCTGCATGCCCTTCATCGAGCCATGATTCATTCCTTCCATACCTTTCATCGAATCATGATTCATGCCGGCCATGCTGCCCATTGCCCCCATCATGTCTGACATCGTCAGCCACTCTGCCGGATCAAGCGCAGGGACTGGCGCGGATAGACCTTGCTGCAATGCTAATGTGCCTCGGGCATAACCGGTGCGATCCATACTCTGGGCAAAGATGGTGTAGGCATCGTCTGCGGGTTCAACCAATACATCGTAGGTTTCGCCGGGGCCAAAGCGAAATTCATCGACGGAAACCGGTTCGACATCTTGGCCGTCGGCCTGAATGACGGTCAATTTTAAGCCGGGAATACGCACATCATAAAAGCTATTGCTTGCCGCATTAATAAAGCGCAGGCGTATGCGTTGCCCTCTTTGGAACAGTCCCGTCCAATTACCATTAGGCGCTGTACCGTTCATGAGGAAGGTCAGCGTGGCCGCCGATAGATCGTTTAAGTCGGTGGGATTCATGCGCATCTGGTTCCACATCTGACGCTTTTCCAGTGCGCCCTGTAAACCGACCTTTGAAACATCTTCGCTAAAGTCAAAGAAGGTGGGCTGATTGAAATTGTAGACATCGCTCTGCATTTTCAATTTACTGAAAGCGCGCATAGGATCTTCGTCAGTCCAATCTGAAAGTTGCACCACATAATCCTGGTCAGAACGGTGTCTTTCGCCTGCTCTAGGCTCAATGATTAGTGCGCCATACATCCCCGTCATTTCTTGAAAACCGGAATGGCTGTGATACCAGTAGGTACCGCTTTGCTGTAGGGTAAATCGATACGTAAAGGTCTCGCCCGGCGCTATGCCTTTGAAACTGATGCCAGGCACGCCATCCATTTGGTAGGGTAGAAGAATGCCATGCCAGTGGATGGAGGTGGCAACTGCTAGGTGATTGGTGACGCGAATTGTCACTTCATCGCCTTCGCGCAGACGCAAAGTAGGAGCGGGTATGGAACCGTTGATCGTTGTTGCCATACGTGTCACGCCGGTAAAGTTGACGGGACTTTCGGCTATAACAAGATTGATTTCACGCCCACTTAGAACAGGCGTTTGCCCCTGTGCCACTTTGCTGCTCATTGCTGCCTGTAACCAAGTGGGTGTTGCCGCCAGTACGCCGCCAGCCGCAAGGCCTTGCACAAAGCGACGGCGGTTTGGTTGCAAAGATCTTTTTTGTTGGGGAAGCCATTGGCTCACGGGCAACTACCTCATACATTCAGTGATTTGTGTTCGTAATACTAGAGACCTACACCTGTCACTCGCATGACTTAAAGATTACAAAACTGTAATCTTTAAGTCATCTTGGTGTTGGAAAGCCTCATCCATAATGTTTATCAAACTGACTTAAGCCAAACGACGGAGCGACGCAATTTTGCGGATATTGGTAGTGGAAGATGAACTCAAGACCGGCGATTACTTGCGCCAGGGGCTTTCTGAGGCAGGATTTATGGTCACGCTGGCGCGTAACGGCCTCGATGGCCACCATCTTGCAATGACGGAAGTTTTTGACCTGATGGTGTTAGATGTCATGTTACCCGATGTTGATGGCTGGCGAAGTATGCAGTCCCTTCGGGAAGCTGGTCGGCAAACTCCAGTACTTTTTCTTACCGCCCGAGATAGCGTAGAAGACCGGGTTAAAGGGCTTGAGCTTGGCGCAGATGATTATTTGGTTAAGCCATTTGCCTTTGCTGAGCTACTAGCTAGAGTTCGTACCTTGCTGCGCAGAAGTGTAGCGCCTGTGCTTTCAGATCAAATTACTGTTGCAGACCTCACCTTAGATCTTCCGCGCCGCCGCGCTAGCCGTGGAGGTAAAAAAATTAGTCTTAGCCACAAGGAATTCTGCCTGTTGGAGCTTTTAGCGCGTAGAGAGGGCGAGGTATTACCACGATCCCTGATAGCCTCCCAAGTTTGGGATATGAACTTTGATTCCGATACAAACGTTATTGACGTGGCGATTCGCCGTCTGCGTGCCAAAATCGACGACGATTTCCCAGCAAAGTTGATTCACACTGTGCGTGGCATGGGCTACAAGCTGGAGATCGAAGACGATAATGATGTGGCTTAGTCGAGTTAAGCGTCGTCCTTTATCGCTAACGACAAGAGTGATGGTCTTCGTTGCCCTTGCCATCGGCCTAAGCCTACTGATGACTGCACACCTTGTTCAACAAGCCGTAAAACGTCACTTTGCTGAGCAGGATGCCGATGAGCTCATTGTTATTACTCAGGCCGTGGAACGGGCGTTACGGGCAGGCGCAGACGACATCCCGCGGCTACCTGAAGTGCTATCCCACGCGGTTTCAGGACATCATGGCGTATATTTCCAAGTTTGGAGCCCAGACGGACAACTCATATACGGGCCGAGTGATGACGAACTGCTCACGCCAGTGACTCTCTATACGCCCGTCTCTCGTATTTTAGCAGCTAATTTACATAGCTGGGGCGCAGGGGGAAATGCTTATCGAGGTGCCATTACCCAAACTCTAATTAGTGGACGTAATTATCGTATTGTCGCGGCCATGGATATGAACTTCCATATCCTCTTTCTTGATAATTTTAGGCGCAGCCTGTGGCTTATTATGACTTTAGCTGGCGTCGTCACGTTGTTGGCCGCTTGGTTTGGCGTACATCAGGGGCATGCGCCGCTGCGCGGCTTAAGCGACACTATGCGCGATGTCCAAGCCGATCGCCTGCATGTGCGAATAGACCCAAATATTGTACCGGGTGAGCTGCGAGGGCTTGTTGACTCATTCAATTACATGATCGGTCGTTTAGAAGACAGCTTTGCTCGACTTTCGCACTTTTCTGCTGATATCGCCCACGAACTGCGTACACCCTTAACAAATTCCATTACCCAAACCCAGGTGGCGCTTAATCGGGCCAGAAGCTTGGAGGAATACCAAGAGTTACTATACTCAAATTTAGAAGAACAGGAGCGCTTAGCGAAAATGGTCAACGACATGCTGTGGTTGGCTCAAAGCGAACACGGTTTACGTAATCCAGTACGTGAGTGGCTGGATCTCGGGCATGAAGTGCGGGAGTTATTTGACTTTTTTGAGGCTTTGGCAGAGGAGAAACAGATTGTTCTGGCTTTAGACGGAAGCACACCCATGCTGAGTGGCGATCGGGCTATGTTGAGGCGCGCCATATCTAATTTGCTATCAAATGCATTGCGATATACACCGGCCGGGCAAACAATTAACGTGAAACTAAAAAAAACAGATGATGTATGGGTAGAGCTCCGTGTTGAAAACCCCGGTTTAAAGATCCCCCCAGAACATCTACCAAAAATATTTGATCGATTCTATCGCGTTGATCCTTCGCGTCAGCGACTCAGTGAGGGAGCTGGCCTGGGCCTGGCAATAGTTAAGTCCATTGTTGAAGCTCATGGTGGTAGGGTCGATGCTGACTCTAATAGCAGCGTGACATACTTTTCAATACGTTTACCTATCAGCATGATCGAAAGTTAAGATATATTAGTGCGTATGGATATTTACTATAAAGTAGTGCGCCAAAAGAGTTCGCGGTTTTTAAATTCGATGAAGGGGCCTTTATGGACACCAAAG
Organism: Zhongshania sp.; assembly: GCF_041584495.1. Lineage (GTDB taxonomy): Bacteria > Pseudomonadota > Gammaproteobacteria > Pseudomonadales > Spongiibacteraceae > Spongiibacter. The sequence continues at coordinate 3,986 of NZ_JBFHDY010000145.1, forward strand.
CGCATTGGGATGCAGTATACACAACAAAATCAGCTGACTCTGTAAGCTGGTTTCAGCCCCACGCTTCCCGTTCTTTGCGTATTATTCAACAAATCAATCTTGAGAAAACAGCACAAATAATAGATGTTGGCGGCGGTGCTTCCACACTTGTAGATTCATTGCTAGAAAATGATTTTGTTAATGTAACTGTCATGGACTTATCTGGGGCCGCACTTAACGCGACCAAAAAACGACTAGGAGATACTTCTAAAAAAGTAGAATGGATTGAGGGGGATGTTCTTCACTTCCTTCTTCCTATGCAGGGTATTGACTTATGGCATGACCGTGCGGTGTTTCATTTCCTGATAGAGGGAGCCGATAGGCGCCGCTATGTTGAAACAGTATTAGATTGCGTTAAATTAGGCGGACACATAATCATTGCGACTTTTTCCGAGAATGGCCCCGAGCAATGCAGCGGCCTGCCTGTGCGCCGTTATTCTCCGAGCACCTTACACGCCGAATTAGGTGTGCAGTTTGAATTATTAGGCCACGAAGAAGAATCCCACCAAACGCCGATAGGCAAAATGCAGAGTTTCATTTATTGTCATTTCAAGCGGAAAAATTGACACAACTACCCACCGAAACTAAATTCGTTGCGCTCGTTATCGCTGATAGTTGGTCGACCTCGCGTGAATTTATCTAGGTTGGATATAGCGGGGGATTTGGCGCCTCAACCTGCGATCCCTCAGCGGTTCCGCTTCTGTTTATCATTTAACCCATTTTCTCCGTTGTAGTGCCTACGGAAAAAACGATTGACGATCGGTTTTTTCGTAGGCACTATACTATTCTTCTGTAAACCTAGGTCGAATGTGGCATGCAATTGGGATATTTGGAAAAGTCGGTTCTTCAGTATTTTTGGGATACTGATGAAGCAGACGCCAAGCGGGTACATCGCGAGTTAGCGGATGATACAGTAAGGACGTTGAACACGATCCAAAGTACTCTCGACCGGCTATATAAAAAGAAGCTCTTAATCCGTAATAAAGCAGGCCACGCCTTCATTTATCGCGCAGCTATGGCCAAAGATATTTTTCTGGCTCGGTTGGTGCGCGAGGTCGCTGCGGATTACACTGATAATGAAGACACGCTACTGGCTGCCTTTAGTTCACTATCAGCAGAAATGACCGAAACGCAATTACAGGCATTGGAATCGCTTATTGATCAGCGCCGCGCCAGCGATAAATTGGGGAAATAAGAATGCTTGTCGGCGGCTATGCAATTACCCTAAATAGCGTGTTTATTGCCGCATCGGTGTTTTTCTATTGCAACCTAATTCTTTCTTTAGTTTTTCGAGCTACTGAGCAGTGGCGGGTCAAGTTAGCCGCAGGCGCTCGCCAATGGCTGTTGTGGTCATTTGTTTTGATCCCTTGGCTTGTTGCGCTAAGCGTTACAAGCGTTGTACTAATGCCAGATTCTGCCGTTGCTATGCCCTCATGGTTCTTAGCGCTTACCCATTGGCACCATATTAATGTTTTCAACTTATATAGCTGGCATAGCATGCTGGTACTTCTATTTGCCGCGACGTCTTTCCTAGCGATAGTTCGTCATACTCACCAAATGCTTAAGCATCGGTCTGCCCTTGATGCGCTGCTTAGCCTTGATGGTTTTACTAAAAATAGTAGCTTGGGTTCTACGGTGATGTATGCGTTCACTGCTGGTCTTTTCCGGCCTAAAGTTTTCATCAGTCCTGCCTTGCAGGCACAATTATCTGTGGTTGAAAATGACATCGTTTCTCGCCATGAACTCGCCCATCAGCAGCGGCTTGACCCTTTACGGAAATGGTTTTTTTCCTTTCTTGCCGCGTTTTATCTGCCATTTATTAGTCACTGCTTACGTCGCGAATTTTCTTTATGCCTAGAGCTGGCTGCAGATGATTATGCGGCGAGAGGCGGATCGGGTGGCACCACAGTTGCCGGTACCGTAATAAAGCTATGCCGCCTGTCGAGAAATCAACAGCAATTTCCCAGTGCCTTGTCTTGTCATTTCTATGCGTCTGAAATCGAAGCGCGTGTTCATTATCAGCTGAGGTCTGAACCAGGCCGCGGTTTCCCCTTATCCTTGTTTGTCGTATTCCTGTGCGTACTTTTGGCTTCCTGCCTTTTGAGCGTAGACAGTTATCATCATGCGATTGAAGCAATTTTTAGTCATTGAGGCTTATTTATGCATGCTTTTAGTCCATTTCGAATACCAAAAAAACCGATTGTGGGTCGGTTTTTTTGGTATAAAACGCTTGCTCTAATTCCGTTATTACTGACTATGTCGACGGTCTCTGTGGCCGAGAAATCCTTAACATTAAACGAGGCCATTCAACGAAGCTTTGCTAAACACCCTGATCTTCAGGCCTTTAGCTACCGTCGCGTTGCTGCCGATGGAATGGCGCAGCAGGCACGGGTCGGCAGTCGCCCCCAGCTTGGCTTAAGTGTTGAAGATGGGTTTGGCTCGGGTGACTACAGTGGCGCCGGCAGCCTTCAGTCGACGCTCAGTATTAGTTGGGTTTTAGAGGGTGACTTACTGCAGCAGCGCGGACATAGCGCCGACGTAAAAAAACAATTAATCAGCGATGAGCAAGCGATAAAGACTCTGGATGTGGCCGCTGAGACCGCCCGGAAATTTCTAACCGTCGTTGTCTATCAGCAGCGCAAGGCGCTTGCTGAGGCCGCTAGGGTACAAGCGCAATCAGTGGTCAAAGAACTGTCGAAACGCATGCATGCAGGTAAATCGCTACTTGCTGACATGCTTCGAGCCGAGGCTGAGCTAGCGCGGGCAGATATCGCCTTGGAAGATTTGGATCATGAAATTCGCGGCGCTAAGCGGATGTTGGCGACCCAGTGGAATGCCCGCCAAGCTGATTTTGATACTGCTTCAGGCTCTCTTGTCATTGCCTCAGAAAAGGTAAATTACGAGGCGCTGGCGCAGCAGTTAAGCAGTCATCCGCGCGTGCAAAAACTACTGAGTCAAGAGCGCGTCGCGCAATCTGAAATTGC
>NZ_JBFHDY010000146.1:0-6864 GCF_041584495.1 Zhongshania sp.
AGTCCAGACGAAAAAAAAGCGCTGCATAAATGCAACGCTTTGATATCTTTAGAGAAAATGGTGGGCCGTGATGGATTCGAACCATCGACCAATTGGTTAAAAGCCAACTGCTCTACCACTGAGCTAACGGCCCATATTCTCTTACTACGCTACCCGCGAGTTCCGGGGGCCGCATTGTAATGCTATCTTCCGAATGAATCCAGTATTATTTACCAGACCTAAATCACTGATTAATCGCCAAAATTGCGTCTTTTCAGTGACCCCGAAAGAGGCGCCTATAATACGGATTTCAAAAGAAAAAACAACCGCAACACACTAAAAAAAGCAGTTTTATTACAGTTTGTGGTATCGGGTGGGATCAGCGACGCCAGCTTGCAGAAAACCTTCGCGACGAAGATGGCAGCTGTCGCATCGCCCACAGGCTTCGCCTTCGGTATTCGCCCGATAACAGGACACTGTTTGCCCGTAATCAACACCTAGGCCAGTACCTAACTTGACGATATCCGCCTTACTGAGTGCCATTAAGGGGGTGTGGATGCGCATGCCATGCCCTTCCACTCCGGCCTTGGTCGCGACATTCGCTAGGGTCTCGAAGGCCTCTATAAAGGCTGGGCGACAATCTGGATAGCCCGAGTAGTCCACTGCGTTCACACCGATAAATATGTCATTAGCATCAAGAACCTCAGCCCAGCCAAGCGCAATCGACAAAAATACGGTATTACGAGCCGGTACATAAGTCACCGGGATCCCGAGAACCCCTGCGTCGGGCACAGCGATATTCATATCGGTCAAGGCAGAGCCGCCAATGCTACTTAAATCTAGAGTGATAATCTTAAACGCTTTGGCACCACCAGTTTCGGCCACACGCTTTGCGGCAACTAATTCGGCGCGGTGCCGCTGACCATAATCAAATGCCAGGGCATAACATTCATACCCTGCTTTTATTGCCTGAGCCAATACCGTAGCGCTGTCTAAGCCACCGGAAACCAGTACAACTGCTTTCTTTTGCAAAACACATCCTCGTTACTAATGCCCTGCGGCGTCATTCCACAATATTTTATGTAATTGCATTTGAAAGCGCACAGGGAGATTATCTGCGACTATCCAGTTTGCCAAATCGGTGGCACTAAGCTGGCCAAAGCTAGGCGAGAACAACACCTCGCCAGCACGTTTATTCAGCTGGTAACTATCGAGTTGAAATCGCGCCCAGTCGTAATCTTCACGATTACACAGCACGAACTTAACCTGGTCATGGTCGGTAAGAAAGGGGATATTATCCATAAGATTGCGGTGCATTTCACCTGACGCGGGAGTTTTTAAGTCCATTACCCGAGAAACCCGCGCATCAACCTTTTCTATTGGTAGGGCGCCACTGGTTTCTAATGACACCTCATAGCCTGCGTCACAGAGCGCGGTGAGCAAGCTTAGGCATTCGGGCTGCGCTAGCGGTTCACCACCAGTAACACATATGTAGCGGGGCGAATACTGCGCTATTTCAGCGAGGATATCGTCCAATTCGCGACGCTCGCCACCATGAAAGGCATACTCAGTATCACAGTAAACGCAGCGCAAAGGGCAACCAGTAAGGCGCACAAATACTGTGGGTAAGCCCAAAGTACGAGACTCGCCCTGCAGAGAGTAAAATATTTCAGTAATACGAAGGGTGTTCGCTTTCATTAGCACTGGCTACCGGATACTGGATTGCTCCCGGAGACCAGCCGCGCAAGCTTTGGCTCCGCGAACAATCAGAAATTCTTACGGAGAAATTCCCGTGATTTGTTCACTGCAGAGTTACCGGTACTGCCGTAACGGTCAATAACATGGGTCAGTAATTCTTGGGATTTTTGCTTATTGCCATTCAAAAAGTAAACCGTGCCCAGTTTATACATGGCCGCGGGGACTTTATCGTGGTCGGGGTATTTACTTAGCAAATACTGAAAGGCGTCAGTTGCAGCCTTTAAATTCTGGGGTTTAACCGCAACGTAGAGTTCACCCAGCCAATACCACGCATTAGGCGTGTAGCGACCTGAGGGGTAGCGCTCAACATACGCCAAAAAAGACGTGATGGCTTGATCGTAATTGCCACTTCTCACCAAAGCGTAAGCGTCGGTATAATCGGATGATTCATTGCCGTTACTTGCAACGGCGGGGGCAGCGCTATCTGCTGAGGGATTAACAACCTCTGCGCCCATTACTGCGGCACCAGTTGCCTCACCTGTAATACCAGTGTCACTTCCAGCATCTACAGCGGCATTGGCTACCGTAGAAGAGCTGCCAACCACGGCGCCAGCGGCGCCAGTGGTTAGCGAACCCAAACGGCGATCTAGATCAATATAGCGATCTAAGCCCTGCTGTTTTAGCTGGCTGATCTGATGCTCTTGCTCTTCCACCATCCCCCGCAACGTCATCATTTCTCGACGAAGCTGCTGTAACTGCTGGTAGATCTCCCCCTGCATACTGCGACTGGATTCAGCACCCGCTCGCGGAGAGTTCATATCAACAACTGGGGCCTGAGCCCAAAGTTGCGCCGACAGGCAAGCCGCCGGCAGCAATAAGAACAGTGGTTTTGTAAACTGCATCAGTACGCCTTTAAATTACTTTAGTTCAACGCGACGGTTCTGAGAGTAAGTTGCTTCAGACTGGCCAAATGCAACTGGACGCTCTTCGCCGTAGCTAACAGTCTCAATACGGTAGCGCGGAATGCCATTAATTGCCATGTAATCTGCAACAGCATTGGCACGACGCTCGCCTAGAGCGATGTTGTATTCACGGGTACCGCGTTCGTCAGCATGACCTTCCAGACGCACAGGACCAGTAGTTTTCTTCAGACGAACAATTTGTGCGTCCAGAGCTTTACGAGCCTTAGCAGTCAAAGTGGCTTGGTCGAATTCGAAATGGAAAACCGTTTCGAGATTCATCATGTCCTGGGTATCGTACGCAGAAGCATTCGCATCAGCAGACTCAGTGTAAGTACTAACAGTATCAGCACCTTCCTGGCCACTGCTATCGGTATCAGTTGATGCACAACCAGCCAACAGTACGCTGAAGAAAGCTACACCCAAAAACATATTTTTTGCTTGGTATTTCATGGCATTTTCCCGTCAAATTTTGATTACACACTTCCGGACACACAATTAATTTTGTCTGCCCGGCCTTTCTTTCCCGGCTACTACATCATTGAAGAAAAGGCGACCAAGCCGGTTCGCGCACATCCCCGAATCGCGACGGCAAGCGATACTTCACTCCACCGTCTATCGATACTGCCGCCAACACACCCTTACCATCGTACTGCGTTGCATACAATAACATACTGGCGTTTGGCGCTACACTAGGTGACTCGTCCAAATTAGTGGTAGTGAGAATTTCAACACGGTTACGTTTCAAATCCTGTACTGCAATATGAAAATTACCGCGATTTCTATGCACTAACACTAATCCCAGACCGTCGGGCAGTACTCTTGCCCGCGCATTATAGTCACCTATAAATGTCATTCTATCTACCGCACCGCTGCCCAGTTGGACCTTATAAATCTGCGGTTTACCGCCTCTGTCAGACGTGAATATTAACGATTTCCCGTCTGGCATCCAGGCCGGCTCAGTATCAATAGCAAAATGATTGGTTACCTGCTGCAAACTGCCGCTAGCCAAATCCATCACATATATATCGGGACTGCCGTCCTTCGACAATACCATTGCCATTTGCGTTCCATCCGGTGAAAATACCGGAGAACTATTCAAACCTCTAAACGAGGTCAACTGCTTACGCACCCCCGTTAGCAGGTTCTGCGTATAGATTGCAGGCCTGCTAGTTTCAAAAGATACATAGGCGATTGTCTTGCCGTCGGGAGCCCAAGTCGGTGCCATAATTGGCTCTCGACTGTCAAAAAGTACCGATTCATTGGCTCCATCGATGTCGCTTTTCAGCAACCGGAAGCGGGTTCGATTGCCCCCTTCGCGAACAGCGGAAACATAAAGCAGTTGCGTCCTAAATGCACCGCGAATATTTGTGAGTTTTTCATATATTTTGTCGCTAACGGTGTGCGCGAGGTAACGCGGCCTGTCCACACTCACTGATTCCGTGCCCGTTAGGATCACACGCTGAGTATTAACGTCTAAAAGTTCATAATGCGCCGTCAGCGCACTGGGCCCGTCCTGAGTTAGTGAACCCACTACCACATAGTCGACACCCAGACTCTTCCAGTCGCGATAATAGACTTCACTGGCATTGCGCGGCCGCCCGAGCATATCGCCTCGACTCAAGGGCGCGAACTGACCGCTGCGATGTAAATCCATCTCAATGATAGACGCAACATCCTCTGCCACTGCCACGCCGGGCTGCCAGCCGAAGGGCACAATGGCAATCGGTACCGGATCATCCTTGCCCTTATTAATTTCAATAGTGAGATCAGCTATTGCGAAATTGCTGGCAAGCACTAGTGCTAACACTGTAACGATTTGTTTAAACATTACCGCCTCAAATCTTGGGGTGAGAAATTAATCGTAAATCGTCGGAAATTCTTCTCATACGCCGACGGATCTTTGCGGGCCAGCTCAGCCAGCTCTTCTATTTTGCCTAAACGGGTGACCGCTCGGGTTACCGATAAATCAAAAGCACTATCACCACTGCCTCTGGTAATCGTATGCCCAACGATTTCGCCGGTGGGCGTCGTCATAATCTGGATCGTGGTCTGCATGCCGTTTCTGGCTGACAGAGGCCGCGTCCAATTATTAGAAATTAAGGTCGTAATCAAATCGGCATAAGTCGATGCCAATTCACCGTCTTCGACCACGTCATCTTCTGACGCTAGCGCATCAGCCAACTCTTTTTGCTGCTCGCGACGAATTTCTTCCTCTAGGGCGCGCTGCTTAGCCGCTTCCCGCGCTTTTTCCTGCTCCTTTTTTTTACGAATTTCCTCTGGTGTCGGCCCTTTCGGTTCAGGCTTTTTGACCTGCGGCACCGGCTTCGGTTTTGGTGGTGGCGGCGTCGGTTTCGGCTCCGGCTTTTTGATCGGTTCTGGCTTCGGTGCCGGTTTGACCACGGGCTTCGGCGTTGGTTTCGCCACGGGCTTAGCCGGTGCCGGCCGACTGACCGGTTTCTCAATTACCAGTTTCGCCTGTATTGCCAACGGCCGCGCTTCCAGGGGCTTGGTATCCTGCACAGCCGGTATACCGAACAGCAATAACGCGATTATGCCAGCGTGCAGACTGACGGTGACCGCTGCGGGAAGCAGTTTAATATCTGTCATCGCGCTTACTTCGCTCCACTGCGCGATTGAGGTTCCTCGGTAATCAAACCTATCGATGTTGCGCCAGCACCCTGCAAAACCGCCATCGCTGCAACTACCGCCGAATAATCAACCGCGCCGTCCCCCTTCACCATCACCGGCGTTTTGGGCCTATTACGCAAAATCTTGCTAATTTTGTCACCAATATCCGCCAATTCCGCTGGCTCGCCCTGCTTGCTCGGGTCGCCGAGGGTCACGTAGTATTTACCCTGTTTATCTACCGAAACGACAATAGGGTCGTCGTCAGTCGGAGGCACCGGCTCGGTAGACGCCTGGGGCAACTCAACTTGCACACCTTGCACCAGCATTGGCGCCGTCACCATGAATACAATTAATAGCACCAACATAACATCAATGTAGGGAACCACATTGATGTCCGACATTGGCTTACGCTTATTTCGCCGCGACATAGCCGTTCCCCTCAATCCCGCGAGTGAATCTGGCGGTGTAAAATACTGGAGAACTCTTCCGAGAAGGTATCGTACTTACCTGCGAGGGAATCGACCTTGGAAGAAAAACGGTTGTAACACACCACTGCGGGTATTGCGGCAATCAAACCCATTGCGGTCGCGACAAGCGCTTCAGAAATACCGGGAGCCACGGTTGCCAAGGTCGCTTGTTGCACCTGACCTAAGCCGTGGAACGAACCCATAATTCCCCACACTGTACCGAGCAAGCCAACATAAGGGCTAGTCGACCCCACGGTAGCCAAGAATGGCAGGCCACGCTCCATCGCCTCTTCTTCTCGCGACAGCGCCACGCGCATCGAACGCTGACAAGCATCCATCATGGCATCGGCGTCCAGACGCCTTTTAGCGAGGCGGGTAAATTCTTTGTAGCCAGCCCGAAATACACTCTCCATCCCGAAGACGGCGTGTTTTTCTTCCCCTTCTTTATATAAAGTATGCAAATCAGTGCCAGACCAAAAACGCGATTCAAAACGCTTCATCTCGTTCTCGGCCTGAGTAAAATACATGACCCGGTTGGCAATTTGATACCAGGACACCACCGATGCAAGTAACAGCACCATCATTATCAGCTGCACAAACAAACTGGCCTGACTCACTAAGTGCCAAATGGAAAGCTCTTGTCCCACAGTTAACTCCTGATATTTTTTGTATTAATGCTGTAACGCCGCCAGTAGCGTCGCCGGTATTCGTTTTGGTTTTAATGTTGCGCTGTCGACGCAAGCTACTATTACTTCTGCATCGCAAAGCAATTCTTCACCACGATAAACTCGCTGTTCAAAGCGCAAGCTAACTCGAGCCGCCGCTAAGACTCTGGCGGTAACAATAAGTTGCTCATCTAATCGTGCTGGACGTAAATATTTTGTCTGCAGTGCGCTAACCACAAACATTAGCGCGTCATTCATGATTTCTGTTTTAGAAAATCCCAGCGCCCGCATATATTCAGTGCGTGCACGTTCCATAAATTTTAAGTAGTTCACATAATAAACAATGCCACCCGCATCCGTATCCTCGATATAGACTCGCAGGGGTAGCCTGAATTCCATTAGGGCGCACCACCGTTTTCGGTAATATCGCCATTTTTGGGCATTTCGAGACCAAAATGACGATAA
>NZ_JBFHDY010000147.1:0-6617 GCF_041584495.1 Zhongshania sp.
CCGTTTTGATCAACTGGGGCTGATCTCGTTAGTGGATCAGTATCGTCGTCTCATGAGTACAATATGAACCGCCGTATACGGAACCGTATGTACGGTGGTGTGGGAGGACGGCGGAAGTGATTCCGCCTCCTACCCGATCCATACAATTCTTTTTTTTAGCTCAAAATATATTAGTTGAACGCGCGGCTAAGAACAAAACAGCCTAATCTGATGCTTGTCAGCTAGGGGATGAAAACAGTATAAAGCGCACTATAAACGCGGGTTTATTGTTTCCGGGAGGAGTTCGTATGGGGTCGCGTAGTCGTAGTACAGATAGTCAAGTTTCAAACCCAAGCTTTGTGCCCAGCCAGACCGTGCATGATCGTATGCGGGATCAGCTGTCTAAAGATGTTCAAGATTTTTTGGCGCGCGGCGGCGAGATAAAACATCTCGAACCCCATATGCGCAGCAATCTTGCCGACACCGATTCAGACTCCGATACGTTCTGACATGGGCATTGGCTAGCGCGTGCTGGAATGCAGTTTTTGAATTAAGCGTGGTAAGTCGCGCCAGTCATCAAAGTGCAGGTCGGCCAGTGGATGTGGTTCAGGCGCGTGTTCTATAAGCCGCGCTTGAATGGCATGCATACCGACTGCCTTTGCCCCAGCGATATCGTCATTGATATTGTCACCGATGTGAATACTCTCTTGGGGCAGGCAATCGGCCTGTCTTAATGCTTCCAAAAAGAGTGGCGCTGCGGGTTTGGCGGCGCCAACTTGCTCGGCTCTATGATGGGAGTGAAAGTACTGGCTAATTGGCAGGCGGCTCAGATCGGCATTGCCATTGGTCAAGCTAATGAGCATGAAGTCTTGGCTTAATTCGGCAAGTACCTTGGCACAGTGTTCAAATAGCTGCACGTTCTGGCGGGCGTGATAAAAAACATCAAAGGCCGCGGCGGCTAATTCTTGGCTTTGCTCACCATAACCAGATTCAATTAAGGCCTGATTTAGGCTGTCGACCCGCCATTGCGAAATATGGTGCTCTAGGCCAGGGTTGGCGCTTAAGTATTGCAGGCGGTGCTCACGCAGTGCCTTGGGGCTGAACATAGCGGTAAGCGCAGGCGCCGCGGTTTGCAGGTGTAAATAAAATGCCTGCTCGGCCATAGCGATGGTGGGGGCGGTATGCCAAAGGGTATCGTCTAGATCAAAACTCAGTAGTTTAATCTTGCTCATTATTCACCTTGCGTGTTGCTCGAGGGTGGGCCTTGTCATAGACCTGGGCTAAATGTTGGAAATCCAAATGAGTATAGACCTGGGTCGTCGACAGATTGGCGTGGCCGAGTAACTCTTGGACGCCGCGCAAATCGCTGCTGGACTCCAATAAATGGCTGGCAAAGGAATGGCGCAGCATATGCGGGTGAACGTGGGCCGGTAAACCCTGCTGCGTGGCGCGAAAACGCAGGCGCTGTTGTATTGCGCGGTGACCGAGGCGCTGACCGCGTTGGCCAAGAAACAGCGCCTGATCGGGGGTGAGACTGGCGCGGGTGTTGAGCCACTGCCTCAGGGCCGCAATCGCAATACGACCAATTGGCAGGGTTCGGGTTTTATTGCCTTTGCCGGCCACGGTGACTAAGGCGTCATTTAAATCTAAATCGCTTACATTGAGCGCAGCAAGCTCTGCAAGCCGGACGAAGTTCGCAAGGTCATTGCGATAGGCGCTAAGCGTATGCGGCGACAGCCGTCGGGCGGTGGCCAGATAGTCCAAGAAATCCTCGAGTTCGTGCTGAATACTCATGTCAGGCGCCGCAAAGTCAGAATGCGTAGCTTAAGCACTGCCCCCAGTGGGAGCAAGCTCGTTGTGGCGGATTTATTTTTAGTTGGCACTACTGCTATTGAGGGTGGATATGTTACAACTAAGTTCTCGCTAAATATAAAAAGAGAACAATACGCATGTCGCAAACCCTGTTGCCACCGGTTAAAGAATCACCGCCGTGGTGGCTCAGTCTTCCAGAGGATTTCTACTGCCAGGCTGACGGCACTGAACTCGATGGTGAGTACCCACTAAAGGTTTATGGCACGGCGATAATGGACCGTATAGTGCGCACCGGTTTAGGCGTTATGATTTCGGGTGCTTTGTTGCCTCAATTCTTTATTGGCGACGGTATGGCTCGCGAGCGGGCTCGCATGAATTTTTACGCTCGCTTGGCGGAATCTCGCGATGTCGACGATGTGTTTATACCGCCGCCCAAGGTCGATGTTAAAATCCATAAAATTGGCCGTTTTGGCTATAAGCCCAAAGACATTCCGGCGGTTGAATTGCGTTTCACTAGCCCGTTTACCCCGCTGAACCCCGACCTCACTGACAGCTATTTGAGCTATAAGCGTAACCGAACTGCCTGCGCGCAGTATTGGAGTCATCCAGGCGGCCCGCGTCCGACCTTAATCTTTGTGCACGGTGTGGTTGAGAGCTCGTATGCCTTTAACAGCTTGTTTTTTTCGCTGAGTTCGTTTTACAACAATGGCTACAATATATTGTTAATGACCCAGCCGTTTCACGGTTCTCGCGCCGAGCCATGCCACCCTTTTAGCGGTTACGGCCTCTTTGCCGGCGGTTTTTCTCAGCTAAATGAAGGCATGCTCCAAGCCGTGTCTGATGCGCGGGTGTTTATAGACTACTTATTTGAGCGCGGCGCGCCCCATGTAGGGATTAGCGGCCTGAGTTTGGGTGGTTATTTGAGTTCAATAATGGCGGTTGTTGAGCCCCGCTTGGCATTTTGTATACCGAACTCACCGTTAGTCTCTCCGGTCGATACCGTGCGCAGCTGGCAGCCAACGGGTGCCTTAATGGACTTGATTGGCAAGCGCACCGGCTTAACGCCAATGGATCTTCGTCGCGGCTTGGCAATACACAGCCCACTAAGTTACCAGCCCAAACTTGATCCCGAACGGGTCATGGTCATCGGCGGCGCTGGTGACCGCTTTACCCCGCCGCGCTTTGTGCGCCTACTCCACGCCCACTGGCCAGAATCTCATTTGCACTGGTTTCCGGGTAATCACCTAGTGCACTTAGGGCAAAGTGAGTACTTGAAGTTAATGCAGCTGTTCATGGATAGACATTGTCAGGCAGTGACGACAGAGAAGGGAGACGCTTGACCGTACACGCCAAAGTGACAATTTTTTGCTGAGGGCATCCCGGCGAAGGCAGCGAATGTTTCTTCCAGCTAACGCCTTAAGCAATGCCATAAACAATCGGTACTGGCGCAGTGTTTTGCGCTTTAACTGAGCCTTATCGACTCCGCAACTACATGGCCCCCAGTCTTCGCAGGGGGTGCCAAATAAAAGGCGTAGGGGGGGTCACGACATGCATATGGCTCCCTGCCGGCGCAGTGATGACTCGGATTAAAATCGTCGCCCCTGCGAAGGCAGGGGCCCATCTCAGCAACGAAGTGAATTCACACTTTACACCCCATCGCCCTGAAGCAGTCCGCTACTTCGACTTAGCAATCACCTCATTCGCATACCAAGTCATCACACCTGTTTTCTCTTCAACGGTTTTATCATCTGCTTCAGAGGCATAGACATCACGGAACGCAACCAGCACTTCATTTACACCTATGTCTTCAAGACGCTTTATCCCATCAGCGCTATAGGCTTCCGCCGTCATCGCTTGAAACTCAAAAGGCAGGTGATCGCGATCGTACTCTTTGCGGAAGCCATTAATTTTATCGATCATGTCCTTAATAGACTCAAGTTCGCCACCGGCCGCAATCCAACCATCGCCTAATCGCGCTGCGCGGCGCAATGCCGGAATAGAATGGCCGCCGACCAGTATCGGCGGGCGAACAGAGGGTACCGGGCATAGCTTTATGGCGGGAAGATCGAATATATCCCCCTTATAAGCAAAGTACTCACCACTCATCAGGCCATTGATGATCTCAATCATTTCATCCATGCGCTTGCCGCGTTTTTCCCACGCAACATTGCTCACTTCAAAATCTTCTGCCCACGGGCTAATGCCCACGCCGTAAGTAAAGCGATTGCCGCTCAACACCGCCAATGTCGACAAAGACTTAGCAATTAAGGCTGGCTCGTGCACCGCCAGCTTATGCACCGAGGAAGAAAAGCGAATAGTGCTGGTCATTGCCGCCAAGTGCGCCGTCAGTATAAACGGTTCCATAAATGGCACCCCCTCTAAAAACGCGCGGCTGCCGTCAGCGTTGTAGGGGTATTTGGAACTCGCCTCTTTCGGATAGCAAATACTGTCGGGCATGGTAATCGTATCAAAGCCCAGCCGCTCGGCTTCTAAGGTCAGGGGCGCATACTGCTCCTGCGGGCACATACTGTGGTGATAGGCAAACTTCATCGCTAATCCCTTCCCCGGTCATTATTGTCATAGGCCAACCCAGCTGAGTCAGCAGCAATCACATTAATACAAAGCTGCGGTTGCCGCCTCACCCAAATGGCGCAGCAAATTGACGATTACGGTCTATGCTAATAGTAGGTTTATGCAGGCAAGCGCAGGGTTTTAAACCGTAACATTGCCTCTAATATGGTTTATTTGGTTCAATTTTTTGTTAATATAACCAATAACTTAGAGTAATTCAGAAAAATAAAACACAGTGGTAACACCATGAATGTGAGCACCATAAAAGACAGCCGCAGCGTGCGCACCCGCGAAGCACTTATTCGCACCGCCGAACTCTTGTTTGCTGAGCAAGGCTACGAAGCGGTGTCGGTCAATACCATCACCCGCGAAGCCAACCAAAACAACCGCAACGCCGTGCAATACCATTTTGGCAACAAAACCGGCCTGTTACAGGCTATTTTTGATAAACACAGCCCTAGCGTAGCCGCTAAGCGCGCCGATTTAATCGACGCCTTACTTGCCACCACCCAGCCCGTGGCTCGCTTACTGGCCACCGCCATCGTCGAACCGCTCTTGGACAAACTCACCGATCCTGACGGCGGCGAGGCCTATTTACACATTAGCGCTGAGCTTATAGCCAGCAATACCTTGGGCTACAGCCTGCCACACGCACACCCACTGCAAATACCCAGAGAAACCAAGCTGGCCACACTGGCCGCCAAACAGCTAACTCATCTGCCACCGGAAGTAGGCCAGCAACGCATTCTCATGATGAATGTTCTCGCTTTTCACGGAATCTCTGACCACGCGCGGGTGCGTAAAAACCGGCAATTAGACCCAATGATACGTGACACCGACTTTATGGCTAGCAATCTCATCGACAGCATTACGGCAATGCTCGAGACCCCGCCATCGTCCAACACCTTACAAATACTCAAGCAACGCCAAGGCAAATAACTCACAATGAAGGCCCACACGGAGTAACAAAACCGAATTTATGCGTTTTACTTTTTTAGGCACCAGCGCCGGCACGCCAACGGCGCAACGCAATGTCACCGGCCTAGCGCTGAACATAGACGACAACCGCGACTGGTATTTAATCGACTGTGGCGAAGGCACTCAGCACCGCCTATTGCATAGCCACCACTCCAGCGCCAAACTCAAAGCCATCTTCATCACCCACGTTCACGGTGACCACTGCTACGGATTACCCGGCCTTATTGCCAGCGCCAATATGAGCGGCCGCACCGAGCCACTCACGGTCTGCGCGCCAGACGGCATAGAGCAATACGTTCGCAACACCTTTGCCCTTACCGATGTTCACAATATGCGCTTTCCCCTGCATTTTGTACGCAGCGACCAGCCGGGTTTTTATTACAATGACGGCGCCATTCAGGTAAGAGCCATCGAAATGTCGCACCGGGTTCCCTGTTTTGCCTACCAGATTACCGAAATCCCCCCAACCCACATCAACGAAACTAAACTCGATACCCTTGGCATACCTCGCGGCCCACTGTGGCACCAATTACAACAGGGTGAAGATATAACACTGCAAAATGGCAACAGCCTGCGAGCCAGCGAGGTATGCACCCCCGCTTGGCCAGCCCGCAAAATTGTCGTTGGCGGCGACAACGACCAACCCAGCCTACTGCATAAGGCACTGCTAGACTGCGACCTACTCATTCACGAAGCCACCTTCACCGAAGACGTCTTCGCCAAAGTCGGCCCGCAATACATGCACAGCACCGCCGCCATGGTTGCCAAAACTGCCACCGACACAGGGCTCCCCCACCTTATACTCACCCACTTCAGTCAACGCTATCGCAGTGGCCATTCATCTAAAAGCAAACACAAAGCCCAGCACACCGTAAAAGACCTCTACAAAGAAGCCCGCGAACACTACCAGGGGAACTTGCTGCTTGCAGAAGACCTGCAAAGCTATCAGCTCGAGAAAGATAAAAGCCTAAATAAGCGCTAACGGCACAAAAGCATTCACTACGCTCACATGGATCCCTGCCTGCGCAGGGAAGACGTTTAGGGATTTGCGGTCCCTGCCTGCGCAGGGAAGACTTGATGGGTGCTGCGAGTTTAATACATGGTCCGTCATGGCCTGCGCAAGTATGGCAGCAAACACCCCACGCTAAACCCACCGTTGCTCCAGCGAAGGCTTAACGGCAACGACACCAGACCAAATCAATCGTCACTCCTGCGGAGGCAGGAGTCTATCCCAGCAACGAAGTTTGGGCTTAGACGTTGGGGTAATAAGGCATTCA
>NZ_JBFHDY010000148.1:0-6492 GCF_041584495.1 Zhongshania sp.
CGGTTATCCACTTCATAAACTTTTTGATGGTGGTGAAGTGTTCCTGCGGAATCGGTTTTACGTCCTCACGCTTGGTTTTCACATAGCTGTATTCAACCACGGTTGGTTCCTCTTCTCGTTGTCGGGGCGCATCTTACCGAATCGTCACGCCGGCTGATCTTAACAAGCTGTTACAGTGAGGGGAATGTAAGAGGGCCGCCGCTTGGATTCTTCAATAAAAACAACGGAACGTTTCTACTATGGCTGGGTGATCGTGGCGCTGGCGATGATGATGCACGCCCTCACCACCGGCGGCACCAACGCCTTATACGGCGTGTTTGCCCTGCCCCTGAGCGACGCCTTTGGCCTGTCCCGCGCAGCCATACTCGCCGCCACCGCCAGTGTGGCAATGATCTGCTCCGGGCTGTTCTCGCCCTTTGCCGGTTTGTGGCTGTCGCGCTATTCCCCGAAAAAACTGATTCTGCTCGGTTGCACTCTGTTGAGTGGCGGCTTTTTCGCCATGACCTTTGTCACCGAGTGGTGGCAAATGTCGATTATCTACGGCCTGTGCTGGAGCACCGGCAATACAATGTTTGGCGCGCTTGCAGCCAATACCTCGGTGTCCAACTGGTTTGAAGCTGAGCGCGGCAAGGCGCTGGGGGTAGCGTCGATTGGCATGTCGGTGGGTTCGTTTTCCTTCCCGCCAATGATTACCTGGGTGATCATCAATCATGGCTGGCGTTCCGCCTATGCGGTGCTGGGCTGCCTGACGATCGCCGCCATACCGTTTATTGCGCGCTGGTACCGCGACCGCCCCGAGGGCGAGGCCGACAGCGATAGCGACGGCCACACGCAAGGCGGCAGCAACTGGGCCGACATTCTGCGCCGCCGCGATTTCTGGGTGATCGGTATCTGCATCAGTATCTGCTTTGCCGGCTTTAACGGGGTGACCATCAACCTGATCCCCATGGCGGTGGATCAGGGCATATCGCCCACCGCCGGCGCCTGGCTGCTGTCGGTAACCGCCACCTTCAGCGTGATGGGCAAAATTATCATTGGCATGTCCGCCGACAAGCTCGGTCCGCGCAAGGCCTTGATGATTCCCCTGAGCATGCTGATTATCGCCTGCCTGTTGCTGCTGAACAGCCCCGCCTACCCGGTCATGATGCTCGCCTCGGCCTTTATCGGCCTCTCCACGGGTGGCGCGATTCCGGTGTGGGGCGCATTGATTGGCACCTATTTCGGACAGCGCCGCTTTGCACAGGTAATGGGGGCGATGAACCCCTTGCTGGTGCCCTTGATTGTCGCCTGCGCGCCCTTCGTCAGTTGGGTGAACGAAACCACCGGCAGCTACGATATGGCCCTGCTGACCATAGTCGGTTTTATCGCTATGTCGTTTACTCTGATTCCGCTGCTGCGCCCGGTTCGCTAGGCCAGCGCCCGAAACTGCGCCAGCTCAAAGTCGCTTAGCAGCTCGGTAGGGATCATATGAAACAGTGTGGTGGTCGGGTAGACCAGCACCATATCCTCCAACATCGCGACCTTCTTCAGCTCGCGAAAGGCATAACGGGATTCCCCATTGCTTGAGCGCAGCACAAAACCGGTCGGGTTCATCTCCAGTTGCTGCTCCCGCTGCATCAGCGGGTTTTCACGGTAAGTACGGCGAAACCGCCAGCGGTGAATACGCGGCAACAGCCCCCAGCGAAAGCCAATCAACAGCACCGCCACAATGGCCGTGGCACTGATGCTGGCCGCAGAGAAACCCATCACCGGCGGAAACAGTGCCAACACTACAAACAAAGCCAGAGTAAGCCGCCAGCGCAGGGGCCTGTGCGCATGCCAGCAGGCGCGTACAAATTGGTCTTCAGAGATATGGTAGGCGTGGCTCACCGCAGTGGCTCCGTTCCCTCGATAGGGCTACAGTTTAACCAAAGCGCGTAACCCGTAAAATACGCACCCTCTTCTAGGGTTGAAATAATAGCCCACCAGAAAAAAGCGCCGTTCAGAAGGGTGATTTTTTTAGGCGAAAAGAATAAAGTGGCCGAATCCGCATAATTAAAAAGCGGCACGCTGACTACAAGTTGGCCAGCCGCAGGTGTTCGCGAACAGACTCAAGGACTGAGGATGCAGACACAGTCATTACATCACAAGCCTCTTGGCGCCAGTCCTGTTATTCGGTTGGGTATCGGGGCTATTAAACTTGTTCCCAGCTTAATAGAGCGACCTCAACCGCTGCCCTCTAAAAAACACATGAAAAACGAGATGAGAACGGGCCCATTGGCGCGAACTCTAATAGATTACTGTGAGCACTCACTAATAATTATTATGAGGTCGGAGACCTCATTAACAGGCTGTTACATTTCACGCGCGATCAATAGATCAAGGGGTGAGTAGATGGGCTGGTTTACAAATAAGGCGCTGTTCGGCGGTATAAAAAATCGAGATTACGAAACGGTTCAACTGGCGTTATCTAAAGGCGCCGACCCGAACTCGTATCACTATGGAATCACTCCGTTGATGCGAGCTTGCATGGCTGATGATTCGGTGATTATCCGAATGCTCATTGATGCCGGGGCTGATCCACACAAAAAAGACAAGAGTGGCTCATATGATACCTATGAGTTTTGTAGAGACAACGGATGGGAAGGCGCTATTAAGCACATAGAAAATCTGGCCTCTATGAGAGATATGTATAAAGAAGCTGGCATAGACCCTTCCAATTTACGATAACCAGAAATGTAACAAGTGTAGGCTGCCGGACAAATTACTCGCTGCGCGAGCAATTTTCCGCAGCTACGAGCGTTAGCTTACAAAAGGAGAGCCGGATTTCTATATGGATATCACAGCTATACAAGCTGCTATCGCAAGCTTAAAAACGGCCACTGACGTATCTAGATCAATCCTTGAAATGAAAAGCATGTCAGAAGTTCAAGGCAAAGTAATCGAACTTCAGAGTGCCCTGCTTGAGGCGCAAAATTGCGCTCTGTCGGCTACAGCATCTCAATTTTAGCTTCAGGAAAAGGTTCGCGAACTAGAGGCCAAATTGAATGAGCGAGGCTCTTGGCAAGAGCAAGTAGCCAGGTATCAACTGATTAGCCCCTGGCGAGGCCCCGCGCAAACATATGCACTGAAGGAATCTGAGTCACAAGGGGAGCAACCTCACTTAGTTTGTTTTTCCTGCTTTCATAATGAGCAAAAAGTGATTCTTAATCCGCAGAAGAGTAAAGAAGGCTGGGTACAGATGGTTTGCCCAAAATGTAAATCCTCTATGGATACAGGATATAAGGCTATTGGCAGCCCAAAATATGCAGAGCAATATGGCAGAGAAAGCTAAAAAGAAAAGGCAAGGCGACGCCACAAAGCGGTGGCCTGCTTTTGGCAGTTATAAGTTTACCGAGTTTCCAGAATATAAAAATAAAGGGGACGGAGGGATTTAAAATTAACCAGTCGCCTAATTTAATATTCTCGAACCGAACAAAGTAACTCAAAACAAAATATCGAGGATTACCTATGCCAAGGAAGGCGAGGAATTATCTGGCAGGCATGCCTTATCACGTGGTACAGCGGGGCAATAACCGAGAGCCCTGTTTTGTAGAGCCAGAGAATTATCAATTCTATCTGCAGTTGTGGGAAGAGGTGTCGAAACGCTATGGCGTAGACGTCCATGCTTTCTGCCTGATGACCAACCACATTCATTTTCTGGTGACGCCACACGAGCAGGATGCTCTCTCTAATACGATGAAGGTGGTAGGCAGTCGGTACGCACAGTACTTCAACTCGCAATACCGGCGCACAGGAACCCTCTGGGAAGGTCGTCATCGCTCTAGCCTGGTGCAAAGCGAATCCTACGCCTTGCTGTGCTACCGCTATATAGAACTGAACCCGGTCAGAGCCTCGATGGTCGCCCACCCCGGTGAGTATCAATGGTCTAGCTACCGGGCAAATGCTTGGGGCGAGCGTCACTGGCTTAAGCCGCATGAAGAGTATCTAAGGCTTGGGCCCCACGCCTCGGAACGCCGGCACGCTTACCGCGAGCTGTTCCGCAATTCACTGGATTCTGATGACATACACAAAATTCAGCAAGGCACCCAGTATAACCACCCGGTAACCGATGACCGCTTTTGCAGGATGATAGAACAAAAGTACGGTATAAAGGTTGGGAAGATTAGCCGAGGGCGACCGCCAAAGAGGCGGATTTGATCAAAATTTATTCCCTCCGTCCCCTTTTTCAACTATCGCGATTTAGTCTTCGACATCAGGGCCCCGTTCGAGCACCTCCCCGGGAAGATCAGCAATTTTCGGCTGGCGCCGCTGCCGGGTTCTTGCCGGTATCATTTCTCTCATGGATTCCAGCTTGCCGAAGCACAGCAACTTGTCATTGGCCTCCAGCTCTCTGGTGGCTTTTGGATTCGGGATACTTTTCGCACCCCGATACAGCGTCAACACATTGATATCCTGCTCTCGCAGCTGGGTGTCAGCGATGGTCATCCCGACGAAGTTTGAGCCATCGGGAATATAGATTTCACTGACCCCATAACCCTTGCTGACTGTCAGGCGCTGCCGAACATCAATCTCGGGGAAGTCGACCTGAGCCGCGATATAATCGATGACAGCACCCGCAACATCCAGACCGGTGCAGGTTTCAATGCCTTCCAGTCCCGGCGACGAATTGACCTCCATGATCTGCGGACCCGTTTTACCCTCCAGCATATCAACGCCGGCAACCCGCAGCCCCAATATTTGCGCCGCGCGAACGGCGGTCTGTGCATATTCATCGGATAATTCCACCGCTTCGGCCACACCGCCACGGTGAACATTACTGCGAAACTCCTGTCCCTGGGCAACCCGGCGCATTGCGGCAACGACCCGGTCCCCGACAACAAACGCCCTGATATCCTTACCCTTGCTCTCGGCAACAAACTTCTGAATCAACACATTCTGCTTTTGACTTTGCAGGAGCTCAATAATCGACTCCGCAGCATTAACACTTTCCGCCAGCAATACCCCGATGCCCTGCGTACCTTCGATCAGCTTGATAACAACCGGAGCACCCCCCACGCGCTCAATAGCCGGGAGCACATCTTTCTTATCCCTGACGAAGGTCGTTCGTGGAATGCCAATATGGTGACGACTTAATATCTGCAGACTGCGGAGTTTGTCACGGGAATTGATGATGCCGTGGGCGGTGTTGGCGCAAAATACATCCATCTCCTGAAATTGCCTGACAACTGCCGTTCCGTAGTAGGTGATGGACGCGCCAATCCGCGGCAATACGGCATCGTATTCACTCAGGGCTTGCTGCCGGTAATACAGGTCCGGAACGCCCTGCTGAAGATCAATCGCAAACTTGAGTGTATTCAATACCTTTACCGTGTGCCCGCGTGCCGCTGCGGCTTCGCGCAAGCGCTTGGTGCTATAGGACTTGGGGCCACATGACAGAATTCCGAGTTTCATAAGCTTTCTCCGCTTGCGGGGCTAAACTAATCAGCCATGACTACCTAACACCATAGCCTATTTCCAACGCCCGCGAGCGTAGAAAAGGGGACGGAGGGATTTAAAAATAACCAGCCGTCTAAATCTAAACCTATTGAACCGTGTGACGTAACTCATTAAAAATTGTAAGGATTATCTATGCCAAGAAAGGCGAGGAATTATCTGACAGGCATGGCTTATCATTTGGTACAGCGGGGCAATAACCGAGAACCGTGTTTCGTTAAGCCTGAGAATTATCAATTCTATCTGCAGTTGTGGGAAGAGGTGTCAAAGCGCTATGGCGCAGACGTCCATGCTTTCTGCCTTATGACCAACCACATTCATTTTCTGGTAACGCCCCACGAGCAGGATGATAGAAGAAAAGTACGGTATAAAGGTTGGGAATATACGCCGAGTGCGGCCGCAAAGAGGCGGATTTGATCAAAATTTATTCCCTCCGTCCCCTTTTTCTGCCCTTTTTCTTTTTAGAGGCATGAATGATGAAACTAACTGGTGGTTGTCATTGTGGCGAGGTTCGCTACGAAGTTGAAGGAGACCCGTACACCCATGCATTGTGCCATTGCTCAGATTGTCGACGACACGCTGGTGCACCGATGGTGGGATGGACAATGTACCCTCAGGAAGCCCTGACGATAACCAAGGGCGTGCCAAAGGTTTACAAATCGTCTGAGAACGGGCGCCGACAGTTTTGTTCGGATTGCGGAACAGGGCTCTTTTACGAAAATAGCCAAACGCTTCCGGGTCTTATTGATATTCAGAGCGGCACATACGACGAGCCCGAGGCAATCCCCGCGCGTGTCCATATTCAGGTGGCGGAAAGAATCGCATGGATGGCGGATGCGCACCAACTCCCGGAATTTGATCGATATCCACCCGTGAAGGGTTAAGCAGGGGTGGTCGATATTTATTCCCTCCGTCCCCTTTTTACGTTTCAATACGCGCCAACGCTGGCTAAATTGTAGAGCAATCACCCACTACAAGCCTTGTGCGCGCCGGGAGGGCGTGCCGCAGACAATCGCA
>NZ_JBFHDY010000149.1:0-6489 GCF_041584495.1 Zhongshania sp.
CCAGAATATGGTGGCTGACTTTAGATTTTCAAGTGGATTACGCCCAGGCCATTGCTCTGCTAAACTGCTTGATCACACTCGTTTGATAATATTAAGGTCCTACTATGAGCATTCAGACTGGCGACAAAATTCCCGCAGCAAAACTGAAAGTGATGGGCGAAAAAGGCCCTCAAGACATCACCACCGAGGAGCTCTTTAACGGTAAAAAAGTCGTTTTATTTGCCGTGCCCGGCGCATTCACCCCCGGCTGCTCACTTACACACCTACCCGGCTATGTTGTTAATGCCGACAAAATTAAAGCCGCCGGAGTCGACACCATTGTCTGCATGGCAGTGAATGACGCCTTTGTTATGGATGCTTGGGGTAAATCCCAAAATGCCGAAGAGCTACTGATGCTGGCCGATGGCAATGGCGACTTAACCAAAGCTCTGGGTCTAGAAATGGACGCCACTGGCTTCGGCATGGGTAGCCGCTCTAAACGTTTTGCTATGATTGTCGACAATGGCACCGTGAGCCACCTCGCCGTTGAACCTGCTGGTGGTGTTGACGTTAGCGCTGCTGAAAAAATTCTCGCCCTGCTGTGAGTGCCAACCAGCACACTCCCCGTGTGCTGATCTTCGATTCCGGCGTCGGCTCATTGAGCATTGGCGCCGCAATACACGATCTGCTCCCGGAAATTGATCTGCTCTACGTAATGGATCATGGTGGCTTTCCCTATGGCGAATGGCCAGAAGCCCTACTCACCGAGCACATTTGCGCAACAATATGCAGGGTATTAGCGACCCACAAAGTCGACTTACTCGTCATGGCCTGTAATTCAGCGAGCACTGCCGTACTACCTGCATTGCGCAGTCAAATTGCGATCCCCGTGGTGGGCGTGGTCCCAGCGATTAAGCCCGCCGCAGCCCTTAGCCAGACCGGCGTTATTGGTTTACTAGCCACCCCCGGTACCGTTAGCAGGCCCTATACCGCACAACTTATTCAAGACTTTGCCGCGCACTGCCAAGTCATTGCCGTTGGCAGCCCCGAGCTAGCGCCAGCAGTTGAAAATTTTATTTGGCATGAACACGCATTAGATGCAGTTTTAAATAGGGTAAAAACCGCGTTCAGCCAGCACGCTGATTTTGCGGCTATGGATACGATTATTCTTGCCTGCACGCATTTCCCGCTGGTGCAGCCACAATTATCGGCCTTGTTACCCAATATACAATGGGTGGACTCGGGACAGGCCATCGCACGGCGCGTTGCCTTCCTTATGGGTGAATTGGGTTTAGCAGAAACACCGGGTAAACCGGCTAGGCAGTCGGCGATTATTCTTGGCGAAGAACCGGCAAGTGCAAATTTAACGACGTGTTTACAGGCTAGGAATATAAAAATTAGCGCTGATTAAATTCAGTGACGCTGATATCGTAAATACGTAATATCTCGTTCATGTTTTTCATCGCGACATTATAATTTGCTATTCGTTTACGTCGCCGCTCATCATTATCCCGACCAGTACCTACCGCCGTTTTATCCATGGTATCTAGGCATTTCAAATAGCGTTGGCTGTCATCCAAATAGCGTTCTACTCGGCGTTTACTGACATTCATCTCGTCAACATCAGTAACCGCACCATCTGCTAAATTTTGCGGCATCAACGGCAAAATACACGCTGCCTGCGCGAGGGGAACCCAGCTAACTAGAATAAAAAAAACAGTTATTAAAAAACGCATTTGCTCAATCCGGCGATAAACTCGTTGGCAGAGTATACCGCAGAACGCGCAACGGGAGACGAGAGACGCTGGTAAAAACGCGGTCTCGCTCACCGCGTAAAATGGTGGAATTTACCTTATAGGGCGCGGGGGTCAAACCCCCCAGCGTAAAACTGGCTATACCATTTGCGAAATTTAGCGATAGGGCCATCACCATCGCACAAAATTGGGAGAGGACGATAGATTTTGTGTTCCCAAATTGGCTTGTCTTCTTCGAGCTGGCCAACAATATTGGCAATGATTGCCGCATTCACGCCGCCTTTTTTCACTTCGCCATTCACTTTGGGCTGAATAAACGCAAAGCGTACCTGCACCTTGTGCTCGTCAATTGGTGTGGTCATACCCAATAAAAAGGTATCGGCAATTCCTTCGAACTTGGTAAAACCCTGACCAGGACCAGCACTTCCCGTGCGAATTGAGCCTTTCACTTCGCCTCTGGGCGTCGGCATATTAGCCACCTGCAAGCCTCGCACAATTGGACCGTCATAGGTGGTTTCCCACTCCGGGAAAGAAGCGGTGCCATGCACGTACTTAAAATGAGCGGGGTCGGCGGCATTTTCGGCCATCTCCTGGGGGTGGGTATGAATGATCCATTCATAGCGATCTTGAGGAGACCAATCATCGCTATTCGCTTCGTCGTGACTTATCACGTCCCACAACGGCGCGGCGCCATCAGGGTGATACCACGCCCAAATGACCTTATTGGTTTCCGTGATCGGGAAGGTTTTGAGGCACTTTTTGCCCGCCACTTTTGGCGGCATATTCTTGGCATAAGGCACTTCTACGCACTCACCCTCGGGGCTAAACTTCCATGAATGAAAAGGGCAGACAATATTATTACCTTCAATCCGGCCACCGCCCGCACCCGAGCGCTCGTGAATACCGTGACCGAGGTGGGCACCTAAGTGCGGACAATAGGCTTCCATTAACACCGCTTTACCTGCTTCGGTGCGAAATAGCACCAATTCCTGGTCAAAATAATGCACTGCGCGAGATTCGCTGGGCGCCAGCTCATCGGAATAAGACACCGCAAACCAACCAAAGGGCATGGGCATCGGGTAGCGTTTAATCGTTTGACTGGTCATTGTTCTGTCCTCAGGGCGCTTAGCGGCAAACGCAAAATTCGGTGAGATTGACGTATTTTGCCCACACATTACTCTCCACATCGCTACAGACAATGACAAATGGAGACAGGACACTGGCAAAAAACGCCACGCGTAGACCGCTCCAGTGACTTTGGCGACCCCAGCGGCCGCCAAATGTGCTTAAGCCACTTGCGGCTTAGCGCCAGCTCTTAAATTTTTCCATCATCACATCCGCGCCCATACGAATCAGCGACTCATTAGGCGAGCCCGGCTGCACACCTGTCGCTAAAATAGTCTGCTGTACAGCGATTTCCTTGGCCACGTCTTCCATGGTTTGCTCGTCAACTGGCTCGCCCTCAGGGGTTGTAGCCTCGCCTTTAGCCGCCGCGCGAATCTGAGCATCGCGCTCCGACCCGGGCTCAACACCACCCCGGCGCATCACCTCCACCACGGCTAAATCTTCTGCC
Source organism: Zhongshania sp. (assembly GCF_041584495.1). GTDB lineage: Bacteria > Pseudomonadota > Gammaproteobacteria > Pseudomonadales > Spongiibacteraceae > Spongiibacter. The sequence continues at coordinate 3,307 of NZ_JBFHDY010000149.1, forward strand.
GCTTGACGACTATTAATGGGCTTGCCCTCGGCGTCATAAATGCCATCATAAGGTTCATAGGCGGTTTCCGGTGATTGCCCCATACTGATGCGGATCATTGCCGCCTCGGTAGAGTCAGGCGGCACACCCGCTTTACGAACGGCCTCTTCCGCTGCGCGGGCTTTTCCTGCTTGCATCGCGGTAATGGGCTGACCGTGGCGATCATAAATTACCGCTGTTTGACTGGCCTGCGCACTGGCCGACGCGTCAGTAGCGCTAGATTCCTGAGTTTTCGCCGTTGATTCAGCCGCCTGCAGAGGCAGTGCCACACAGAGCGCAATGCCTGCCAAGATATTGAAAATCTTCATTTTTAACCCCTATATTGACCAAGTTTTACTATTTTTAAACCCATTTACAGCCCATTACACACAAAGCCAGTTGGCCCAGCCTGTGTTAACATCGCTAGCATGACTAGCATAAGCGCCCCACTACAAGACCGCTTTGGTCGCAGCGTTGATTACCTGCGACTCTCGGTCACTGACCGCTGCGATTTCCGCTGTGTATACTGCATGGCGGAAGATATGACCTTTTTACCGCGCAAGCAAATTCTCAATCTTGAGCAGTTGTACGATATTGCCAGCAATTTTGTTGAGCTAGGCGTTAAGAAAATTCGCCTCACTGGCGGGGAGCCGCTCGTCCGCAACAATGTTATGGCCTTGGTTGAACGCCTCGGTAAACTCGACAAACTTGAGCAGCTGCACCTGACTACCAATGGCGCCCAGCTCAACAAATACGCAGGTCCGCTCAAAGCTGCTGGCCTGACTGGCATGAATATTAGCATCGACAGCCTTCAGCCCGAGCGCTTTAAAGCATTAACCCGCTTTGGCGAACTCAGTAAGGTATTGGCCGGTATCGATGCTGCCGTCGATGCTGGTTTCCAGCGCATCAAACTCAATGCGGTGATTCTCAAGGGCCGAAACGACGACGAGATAATCGACTTAGTCGACTACGCCCGCCACAAAAATGTTGATATCAGCTTTATAGAAGAAATGCCGCTTGGTCAGATTAGCGAACACGACCGGGCCAAAAGCTTTATTAGCAGCGAGCAAATTCGCGACACCATCCATGCCCGCTACCCCTTGACCACCAGCACGGAAACCACTGGCGGCCCGTCGCGCTACTACCGCATGACCGACAGCCTGAGCCGCATAGGTTTTATCTCTCCCCATAGCCACAATTTCTGCCATCTGTGTAATCGGGTGAGGCTAACCGTAGAAGGGCGATTACTGCTCTGCCTCGGCAACGAGCATTCGCTAAACTTAAAAGAGATCATTGAGGCTCACCCCGGCGACGATCAGGTATTACAGACGGCCATTATCAAGGCCATGGACTTAAAGCCGGAACGCCATCACTTTGATCTCGACGGCGAACCGCAAATCGTGCGGTTTATGAATACCACTGGTGGCTGATGCAAACACCGGCAGCACCCCCTGTAGCTGAGGCGGCAATGAACAGCGCAACAATTATCGCCCAACTCGGCCTAGAGCCCCATCTTGAAGGCGGCTATTTTCGCCGCAGTTATACCGCGCCACACAGCATTAATGGCCGCCCAGCCATGTCGTCGATCTATTATTTACTCACCGCCGACAGTCCTATTGGTCACCTACACCGCAATCGCTCTGATATTTTGCATTTTTGGCAGGGCGGCAGTTCGCTGCGTTACACGCTAATCTCACCCAACGGCGAGTTGAAGCAAAAAGTAATGGGGCCAAATATTGGTGCTGGCGAACAACTGCAAATATTGGTGCCCGGCGGTTACTGGAAAGCCTCGGAATTGTGCGCTGGCGACCATGGTCTGATTTCCGAGGCAGTGTGCCCCGGCTTCGACTTTGCCGACCACCAATTGGCCAGCGCCGCGCAAATTCAACGCGACCACCCCCAGCACTGGCAGGGCTTGACCCACCTTATTTCACCCTCGCGCAACAATAACAGCTAAGTATTGGAATATTTGCTATGAGTGACGCCCGCAACAATATCGACACCCTCATCGCCCAACTGGCGGAACAGGGCTATATCGCCAGCTCCGCAATTGCCACCACCCTGTATATTGCCCAGCAATTAGAACGCCCCATTCTTATTGAAGGACCACCGGGCGTAGGTAAAACCGAGCTGGCCAATGCCACCGCCGCCATGCTCAACAAGCCCATGTTCCGCCTACAATGTTATGAGGGTCTCGACGAAAGCAAGGCACTTTACGACTGGAAATACAGCAAGCAACTATTGTATGTGCAGGTTTTAAAGGAACAGTTGCAAGAAATACTCGACGGCGCTGAAGGTCTAAGCTCGGCGGTTGAGCGCCTGCATAATTTTGACGATATTTTTTATTCCGAGCGCTTTCTCGAACCCCGGCCACTGCTCAACGCCTTGCAAAGCGACAGCGGCGCGGTGCTATTAATAGACGAAATCGACAAAGCCGACTATGAGTTTGAATCCCTGCTGCTAGAAATTCTCGCCGACTTCAAAGTCACCCTGCCGGAGATCGGCACCTTGAGCGCAGTGCACAAACCCCTGGTCATTCTTACTAGCAACAACACCCGTGACCTCAGCGACGCCCTCAAACGCCGCTGCCTACACTTGTATATTCCCTTTCCTGAAGCCAAGTTAGAAAACCAAATTGTGCACAGTAGGGTGCCCGAGGTTCCTGAGGCCCTACGCCGCCAACTGGTCAACTTTGTTCACAGCGTGCGCAGCTTCGATTTAAAGAAACAACCCGCTATTAGCGAAACCATCGACTGGGCCCGCAGCCTCCTGCTGCTGCACAGCGATAGTCTGTCTAAACAACTGGTCGAAGACACCCTCAACGTACTGCTCAAATACGAGGAAGACATCGCCATGGTCACCCCGGAGTTACACAGCTTGATTAAAAAATCCGAAAGCGGCTTGCTGTAAACCTACGCCACTATGGATAACACGCTGCTCCAATTCATTCGTCACCTGCGCCACCACGGCCTGCCGGTGTCGACCGCTGAAACCTTAGACGCCATGCAAGTCGCGGCGGCACTAGGCTATAGCGACCCGATACTGCTGCGCGATGGCCTGGCGAGCTGCCTCGCCAAAACCGTCGACGACAACGACACGTTTGCCCTGTGTTTTGATCAATTCTTTCACCTCGACCATAGCCAAGAGGCAAGCAGCAGCGACAGC
>NZ_JBFHDY010000150.1:0-6385 GCF_041584495.1 Zhongshania sp.
GTCGCGAACCTTAAAACGTATGGACCAAGTGGTAAGTTGATTTTTTACTTGGGTCGCGTTCAAACGCTGTCGAAATCGATTTCAATTCTGTATACGAGTTTAGGCTGTTATGACTCATCTCCCGACCATAGCCGCTTTGCTTCATTCCGCCAAAGGGTGCGTCGGTACGCATCATGTGCCAGTCATTTATCCAAACTGAGCCAGCTTCGAGTTGGCGAGCAACCGCTTGAGCGCCAATGACGTCCTCGGTCCAGATACCTGCAGATAGTCCGTATATTGAATCGTTTGCAATGCCTATGGCTTCGTCTAGCTCGGTAAATTTAATAATAGAAACAACTGGGCCGAAGATTTCTTCACAAGCGTGTTTCATGTCATTCTGGCAATTGATGACAATGGTTGGCTCAAGAAAGTAGCCATTTTCGAAGCCCGCGACAATCTTGCGTTTCCCACCGGTAACGATGTGGGCGCCTTGTTCTTGAGCTGATTTAAGATAGGCCTCAATCCGATTAAACTGCTGCTCCGAAACAATAGGGCCCATGCCAGTTGCAGGATCGAGTGGATTACCTACGACTATTTTTTCTGCCAAGGTCTTCATTATGGCGATGAGTTCATCGTGAATATCGACATGGACAATTAATCGACTAGCTGATTCACAAGCCTGACCGGAGTTCATCATAATGCCGAACAGTGCACCATGCGCCACCAAGTCGATATTAGCGTCGGGCATTACGATAGCTGCACCTTTGCCGCCTAGCTCTAGAGTGACTCGCTTTAGCGTTGCCGCCGCCGCTACTTGAATACTCCGGCCTGTTTGAGTGGAACCTGTGAAGGATATCTTGTTAACATTGGGGTGCTTCACCAGTGCGTCACCAACGTTTATGCCAGAGCCGCTCACAAGGTTTAACACACCAGCGGGCAAAAATTGATTAACTAATTCAATTAGGCGGAATGTGGATGTTGGTGTTAATTCTGATGCTTTTACCACTACGGTGTTACCCGCAGCTAGAGCTGGAGCGATCTTCCATGAAAGCAAGAGAAGCGGGAAATTCCATGCCGTAATAATGCCGCACACACCAACGGGCTCTTTTACTACCATGGTGTGAACTTGTTCTGGGAGTAATTTGGGGGAAAGATTTTCGATAAATGGATAACTTTTAATTGATTCGGCGAGCGTGAAAAATAAATCTGCAATGGCTAGGATATCTAAACCCATGACCCGCTTGATCGTGCCGCCAGATGCTTGAACTTCTAAAATAGCCAGCTCTTGGGCATTCGCTAATACCGTGTTGCCGATTTGATACAATAATTTGGAGCGCGCGGCAACGCTGATGTTTCGCCAATCAGCATTTTTCAATGCTTGTCTGGCTGCTTTTACCGCTAGATCAACGTCAACGGCATCGCCATCGGCGGTTTTCGCGATTAGATTGCCTGTGGTTGGGCAGTGCACATCAATATAGCGACCAGAGTTTGGCTTTACTATATCGCCGTTAATAATGTGATGATAATGCGGTAATTCATGGGCGTTGTTCATTTCATGTCCTTGATGTTGGTCTTTATGGATCTAAATGGCTTTTAGTGTTGTTTTATTAAGTTGGATAGCAGGGCGCTTCAAGTGCTGAGTTAAGCATTTTATTAGTGTGTTTTAACAGATTATTGATGTTTAGCGCTGTTTGGTATTGGCTTTTTGGGACGATTTTTTGTCATTTGAGCGGACCTGCCGAGGGTGTCCTAATTTGTTAAAAAGATGTCCGTATCGGAAAAGACGGTAGCTGTTCTTTTGTAGATTATAACCGCCTAACAAAAACACTCATGAGGACAATAACTAAATGCGGAACTCTCAAAGCTATTTTAAAAAGATCACATTAAGTGCATCGTTAGCTAGCCTAAGTTATATCCCGACTACTTCTTTGGCGGCGCCGATGCTAGAGGAGGTTATTGTAACAGGGCAAAAGCGCTCGGAAAGCACGCAGGATACCCCTGTTGCAATCACTGGCATGACTTCGGATTCTCTGGAAAAATTTGGTTTTGCGAGTGCAAATGATATATCTGCTCAAGTACCGAATATGCAGGTTAGTGGTCCCTTCGGCGACGTTCAGCCGATCTTTGCAATTCGCGGTGTGAGTATGTCTGACTATAGTTCTAACCAAGCGAGTCCTATCGGTGTTTATTCCGATGAGTCTTATATGGGACCAGTATATACTCATGGGATGAACTTTTTTGATGTCGAGCGGCTAGAGGTGTTGCGTGGCCCACAAGGCACGTTATACGGGAAAAACACTACTGGTGGTGCAATCAATATCATTACCAAAACTCCAATAATTGACGACGGCTTTCATGTAAATGCCAAGTTGGGCGCGGGTAATTATGATTCACGAGTCGGTGACTTAGGGGTTGAGGGTACGTTAATAGATGAGACGCTAGCAGTGCGTGCCGCATATTCATTTTCTCGGAATAGTGGCTATACCGAAAACCGTTCTGGCGGTCCAAACTTATCTTCCATCGATTTCCAAGGTTTACGTTTAACACTGAATTGGCAGATATCTGAAAATTTAAATAATGTACTTAAGTTAACTCATGGCCAAAATGATTCAATGGCAAATGCGTCTAGGAATGAACCGCGTGGTGATCTTAATAATGGCGGAGCTGGACTTTTTGGCGCAGTAGGTGGTGTTGTTAGTGGTGCTTTGCTTCAAGGGGATGCTAGCAGCGGGTATATGGATAACACTGGATACTCGGCGTCGTCGCAAAATCTAGGAAGTCATGAGGTTGAAGATAATTTCACCGGTCCTTTAATTGTTAATTCTGACATGCTGGTTAATAAACTGGAGTATCTTGGTGAATACCACACCTTTACAAGTATCACCTCAGTGAGTATTTCCGACTATGCTCAGAAGCAGAATACTGACGGGTCGCCAGAACGTTTGCTTGAGATTCGTTGGGCTGTAGATACTGAGGCGTTTAGTCAGGACTTTAGAGTTTCTAGTAATTACGATGGCATGATTAATTTCATCGGCGGTATTTATTATGCTGAAGAAGAAATGGATATGCATAATGAGTATGCGATTTATGGAACTCCACCGGACGTGCGAGTTGCGATTACGTACCCTGGGGCTACTGGTTACTACCCGTATTTACTAGATTTTGGTCAACTTGATCAAAAGATGGTTACTGATAAGACAAGTTATGCGGCGTATACGCAGTTTCGTTTTGATATAAGCGCAGATTTTGGTATTGATTTTGGTATTCGCTACACGGTGGATGAAATAGATCTTACCTACCTAAATATTTCTAGAGAGGGATACGATGGTAGTCCGCGAGGAACATATGTTCCCGGCAATACTACTCGACATGATGAGCCATTTATACCGCTTAATCTCGGTGGTGACGCAGGTATTGTTGAGATCGATCTATTTCTTCAGAATTTACTCACTGGGGAAACAACACTCGACGATATTTTAGAGACAGGAGAGATTGGGTATACCCATGGCCCGTATACGACTGATTCTTCTACGCCTATGTCGGCAAAGGAGCAGGAGCTTACCGGTAAGATTGGTATAGATTATCGTTTCAGTGACGATTTGATGATGTATGCAAGCTATAGCAAGGGCTTTCGGTCAGGTAACTTTAATGGCGGTGTCTATTACAGAGAGCGTGATTTCGACGAGGCCTATGCAAGGCCTGAGTATATTGATGCTTACGAAATAGGGTTTAAATCAGACTTTTACGATCAGCGTGCTCGTGTTAATGCAGCGGCATTTTTATATGACTATAAAGACCAGCAGTTTATTAATGTGGTCGGTGTGTCGAACTTTCTGGAAAATGCTGGTGGCTCACAAATCGCCGGTTTAGAAGCTGAAATTATGTTTGCCGCAACTGAAAAATTAATGTTTATGATGGGGCTTGGCTATCTTGATACTGAATATACTGAGCTATCATTGTCAAATACGGAAACGCTTAATAATCCGAATGATGAAATTGACCTTGCCGGAAATGAGCTAATCTCGGCGCCAAAAATAAGTGGAAACATTTCTATAGATTACGAAATCTTCAGTGGAGACAGTGGGTACATTAACTGGAATGTTAACGCTAATTATCAGGATAAGCAGTGGTATAGCGCTTATAATGATAAGGGTGGGTATGAAAATATTAAGCAAGACGCCTATGCGCTAGTGAATACTCGTTTGACCTGGCGTGGAATTAATGAAGACTACTCGGTGTCTATATGGGCCAAAAATATTGCATATGAAGAATATGATGGGTATGCAATTAATCTTCAGGCTGGTTTCGGATTTGACTATTTTCAAGAAGGCCCGCCGAGAACATTTGGTTTAGATGCTACGTATAAATTTTAAAAGATATTTCGACTCTAACTAGAGATATCAGCGAGATCGTATTATTTAATAAAACTTGAATAGTGGAGCTGTGGTGACGCGTTAAAATTGTAAATTGGTCATACAGTTTCACGAAGGAGAGCAGTATGGGATGCATTACGTTTATTGAGCACAACGGTACGGAGCACACAGTAGATATTGAAGCAGGGAAATCCTTAATGCAAATTGCCTTGGATAATGGGATTCCGGGTATTGACGCCGACTGTGGTGGCGTGTGCGCATGCGGTACCTGCCATGTCATTATTGAGGGTGCTGTCTTTAATATGACCGGCGATGCAACCGAAGATGAGTTACAAATGTTAGATCTTACGCCAGAGCGTAGTGATACCTCTAGGCTTGCTTGCCAAATTATCACCACGGATGCGATGGATGGCATGGTTGCGCGCCTGCCTGAATTTCAGATGTAAAAAGTAACAAATAATACTCAACGGATAATTTGAAAAGGTGGAAAGGCTATGAAAATTGTTGATTTGATTGTGGAAAAGGGCGTCGAACGGGTCCCAATGCACTTGCAAATTAAAGCCGGTCATATGTTGTACAAGGCTAAAAACAAGCTAGGTGTTTACACCGAATTTCCGGAGTTTGTAGAGACACCTATTCCAGAAGTGTCTGATCTGGCGATCGCCGATATTGACGTTAGTAACCCCTTTCTTTTTAAGCAAAATCGTTGGGAGTCCTATTTCAGACGGCTGCGTGATGAATGCCCAGTCCACTTTCAGGAAAATAGCCCATTCGGACCATTTTGGTCGATTACACGGTACGACGATATTGTTTTTGTGGATAAGCATCACGACCTATTTTCCGCCGAGCCATTTATAATTATCGGCGCGACGCCGAAAGAGCTCTCTCTTGAGATGTTTATCGCGATGGACCCACCAAAACACGACGCGCAGCGTCAAGCTGTTCAGGGGGTTGTGGCACCGAAGAATCTTAAAGAAATGGAAGGTCTTATTCGCAGCCGTACTCAGGAAGTCCTAGATCAGCTGCCGCTAGATACGCCGTTTGACTGGGTTGAAAATGTCTCTATCGAACTGACTGCTAGGATGCTTGCTACGCTGTTAGACTTCCCTTATGAAGAACGTCGAAAGCTGGTTTATTGGTCTGATTTAGCGGGTGGCGGTGCCGAGATGACTGGTGGGTCGACTAATACCGACGAGCTGTTCGAGGGAATGAGGGATATGGCTAGGCATTTCTCTGAACTTTGGCACACGAAAAAGGAGAAGTTGAATTCTGGTGAGGTTGGTTTCGACTTGATTAGTATGCTACAGAGCAGTGAAGATACTAAAGACCTCATTAACAGGCCTATGGAATTTCTCGGTAATTTAGTCTTATTGATAGTTGGTGGTAACGACACTACTCGGAACTCGATGTCGGGTGGTGTGCTTGCCCTGAATCGTTTCCCAGAAGAGTTTGCCAAGCTCAAAGAAGATCATAGTTTAATTCCAAATATGGTGTCTGAAATTATTCGATGGCAGACGCCCTTAGCATATATGCGCCGTATTGCCAAGCAAGATGTCGAAATCAGTGGTAAGGTCATTAAAAAAGGCGACAAGGTCGTAATGTGGTATGTCTCTGGCAATAGAGATGAGCGCGTAATAGATAAGCCTGATGACTTTATTATTGATCGTAAAAGCGCTCGTAATCATCTTTCCTTTGGTTTTGGTGTGCATCGTTGTATGGGTAACCGCTTGGCAGAATTGCAATTACGTATTCTGTGGGAAGAAATGTTGGCCAGGTTTGATAACATTGAAGTGCTTGGCGATCCTGAATATGTACAGTCTAATTTTGTGAAAGGATATTCTAAGATGATGGTACAGCTGTCGAAAAAGTAGTTATAAGTTAGAGCGAGTAATTTGTTCTGGTTGAATGAACCGGACGCTTTAATAAGAGACAATACCCGTCAATTATTGGAGTGTCATCATGGGACAGAAACGCAGTTACAAGCAGTACTCTAAAGAATTCAAAGAAGAAGCCGTTGCCTTAATTCGTGATCA
>NZ_JBFHDY010000151.1:0-6322 GCF_041584495.1 Zhongshania sp.
ACCGTTCTCATTCTGTTTCAAAATCGCCAGTATCTGGCTGTCGCTGTATCTTGATGTTCGCATAGAAAACTCCCTTCCTTCAGTTTAGTGGAATTTTCTACTAATAACTGTTCCGGATTTTCGGGGGGATTACATCAGCATGGGGGGTAAAGGTCGCGGCTTTTGTATGCCCGTACATTTCTTTGTGTTATTTTTTGGTATTGGTAAGGCATTGAAAAATATATAAAAATTCACGTTTTTTTACTAAGGGGGTCGGGTGTCTCGGCAGGCCAGAAAGTTTATATACTTCCAATAAAACACCTCGTGCAGTTGCGGGGAGGCCGTCAATCTTTGCGCCAAACCACCTCTGTTGCGAGTTTACGGTCGCGCATCCAGGTTAGGTGTGGCTATCTATGTTAAAATACTAGCATTGGAATGGCCTAGGTTAATTCCATTTATAGTCCGGCGTATTATTTATAGCGAGTTATTTAGATGTCAGATAGCGATATTATACCGTCTGTACGAATTTATAGTGGTGAAAAGTTCACCACTGAGAGGGGCGTAAGGGCGATTAAGGATGGTATTAAGGCGACAAATCAAACCCAAGCCCGCCTAGCAAAACCTGATTGGCTGCGGGTTAAAGTTCAGGGCGGCGATGCTTATAAAAAAGTGGCGTCCATTGTCTCTGAAAATAGACTTGCGACGGTTTGTGAAGAGGCAAAGTGCCCGAATTTGCAGGAGTGTTGGAGCGCGGGTACTGCAACCATTATGTTAATGGGCGATGTGTGTACACGAGCTTGTCGATTTTGTGCAGTGAACACGGGTAACCCCAAGGGGGCATTGGACGCTGATGAGCCGGAGCGCACGGCGCGATCAGTCGAATTGATGAAGCTTAAATACGTGGTGCTGACATCGGTCAATCGCGATGATTTGGCTGACGGTGGTGCCGCTCACTATGCTGCCTGTGTTAAACGGGTGAAAGAATTGAATCCCGATACTGCTGTTGAGGCCTTAACCCCGGATTTTGAAGGGGTATTAACAGATGTTGAAGCGGTGGTTGATTCTGGGATCGAAGTGTTTGCGCAGAATATTGAGACGGTAAGGCGTTTAACGCATCCAGTGCGTGATCCTCGAGCGGGCTATCAGCAAACCCTCGATGTTTTGGCGCATGCTAAACGCTATAAGCCAGAAATATTAAGCAAAACGAGCTTAATGCTTGGTTTGGGTGAAACCGACCAAGAAATCCTAGAGACAATGGATGATTTGCTAAGAGCTAATGTCGATATTCTGACATTGGGTCAGTATCTACAGCCAACAGTGAATCACTTGCCTATCGCACGCTATGTAACGCCTGCTGAGTTTGAAAATTACCGCCAATTAGGTTTGGAGAAGGGGTTTTTAGAAGTGGTTTCTGGTGTTATGGTGCGCTCTAGTTATCGCGCTGAGCAGGTGCTGCAAAAGAATAATGTGGGGCTTGGTTGATCCCCTGTAGGTATTCTTGCATGTTCTGCTAGCACAGAATAACTGAATAAATGGTGTGTCGAGGCAAGGGTAGCTTATGTGGCGGCAGTAGGCTGGAGCCACCACATAACTAAAAATCATTGCCCGTTTCTAATTTATATGATACTTCATGTTTGCGGCAGCGCCCGCTGCGTCGGTAACCTTTCTATTACCTCTTTTGGCTAGGTCTGTGGGTTTAGATCATTAATCTTCGCGGACTGACCACTGCGCCGTGAACCCGCAAGCAGCCAGTCCGACCGGCCAAGCTGCCAAGGCCGTATTTGATTTTCGGCCCGGTTATTGTCTATGGCCACGGCGCCGTCATTAAGGTGGTACATGAGCGCATCCCAGCGTTAAACTGCACTGAATCCCTTTGGCCGTCGGGTACCTGCTGCCGTTTTCTGATCAGCCAATGATGCAACCGATCGATAATGGGTTTGGCTTGCTTTTTATCGCTGCAGCCTTATGAGACAAAACTGTTTAATACAGTTCAGCGCTTGCTCAGTAATCTGATTAGCACAAAATATGCAACCAAAAGATGAGAAATACGCACTTAACAACTCGAGCGCTGGGGTGGATAATTAAATTCAAGTTTGTGAATTGGTCTGATTATTTACTTCCCTAAGTACTAATATGATCAAAGCTTGTTGCGGCCATAAGCATTCTTTGAGTTCAATAATAACGTAAAATATTGTTTAAAATCGTACAATAAAGTTGAATATCTAGTCTTGATAAATTGTAAGGCAGTTTTAGCCAATTGTGGTTTCACGCAACCTAGATTTAGGTTCGGTTTACTTTGGTAACAGCATCACGATTGCCTTAAAATCGTAAATATTTAGTGGGTAGGCACAGTAGAGCTCTTGCAGCATTGCCATCACTAACAAGAATAGTCATTAGCTAGATATAGATATTTATAGCCATAGTCATAAAAATAATATCGGAAAATAAGAATGTTATCAGTAGGCAGTAGTTAGATTAAATGCTTGGGTTGAAACATTGCGCTCGCTACCAATCGTGCTCAATAGGGGTAAGGGGGTGGCGTCGGTGAGTAATATAAAAACGAAGTAAAATTAGCGATTTTGATCGACTAATATTTATTTTATAACGAGGCTTAATTCGAGTAGTTAAATAATAAAGGTGAAGAATGAAATGCTTGTATAGGCGTCTAATGTTGCTGGTGGTAATGTTAATAATCGCTAATCACGTGCAAAGCTCGATGATAGTTGCACCACATGGCTCGGGGCGAAGCGGAGATTTGTCAGGCGTGAATGTTGCGGCTCCCGACGATGGCTCAAGTGCATTGATCACCAATCCTGCAGGGGTGGCTAGCGATGCAAAAAATCAAGCACTTATAGCTATTCAACCCGGTAGCTTGACGGTAGATTACAGTAACACCAGTACGGGGTATAACGGTAGGGGGAGTACGCCATACGCCGCACTAGATGTTTGGTATGGATTGGGTGAGCGCTGGGGCTGGTCGATGGGTGTGGGCGCCTACGGCGCAGTGGGCGCGGCGTTTGATTTGCCTAGTGAGCCTGCGATTAATCACGACGGGTATCTAGGCAAGTTAGCGCAAATCAATTTTGCGGTAAATGTCGGCAAGGAGGTTCATCCCGGGATAAGAGTTGGGCTGCAGTTGGCGCCGAGCTATGTGTCCCAAAAAACTAAATCTCCCTCGCCTCTGGGGGAAGTCTCTTTTGATGCAGATGGTTTTGGTTTTTCTTATGCTGCCGGTGTGGTGTATGAGCCTATCGAAAACTGGTCATTCGGCTTGATGTATCGATCCAAAGGCAAAGCCGAACTGGAGGGCGATGGTAAAGTGGGGTCTGCGCGACAGGATGTGTCCGTTGATTTTGTTACTCCCCAGTATTTGGCGACAGGGCTGGCTTGGTGGCTGTCTAAAGATTTTCGTTTGATGGCCAACCTGCGATGGACGGATTATGAGGATTTTGAAGAGGGAGAGTTTGAGTCTAAACAATTCCCGGCTTTGAATGGGCCTCTTATGTCTAAAACGCACAACCGCACTCGTTGGGGAATTGCTTTTGAGTACCGAATATTGCCACGCTCGTGGCTAAGAGCGGGTTATACCCAGGGCCGAGCCATGATTGACGACAGTGCTGTGCGGCCCAATATGTTTGATAATGACAATAAAATGCTTATGCTTGGATACGAAATCGAATACAGCGATTTAATGGTAGGCTTTACGTTTGGTCTTGCTACCCAAGACGTTAGAAAAGTAAGTGCTAATGAGAATCCCAATTTTTCTGGGCGATACGAATCCGCAGATACCGTTTTCAACGCTGGTGCGCGAGTGACCTGGCGGCTACGTTAAGGTGTCGCTGCTCAGGCGTTTAGCTTTTTGCCAGTGTCTGTCAATTGAGGGCTGAGCTAAAGCTCTCGTAACCCAGACTGCTTTGCCGTCAGGTGGGCGTGGCACTGGCATTCTGCTGCACATACCTCTTTTTGCTAAGTTCCCCGCTTTTTATTTAGCCTGTTCGTACAGGTTTTTTGTGGCGAGGATTCAAATCCGTCTGAGTGTGGAGTGCTCGAATAATGGAAGATAAAACGGTTCGCTTGTGCCTACTTCTTTTGGCAATTCTTGCTAACGCAATAATGTGTCCAAATAATACCGCTATAGCTGGAAACGCGAATCTGCTATTAGGGTTTGGCGCTGAGTCGAGCGCCATGGGGGGGCACTGATATGGCTTATTCAGACACACCTTCAGGGATTAATAATAACCCAGCCGGTATAGCGCAGGTCCGCCATTCCGAAATTGAATTCTCGATAGAGCCGCATGTACTGGCGGGTATTCGTCACAAGGACTCGCTTGGCAATGATAGGCGCACAGATCATGACCAATTGGGATGCATCAAACTATTGCGACCTAACCTGTCGCATCAATGAAGATAAACCCTGCCTACCTACGCCTTTTAGGAAGCGTTGCCTGCGTCTCCTTAGGCTGATTTTCGCGCCGCAGTTATTTAACGGAGTTTTTACTTGCGCGGAGAAGAGGGGTCGCGATGTGACTGTGGGTCGCCTGCTCAATATCCCTAAAGGGAGCATGGTTCTCATTGATGAAGTATACAGTGATAGTACATGATTTAAGTAATTGCCGGAAGCGGATGTTTTTTCCATCTCTCTGCTTAAATGCAATGGAGCATACCGTGTTAGTGACCGTCGCTCCGTGTTGAAAAAAAGGCATAACGTGTGAACAAGCGGTAGAGCCCACAGATCCTCAAGTCTCTAAAAACGACCTGTTCTATTGCGGCAGGAAGGCTATAAGGCGCGGAGACGAGCAAAAAATTTGGTTTTTAAAAAGCAATTTCAAGCTGGCCGCCAAGACGATTGTCGATATCTGCAAGGCTCGGTGGCATGTCGAGTTGTTCTTCAAGTGGATAAAAAATTGAAAATCAAATCATATGAAGGCATCAGCAAGAATGCGGTAATAACAAGAATATGGATAGCCATGTGCGCTTACCTGCTTCTCGAATTTTAGTCAGTGTACAAAAGTATGCAGAAGATATTTCGACTGCTGTAGCTTAATCTGTTTGATAAGCGTGAGCTGAGAGCCCTCTTAAGTAGTGGCAGGCTAACTAATATTAATCAGCTGAAGCTCATATGAAAGTTCACTGGGCAGCAGTGTATTAATATAATTAAGCCTCAGGGGTTTTCATATATTAAAATTGAGGTAATCAGTAATTTTAGATTATAGGTTGGGAGTTTCGCGGTATTGATTGTGATTGTTAAGTGCAGTAATCGCAACTCACGGGTTCGGGATGTGCAATTCTCGAGTTAGGGTTTAGTGTGTATAGTGATAAGAATACAACAAAAATATTAATATTTTATGATTTTTAATTAATTAGTTTATGTGTGATATTTAAAATATATAATAATATTTTTTGATTTTATGGGTTATAAATTGTTTGTGATAATTTGTTTTTTTGTAATAAGTGTGATTAAAAATATAATATTCTGTTAGGGTTTTTCTGTGATTGTTTTTTGGCGATAAAATTAGGATTGTAAGTAGGTGGGTGCTTGCATACTTTTCGGTAATTCGATGTGTTCTTCTCTGTTAATATAATTTTTATATAAAACCTATATTATTCTATAGTTTGGTTTTAGATGTGTTTTTAACTATATAGGGTAGTATATTTGGTCAATATTAAGAGTGAAGGTAATTGTTGAAGTTTGTGAGGGTAAGCATAATTTTTTAAATGGAAATATATTTCCGTGTTAATTTATTCTACATGATGCGTTACGCTTTGGTATTTCGGGTTGCGTTGGGTTGCTAATTAGTTCTCTACTCTATATATGGAAATAATGGATATGGATTTAGATAAAAAAACATTTTTATCGATTTATAAGAAAATGACTCTTATAAAGGGTAATGATGATCGAATAATTTCCTCCTTGAAAGCGGGGAGGTTGCAGATGCCATATTATTCTGCTCGCGGTCAGGAGTGTATTCCTGCTGCGCTAAGTGAATCTTTAACGGACGACGATTATTTAGTGACGATTTACCGTGGCATGCATGACATGCTCGCTAAAGGACTTCCACCTAAATTACTTTGGGCCGAACTCGCGGGAAAAGTTACCGGAACTTGTAAAGGTAAAGGTGGGCCAATGCATCTTACTTATCCGAAGAAGGGGTGCATGGTGACCACTGGAATCGTCGGGGCTAGCTTACCAATTGCTACTGGGTTAGCACTTGCCTCACAGGTAAGAGGAGAATCTCGTGTATCCGTAGCGAGCTTTGGTGATGGAGCCTCAAATATCGGAGCTTTCCATGAGTCATTGAACTTAGCAGCAGTATGGAACTTGCCAGTTATTTTTGTGTGTCAA
>NZ_JBFHDY010000152.1:0-6239 GCF_041584495.1 Zhongshania sp.
CGCAGCGAATGCCGTTAGGTGGTAAATGCGAGACGCGAGGTACAAGGCCAAGGTATAGGCTCCTGCCTGCGCAGGAGTGACTTAATTTATTGTCATACCTGCGGAGGCAGGGACAGGTATCCAAGTGAGCGCAGCGAATGCCGTTAGGTGGTAAACGCGAGGCGCGAGGCGCAAGGCTAAGGTATAGACTCCTGCCTGCGCAGGAGTGACTTAATTTGTCGTCATACCTGCGCGTCATCCCTGCGGAGGCAGGGACAGGTATCCATGTGAGCGCAGCGAATGCCGTTGGGTGGTAAATGCGAGACGCGAGGTGCAAGGCCAAGGTATAGACTCCTGCCTGCGCAGGAGTGACGAGATAAACGCACGGCGTTGGTTCGCAGCGATATTTTTTAAATTGCGGCTTGCTACATCAAGCCAGTAAAGGAAGTTTCATGACCAAGAAATACAAAGGCATTATTCTCGCAGGTGGCTCTGGCACGCGCTTACACCCCATTACCATGGGTTGCTCCAAGCAGTTACTGCCAATTTACGATAAACCAATGATCTATTACCCACTGTCAGTGCTGATGCTGTCGGGTATCAAAGATATTTTAGTTATCTCTACGCCCACAGATTTACCCGGTTTCCAGCGCTTATTGGGTGACGGTAGTCAATTTGGCACCAACATCAGCTACGCTGAACAACCCAGCCCCGACGGCTTGGCCCAGGCCTTCACCATAGGCGCTGATTTCATTGGCAACGACAATGTCAGCTTGGTCTTAGGCGACAATATCTTCTACGGCCAGCGATTCTCAGACAATCTTAAAAGTGCCGTTGCCAAAGAGTCCGGTGCAACAGTCTTTGGCTACCACGTCACCGACCCAGAGCGCTTTGGGGTGGTTGAGTTTGACGAAGCTGGCAAGGCGATCAGCATTGAAGAAAAGCCCGCCAAGCCGAAATCGCCCTATGCAGTAACAGGTCTGTATTTTTACGACAACGACGTGATCGAGATTGCGCGCAATATCACACCCTCGCCGCGAGGCGAACTAGAGATTACCGATGTGAACCTCGCCTACCTCCAGCGCGGCGATCTCAGCGTGGAAGTGCTGGGTCGCGGTTTTGCCTGGTTGGACACCGGAACCCACGATTCCTTAATTGATGCGGGGCAGTTTGTGCAGACTGTTGAGCATCGCCAAGGCCTCAAAGTTGCCTGCCTAGAAGAGATCGCCTACCGACAGGGTTGGATTAGCACCGAACAATTGTTGCAGCAGGGTGAGGCTCTTAAAAAGACCGGCTATGGCCAATATTTGCTGCGGGTCGCCGACGGCTATAAATAAACGGAATTTGAGGCAGCAATGAACGTTATACAAACCAAGTTAAAAGATTGCGTGATTATCGAACCCAAAGTGTTTGGCGATCATCGAGGCTTTTTCTTAGAAACCTTTCAGGCAGATCGCTACCGCGACATGGCGGGTATCAGTCTGCCCTTTGTGCAAGACAATCACTCACGTTCGGCCAAAGGTGTCTTGCGTGGCCTACACTTTCAAAAGACCAAGCCCCAGGGCAAATTGGTGCGGGTGGTCAGTGGTGAAGTCTATGATGTGGCGGTGGACATACGTCAAGGCTCCCCCAGTTTTGGCCTGTGGGAAGGCGTAATCCTCTCGGAAGAAAATAAACGTCAATTGTGGGTGCCGCCGGGTTTTGCCCACGGCTTTGTGGTACTCAGTGATACCGCCGACTTTGAATACAAGTGCACCGACTATTACGACCCCTCAGATGAAGGGGCGCTGGTTTATAACGATCCCGATCTGGCTATTACTTGGCCCGAGGCCGAGGGGTTGGAATTCACACTGTCTGAGAAAGACGCCGCCGCGCCGCGTTTTGCCCAGCTGCGCAAGGAGCTGGGCCGATGAAACTGCTGATCACCGGCGCCAATGGCCAGCTAGGCCGTTGCTTACAAGATGTGCTGGCCGACACTGAGCATGAAGTCATCGCCCTTGACCGCAGCAGCTTGGATATTGGCGATGCCAAGGCAGTGAAGCAGATCATCGATCAACACCAGCCCCAGGCCATTATCAATGCGGCGGCCTATACCGCCGTGGACAAGGCGGAATCTGAGCCGGAGCTGGCCGCCAGAATTAATACCACTGGCCCAGAAAACCTCGCCAAGGCCGCGGAGCGCCACAGCGCCCTGTTGATTCATATCTCCACTGACTACGTCTTTGATGGCAGCAAGACCACCCCTTACACCGAAGACGATGTCACCAACCCCCAGGGCGTCTACGGCCAAACTAAACTCGATGGCGAAAAAGCCGTGCAGCAGCACTGCAGCCGCCATGTGATCCTGCGCACCGCCTGGGTATTTAGTGAATACGGCAATAACTTTGTTAAAACCATGCTGCGTCTGGGCAAAGAGCGGGATGAGTTGGGTGTGGTGGCAGATCAAGTTGGTTGCCCGACCTATGCGGGGGCAATAGCGGGAGCGCTGGCCTCAGTCCTTCGGGTGTTTAGTGAAAATCGGGCACGGTACGGCGTGTACCATTATTCCGGTGATAATGCCGTGAGTTGGTATGAATTTGCGCGTTGTATTTTTGATGCAGCCAAAAGCCGCGGCGAACTATTAAAACAGCCGCAGGTAAACCGGATTACTACGAAAGACTACCCCACTCCCGCAACGCGGCCCGCGTACTCGGTGCTGTCGAGTGATAAACTCAATACTCGCTTTGGTGTGCGAGCCGATGATTGGCACATATCGCTGGAAGCTGTTCTGAGTCGTCTGCCACACCAAGAGTAGCCATGAATGAAATTGTCGCCGCGATCATCGCAACACCAGGACGTTATTCGCTCGTCGGCAATTGCCTTTGTGATAAGGGCCTTGGGTGCGGTAGCGGGTTTTATCGCCACCGCTCTGATTGCTCGCGAGTTGGGGGCTGAAGAGTCCGGCTATTATTTCCTGGCTTTTACCACTGTAGTTATTCTTGCTGCGGTATCCCGTATGGGCATGGATAATACAGTTATACGGTTTGTGGGAAGCTCACCTGAGCAGGCAATGTCTGTTTTCTACAAATCAATGGCACTGGCTGGTGGCGCCAGTCTTGTTGTTGGTGTGTGTCTTTATACGTTGGCGACTCCAGTTGCCGAGCACTTCTTTAAAAAGCCGCAAATGGCAGGGGTCATAGAGGGCATTGCAGTGGCGGTTGTCGGTGTTGCATTGTTTACCTTGGCTGCCAACGCCTTGCAAGGGCTACAAAAGGTTCTGCTTTCTATCTTCGTCGTTAATATTGCCGCGAACGGGATACTGATCGCGAGTATTCTGCTGTTTAATATTAGCGATGCTGTAACACTGGCACGGGTTTTTGCCGCCGCGGCATCTGTGGCTGCTTTGAGTGGCTACGTGATGCTGCGTAAAAACCGACCACGTCGCGCCGCAACTGCTATTTCGTGGGAGGCATTGATCAAAAGCTGTATGCCACTATGGATCGTTGTGATTATGGGGCAAATGGTGCAATGGTCCGGGCAGTTTATTGCAGGGGTGTATATGGTGCCTGAAGTTGTTGCGCAATTAGCCGTTGCCCAACGAACTGCAATGCTGGCCAGCTTTGTCCTCATCGCTGTTAATCTAGTAGTGGCGCCAAAATTTGCGGCAATGCACCGCAATGGTGATATGGCGGCGTTGCAGCACCTCGCGAAAATGTCGGTGAAACTGATTGGTGTGATGGCGACCCCGGTCATCGCTATTATGCTTATTTTTCCGGGGTTTCTCATGGGACTTTTTGGTGAGGGATTTGCCGGCGGCAGTACGTTGTTACAGATACTGGCTGTGGGCCAGTTTGTAAATGCTATTACGGGTTCTGTGGGCTTTCTGTTGATGATGTGTGGCCATGAAAAGGATATGCGTAATATCACGCTTATATCCGGTTCACTGGCACTGACATTAACATGGTGGCTAACCGCTGCGTATGGGGCGTATGGCAACGCCATTGGCACAGCGATTGCAGTAGCGACTCAAAACCTGTTGGCGGTGTACTTCGTTAAGCGACGGCTTGGCTTTAATACCTTGGCAATATGGCAGAAATGATTTTCAGCGCAGTGTGAAAACGATTTTCTTGACCAATTGTTGGTTTACACTTTGGTAAGTATTTTGGAGTGTCGCCCTTTTTTGGTGCGATTTAAGGTAGGTTGGTGCATTAGAGTACCACTGCTGTTAATGGATTGTGATTGCGCGAGGGAAGTGCTTTGATGTTTTTACTCCGTGAAAGGCGTTTAACGCCAACCTCTTGTGATTTTTGTAGTAGCCTGAATTGCTTTGGTAATTTTTATTCAAGATATTAATTTAGGCGTTTCCATAGAGAAGCGCTGTGCGCCGTTGTATCTTGAAGAAAGTATTGTTTACTTGAAAATCAAGTAAGGGCTAACTCTTGTGGCGTGCTCGATACCAGCTTATTAATGATTAAAGAACGAGATAATATGGAAAATACCGGTTTTCTAGGCGAGCCCCTGTTTATCCTGGGAATGCACAGGTCGGGCACCACTATGCTTTCCAAGATGTTAGTAGAGTCGGGCTATTACCCGGGGTGGAGCTTGGAAGAGAATAATGAACCGACATATATTATAAAAAAGAATAATGAGATTTTACATTCTGCGGGTTGTAACTGGGATTTTCCCTACCATTTTCAGAGTTATCTGACTGATCGGCGAAGAAAATATCTCTGTGAATGGCTAATGCAGGATATCTTGTCTTTTCGTTCAGTGACGTTCTTCGGACCGGCGATGTGGCTTCGGCGAGAGCGTATGTTAAATGATAAACGCAATCTGTTAGTCAAGGACCCCCGATCCTCAATTACTTTCCCAATTTGGAAAATGGTATTTCCAAATCTGAAAGTACTGCATATTCGACGACACGGTGTCGACGTTGCCAAAAGCCTTGCGGTAAGGGCTGAAAAGATGTTGGCAAAAAGAATGGGAGAGATTCCACTCCCCCGAGGACTGAGGGTTGACGATATTCGCTATGGACTTGAATTATGGGACTTTTATGAAAAGTCCTGTAACGATGCGATGTCTTCGGTGGCTCCGGGCCACGTACTTTCGGTAAGTTATGAAGATATTTTAACCACGCCGGACAAGACCTTTGCTCAAATTGAACAGTTTTTAAATGTGCGTTTTAGTCCCGAATCCAAAGCCAAGGTTAATTCGGGTCGGGCTTACTCGTTTGTGCGGGACTTAGAGCTCGTTGCACTAAGTGAGGAGTATAGCGATGTACTGAAGGCACATGGTTATAGCGCAGGGGAGGCAAAGAGAGTTTGAAAATCCTTGTCACCGGCGGCGCCGGTTTTATCGGTAGCGCCGTAGTGCGCCATATCTTTGCCGACAGCACGGCCTCGGTGGTCGATGTCGATGCCCTGACCTACGCGGGTAATCTGGAGTCCATTCCCGACACGCTGCAGGGTGATCGCTACACCTTTGTACAGGCGAATATCTGTGACGGCCCGACAATGGCTGCCCTGTTTGCCGTGCACCGCCCCGATGCGGTGATGCATCTGGCGGCGGAGAGCCATGTGGACCGCTCTATCACCGGCCCCGGCGCCTTTATCCAGACCAATATCGTGGGCACCTACACCCTGCTAGAAGCCGCCCGGGATTACTGGATTGGCCTCGATGCCGAAGCCAAAGCCGCGTTCCGCTTTCATCATATCTCCACTGATGAGGTTTATGGTGACCTTCACGGCACCACCGATTTGTTTACGGAAGCCACCGCTTACGAGCCCAGCTCACCCTACTCGGCCAGCAAGGCCGGTTCCGACCACCTGGTGCGGGCCTGGCACCGCACCTACGGCCTGCCGGTGCTGATTACCAATTGCTCCAACAACTACGGGCCCTACCACTTCCCGGAAAAACTCATTCCCCACATGATCCTCAACGCCCTAGCGGGCAAGGCCCTGCCGGTTTACGGCGACGGCAGCCAGATTCGCGACTGGCTCTATGTGGAAGACCACGCGCGTGCCCTGTTCAAGGTGGTGTGTGAGGGCAAAGTGGGTGAGACCTACAATATTGGTGGCCATAACGAAAAACGCAATATAGAGGTGGTGGAAACCATCTGCGAACTACTGGAAGAACTTGCTCCTGAGAACGCCAATTCCCGTGCCAGCGGCAAAGGCTTTAAAGACTTAATCACCTTTGTTAAAGACCGACCCGGTCACGATGCTCGCTACGCGATTGATGCCAGCAAGATTCAGCGCGACTTGGGTTGGGTGCCAGAAGAG
>NZ_JBFHDY010000153.1:0-6227 GCF_041584495.1 Zhongshania sp.
ATTGCCGCGCAAAAAGACCGCGTTGGACTAATTGACTGGCATTTAGTGGTGTTTGACGAGGCTCACAAGCTTCGGAATGTGTATCAGAATAAGGGCAGCAAGCAGGCAAAGGCGGTGGTGGATGCGACCCGTCATGCTGAGTTGCGGGTGCTGCTCTCGGCAACGCCAATTCAAAATAATCTAATGGAGTTGTACGGTCTTGCTTCGGTGATCGACGAGCACTATTTTGGCGATGCTAAGTCTTTTCGCACCCTCTATGTAAATCGCCAACGCAGCGGCGCAGCGCTAGAAGATCTCAAAAAACGCATTACACCCCTATGTCACCGAACCTTGCGCAAACAAGTACAGCAAGAAGGCGGTATTAATTTTACCAATCGCTACTCGTTGACACAGGACTTTACTCCCCATGCCGAGGAGTGGGAACTCTATCAGAAAATATCAGCCTATTTGCAGCAGCCCGATTTACAGGCGATATCCTTTAAGGCACGGCACTTGGTGAGTATTGGTATTCGCAAGATTTTAGCGTCGTCGTCATTTGCCCTTGCCGATACTTTGGCGGGCATGATTACGCGCTTAAAAGCGCAGCAGTTACTAGACGAAGACTCTCTGACAGATCTAGAAGAAGCCGACGATTGGCTGGATCAGTTCGACGACGAGTCAGCGAACCCTGGCTCGAAACAGAGCAAGCTTGCCGAAGAAATCGCGCAGTTAAGTGAATATCAGCAGTTGGCCGCAACTATCACCAGTAATGCCAAAGGTGACGCTCTACTGCGGGTATTAGAAAAAGCGCTGGCAATGACTGAAAGTCTCGGCGGCAAACGCAAAGCCGTCGTTTTTACTGAATCTTGTCGCACCCAGCGTTACCTGAGCGATTTACTGGAAAACAACGGCTTTCAAGGCCGTACAGTGTTATTGAATGGCAGCAATAATGATGTTCAATCCAAAGCCATCTATCAAAATTGGCTAAGCCAGCATCAAGGCTCAGCACGGATTAGCGGCTCGAAAACCGCCGACATGAAAGCCGCCATTGTCGATCATTTTAAAAGTAATGGCGCCGATATCCTGATCTCTACCGAAGCCGGTGGCGAAGGTATTAACCTGCAGTTTTGCTCCGTACTCATTAATTACGACCTGCCGTGGAATCCCCAAAAAGTAGAGCAACGTATCGGTCGGATTCACCGCTATGGCCAAAAAAATGACGTGGTGGTGGTCAATTTTGTAAACCGTAAAAACCCTGCAGACCAGCGGGTGTTTCAATTGCTAAGTGAAAAGCTCAAACTTTTTGAAGGGGTATTTGGCGCCTCTGACGAAATTCTCGGTGCCATTGAAAGCGCGATAGATATTGAAAAACGGATATACGAAATTTATCAAAAGTGCCGTAATGACGAAGCAATACAATACCAATTTGATCAATTGCAGCGTGATATGGAAGAGGTGCTGTCGGTTCAAGAAGAGGCTGCCCGCCAAACCCTACTGAGTCATTTCGACCGCGATGTTGTCGCCGCGCTAAAAACCCGACGCGATCGCAGTCAGGATTTTTTAAAAGACTATGAGCAAGTATTGCTAGACCTCGCCAGAGCAGAATTGCCAGAGGCGACGTTCAACCGCAACCATTTTCATTACCAAGACAGCCGCTACGATTTAAGCTGGGTACTGGCCGAGGAAAATAACGCAGAGTTTTTCCGGCTGCAAAGCAGTGAGCATTACTTAGCGTGGGACTTAGTTCACCGCGCAAAGGCGCGCAGCCTTGAGCAAGCCCATTTGCAATTTTGCTATGGTGCCTTAGACGGTGGGCATTATGCTGCGCTGCAGCCCCTAATTGGGCAAAGCGGGGTATTGCAGCTTATTAAACTCACCTTTAAATACGCCAATACTGAAGAGCATCATCTGCTCGCGTTAGCGAAGACCGACGCGGGTGAAGACTTGAGCTTAGAAAACGCCGCTCATTTACTGTGTATTCCCGCGAGCGTTCTCCAAGAGCCGTTTAGTCTCGATACCTCGGTGTTTGAAGCATTGGTTAAAGACGTCATTGCCAGCAAAGAACAGCAAACCCAAGCACAGCTAGAGCAGTATTTTGAACAAGAAAGCGATAAGCTCGAGCGCTGGGCAGAAGATCGCCGGCAAGCGCTCTTACTCACCGTTAATGAATTGGATGATGAAATAAAACTGCTAAAAAAGGCCGCACGGCAGCTGGCCTCGACCGCAGAGAAAGTGGCGGCAAAGAAAGCATTGCGTAAGCTCGAACGCAAACGCGACGATGCCTTAAGCGAATACCATGAAGCTAGAAAGCATATTGAGGCCGAAGAAGACGCCTTATTAGACGAGATAAGTGCCAAGCTGGAATTAAGCATAAACCAACAAACCCTGTTCAGTATTCGCTGGACATTAAGCCACTAGCCGGTGGGAGAATGGCGTGAACAGAGAAAAACTCAGCAAAGAACTGCTGTTTCATATTCGCCTTGGCGAAGACTCCAGCATCGAATTTAAGGCCCTTAAATTTGAGGGCGAGCGCTTAGTTGGCCCAAATCGCGATAAAATGGCCCACGAAATTGCCGCCTTTGCCAATGGCCAAGGTGGGCGTTTATTACTTGGCGTAGACGACAAAAACCGCGATGTCATTGGTATTGCCGACGAGCAAGTTGCCAAAGTGGAAGAATGGGTGGTGGATATAAGTCAGCAGCAAATCCAGCCTCCGGTAAAAATAGATACCCGCTTGCTGCAACTGCCCGACCGGCAGGGCGATCTTAAAAATGTGGTGTACGTTGAAATTCCCCGCAGTATCATGGTTCACGCCAGCAGTGGCCGCTACTACCAGCGGGTTGGTTCCACCAAACAAGAAATGAAACCAGAAGTCTTGGCGCGTTTATTTCAGCAGCGCAGCCAGTCGCGGCTTATTCGTTTTGATGAAACCCATGTGCCCAATACCAGCTTGGCCGATATTGACAAAAGCCTGTTACAGCGCTTTTTAAAAGCGAACAGCCCAGAAAGTGAACAGCTGCGAAAATTACACCTCAGCGCGATTAATGAGGGTGAAATAGGCTTGTCGGTGAGTGGGGTTCTACTACTGTGCCAAGAGCCGGGGCAATGGTTGAGTAATGCCTATATTCAATGTGTTTGTTATAGCGGCACGGAGCGCGATGCTAACGATCAGCTCGACGCCGCCGATTTTAACGGCGCGTTAGACCAGCAGATTAACGGCGCCTTTGATTTTGTGCGAAAAAATATGCGCGTAGAGGCGGTCAAAATCGTGGGTCGTCAAGACCTGCCTCAATACGACTTGGGCGCGGTGTTTGAGGCCATTGTTAACGCCGTAGCCCATCGCGACTATTCCATGACCGGCCGCCGTATTCGCCTGCATATGTTTGCCAATCGCCTTGAACTATACAGCCCCGGCGCCTTAGCCAATAGCCTGACCTTAGATGGACTAATGGAAAATACTGTCACTCGTAATGAGAATATCGTTAACCTCCTCAGCCGCTACTACAATGCTCGCGATGAAGCTGGGCGCCAAGCACTTATCGAGCGGCGCGGCGAGGGTGTACCTAAAATTATGAATGCCAGTGAGCGGCTTAGCGCCAAGCGCCCAGAATATAGCCTAATAGACGACAAGGAATTACTGCTAACAATCTATGCCGCGAGTAAAGAAGCCAATTAATATGTCGATTGAAAAAGCCCTAAAGCCCTTAAAAAAACAGCAGTTGATTAATATGCTCGCCGCCGTTTACGGTATTTACGGCGATATAGACGATATTATTGAGCGGCATATCGTCGCAAGTGATATGCCAGGCATTTTCGAATCAGGCTCAGGCTTACAGGAAATCCTCCTCGGCCAGATTAATGAGCTGAAGACCAGCCATGAATTTATCGACTTTAAATCCTCTTATCGCTTTTCGTGCAGCCTGCAAAGTTTATTGATCGACATAGATACTCTGGTGCGGGAGCAAAACCCCGTGTCGGCACTGGAGTTAACAGAAGCTTTTCTCGAAACCTGCGAGAGCATAATGAATCGCTGCGACGATTCTAGCGGCGATGTTGGTGAAGTTTATCGAGACGCAGTTGATCTATGGCTCGATATCGCCGCACAAATTCGAGCGCAGCACGCTGATGTAAAAATAGACTGGGTGGCCAAGGTTCGCTTTTATTTCGATAATAACGATTACGGCTGTTTTGATAATATTATCCGTCATGGTGCGCTGCTGTTAAGCGACGACGAGCTTACCCAGCTCGCGTGGCGTTTTGAAAATGATATTAAAAAAGCCTTGCTGCAGGCTAGGTCAGATAAATCAGAGCGATTCAATTACAATCCGCGCGCTGCGCACGCTAGCATTGGCTTGCGGTCAGTAGCTGAGGCACTTGAAGACTTAGGCATGTTTGAAAAAGCCACCCTGCTGCAAAGCCCCCAGCCCAATGAACAGCAAATGCAGTCATTGATTGAATTTTCCCTGTACACCGAAAATTACGAGCGCGCCCAGCACTGGCTAGATCAACCAGGCTGGAGCGCGGAGCGCGGCCTGCACAAAAAACTCACTACCCAATTACTGTTGGAGCAAGGCAAAATTGCTGAAGTGAAAGAAAACTTTCGCAAGGACTTTGCCGCCACGCCGAGTTTAGTTAACCTGCTCTGTTACTGGGAAATGGCAGATAAAAAAGAGCGTAAAGCACTGCGCCAAACCGTGCTTAACATCGCGCCAAACAATGAGGATATTGGCAACGCCATTGAAATGTTGTTGCTAGTAAACGAAGAAAAATTGGCAGCAACTACCCTCGTGACCAGAGCGGCAGAAATAGCAACGTTTCATTACAGCCACGTACGCGATTGGCTTTCCGTCTTTAAGCAACACAAAGACAAGCTCGCCGCCATAGTGTGCTACCGAACACTATTGAGCGACATTTTGGATCGCGGCCGCAGCACCGCGTATCACCACGCCGCCGATTATTTTAATGCCTTGCTAACGCTGGATAAAACACAAAAGACCTATCAGCCTTTAATTAGCGGCCAAGCGTATATCACCGAATTACAAGCTAAGCACTGGCGTAAGCGCTCGTTCTGGGCCGCGGCCGATTACCCGAATGAAGCTGATAAACCAGAATGAAATCGCTGCTACTAAACATCACTAATTTGCATAAACCAAATACACAGCCCAGATACAGGATGCACCATGACTAGCCCTAATACCGAAATGGATGGCAGCTCGCTTAGTATCAGCGAACAGCGTAAAAAGGAATTAAAGCAATTATTCCCCGGCGTGTTTACCGAAACCCTGAACGAGGCTGGCGAAGTGCAAAGCTGCCTCGATTTTGAACGTCTAAAAGCAGAGCTGGGTGAGTTTAGCGAGATTTATGACAATCGCCGCGAGCGCTATGGCATGGACTGGCCCGGCAAACGCGACAGCCTGCGCCTAATTCAAGAACCCAGCCGCGCCACCCTCAAACCCTGCCGCGAAGAGTCGGTGGACTTCGATACCACCGAAAACCTCTTTATTGAGGGCGACAACCTCGAAGTGCTCAAGCTTTTACAAAAAAGCTACTACGGGCAGGTAAAAATGATCTACATCGACCCGCCCTATAACACCGGTAAAGAATTTATTTACCCCGACAATTTTAGCGAAAGCCTAGACACCTATTTGCAATACGCGGGTTTGAAAGACAGCGCTGGCCGCACCTTCTCTACCAACACCGCCAATGAAGGTCGCTTTCACACCAAGTGGCTAAATATGATGTTTCCGCGCCTGTAATTGGCTCGCAATTTACTGCGCGAAGATGGCGTGATTTTTATCTCGATTGACGACAACGAAGTCGAAAATCTGCGGCGGATGTGCGATGAGATTTTTGGGGAGGAGAATTTTGTTGCAACCCTTATCTGGGAAAAGCGTTATAGCCCTCAAAACGCGGTGAAATGGTTTTCGGAGTCGCATGACTTTATTGTTGTATATGCTAAAAACAAGCTTGAATGGCACCCGAATTTATTAGAACGTTCGGCGGAAATGAATGCGCGCTACCAAAATCTAGACGAGGATCCTCGGGGAGTCTGGAAGGCGGCCGATGCGACAGCGCAAGGCGGTCATGGAACAAAGAGCCAGTTTTATGTGTTGACTGCACCAAATGGTAAAACACATACGGTTCCCAATGGTCGCTGCTGGTTATATACCAAAGAAGTTTTTGAAAAAATGGTATTAGATAATCGGATTTGGTTTGGTGCAGATGGAAATAATGTTCCGGCAATTAAA
>NZ_JBFHDY010000154.1:0-5935 GCF_041584495.1 Zhongshania sp.
TGATGACATTGTTGATGAATACTGAAGCTTAGAGGTAAGAATGAAGCCCGCTGGCCGGATTCAAATTGACCGCCGCGCCTTCTCTGAGTCACCATTAACCGCCCTCTCGCTCGCAACGGCGCAACAGCCCTCGCCGTCGCTCGTGCTTCATCAATCAAGCTCACTGAGAGTGGTTCTCGCTGCTTCCCCAGATCGCTTGGACTTTTTTGACGCACTAACAAGGCTGCGGTTTCAGCCAAGGTCCTCTCTTTACGGTTACGCTCTTTCTTCAAGACCGTGTTTTCATGCTTAAGCTTTTGGTTTCAGATGGCGCGGGCGCCACCAACTGAACCCTCCGTCCACTGCTTGATGTGGTGAGAGTAAATGCCCTGTTCACAACACAGGGCATTTACGGCCTCATCATCCAAAGGACCGCAGGCAATAATCAGCTTAAGCTTCTCTTCCAAGCCCCAATCTTGTGGTCTTGTCGCTTTTGACATCGAGACGTGTCGGGAATCCGGCGGTGCCATGACAGTCATGCCCAATACACTCGCTGCGCTCGCGGGGCAGGCTCTTGCCTTCATCCAAGACCCGGTGATGATCCAGAAGATCCTGAATCACTTTAAGGCAAAAAGTGAATACTAGGATGCGTTTCGGTTGCCCGAGAATCGCAGCCGGCCGCAAACGAGCTTATTTGGGTAAGGACAAGGCCGTTGCTGGCGACACCAGGCAAGAATAGCGCTCGGCTGACGGTGTAGTTTGAGCGGGTCACAGAGCCGGAATCTGGCCGATTTAGCCAACTAAGCCACTGCATCAGATGAGATTGACTACGTCTGGCCGTGAAATGGTCTGGTTGCCCGAGTTAATTTTTCAGTGAAAAGGGGTTTTATACTCCTTATACTTAGGTCAAACTCTGTGAAGAACAGTAAATACCTTGGGAAGAAATCGTCTTCCCCTCGGTCAAAAAAACACTCAAGCAGTTTTTTTAACGATAGGGGAAATGGCACTTCTCCCGTCAGAACAGGCGCTATTCGCCGTAAATAGCAGAATACAACATGGACGATAACGACAAGAATCTTCAAATAGACCAAACCAAGATTATTACGCCAAAACGATTAGAATTTCATTGCGTTGTCTTATTCGCCACCCTTTGAGGCAGTTAATGCCCTACTTTAGCTCGAGCCTTTTACGTAAAGTCCCGACTTTGTAAACTTCATAGCACCCCTCACAGAATAAAAACACTCTCTATAAATCTCACCGACAGGGAACTACTGGGAATGATACTGACGTTAAAGACCTTATCCTCGAACTTTCGTTACGCGGCACAAGCAATACTCTTATTCCTTCTGTTAAGTCCCGGCGCCAGCGCCGAATCCAATTCCTTCCCCGTGAAACAGCAAACTGTCCATGACTTAAAATCAGTCTTTGCCTCGGTACAATCAATGGACATTACCCAAGGTAGAGCGCGTATTGGGGGCACACTGGTCGAATTGCTTGTCGATGAAGGTGATATTGTCAAAGCAGGGCAAAAACTAGCCTTGGTTCGCGATGCCAAACAAAAATTGCAAATTGCTGCTATTGCCTCAAAATTGCACTCTCTGCAAGCGCAATTACAACTCGCCACCACAACCTTAAAGCGAGTTTCGACCCTACAGAAAACCGGGAAAGCTAGCCAGGCTGAGCTCGATAAGGCACAAACACAGGTCGATGTGGTTACGGCTAATATCGCCGCACTTAAACTCGATCAAGCTGTCATCCGCGAAGCACAATCCCAGGGTGACGTATTCGCACCCGCTGGGGGGCGAGTCTTGAATATCAAAGCCATTCAGGGTGCTGTCGTCATGCCCGGCGAGACGATAGCAGATATCGCAGCTGATCGTTATATCTTGCGCCTGTTACTGCCCGAGCGCCATGCCCGTTTTATCAAAAAAGGCGACACCGTATTGGTCGCGGAACGTGGCATGCTCGATGTCAATGAAGAGACCTCCCAATCAACACGTCGCCAAGGCACTGTGTCGCAGGTTTATCCAGAGCTCAACAACGGGCGTGTAGTGGCCGATGTTAGTGTCCAGGGGCTCGGTGATTTTTTTGTTGGCGAGAGAGTTCGAGCTTGGGTGTCCACCGATAAACGCCAGACGTATGTTATTCCAGAATCGTATATCCACCGTCGTTATGGCCTAAGTTTTGTTTACCTCAGCAACGGGTCTGAAATCGTCATCCAACCCGGCAGTAAACTCGATGGCGGCATAGAGGTACTATCCGGCCTGCACAATGGCGACACACTGGTGCACAGGCCGACATCAAGCCCAGTACAAGCCAATAGCGCGGGGCAATAATCATGTCCATGGGTATCGCAGGGCGCACCACTCAGGCCTTCATTCAATCAGCGTTAACACCGATTATTTTAATTATTTCGGTTATTCTCGGCGGCATGGCACTCATTAGCATGCCGCAGGAAGAAGACCCTCAGATCACCGTTCCCTTTGTCGATATTTTCGTCCCCACCCCGGGCCTAAAGGCTGAAGATGTCGTCGAGTTGGTAACAAAGCCCTTTGAGGATATTTTAAAGGGCATTGATAATGTCGAGCACGTCTATTCCATGACCCGCGATGAAGGGATCTCCCTTACCGTGCGTTTTGACACGGGTTTCGATGACGACACCGCTGTCGCCCGCGTTAATGATGCGATTGATGCCAACCGCCATCGCATACCGACCGACTTACCGGCACCCTCGGTGATCGGCCGCAGCATCGATGATGCGGCCGTCGTAGTCCTTACTCTGTCACCCAAACCAGGCAATAAAGGCCGCTGGAGTTCAGACACGCTCTACGACCTCACCGAAGAGCTAAAGCACGAAATCATTAAGGTCGACGATGTCGGGCTAACCTATATTATTGGCGGCCACCCTAAAGAATTGCGCATCGAACCTTCTCCCGAACTACTCTCTCTCTACGGCATTACCCTCAACCAGGTCGTTGAGAAAATTCGCAATGCCAACTCATCATTTAGCGCTGGCAGTTTACGTAATAACAACCAGCTCACACCGGTCATTATCGGCCAAACTCTGCATAGCACCACGGAAATTGGCCTGCTAGTCATCACCACAGTTGATGGCCGCCCTGTGTATTTACGCGATGTTGCCAAAATCGTTATTGATGCCAGCTTGGGGGAGCACCGAGTATCACAACTCTTGCCGATCAGTGAAGACGGCAAAAGTTACGAGCGCCTACCCGCAGTTAGCTTGTCTATTGGCAAACGCAATGGAGCCAACGGCGTGGCGATTAGCGAAGACATATTAAAGCGTCTGGAGCTGGTGCGCGGTGATTTGATTCCTGAAGATGTCAATGTCGAAATTACCCGTGACTTCGGAGAAACCGCTGGCCACAAGTCCAATGAAATGATGTTCCATCTCATCCTCGCCACCGCCGCCATCGTCATTATTATGGGAGCATTTTTAGGCTGGAGAGAGGGCGTCGTGGTGCTGCTGGTCGTGCCCGCGACCATCTTATTGACCTTCTTTACCTGCTGGATGCTGGACGTCACACTCAATCGGCTCACCATGTACGGCATTATCTTCTCCATCGCGATTCTCGCCGACGACGCCATTGTAGTGATAGAAAATGTCTCACGGCACTGGAAGATGTTTGACGAACGCAGCTTGTTAGAAAAAACGATTGACGGTGTTTCAGAAGTGGGCAACCCAACCATTATCGCCACCTTTACTGTGGTGATGGCGATGCTGCCAATGCTCTTTATTAACGGCTTTATTGCGCCCTTTCTCGCACCTATCCCTATCGCAGCCATTGCCGCGATGATTTTCTCTCTTTTCCTCGCGTTTAGTGTTGTGCCCTGGGCTATGCTCAAGCTCCACCCCGAGGCTAGCGGCACTGACAATACCAAGAGTGAATCAAGCGCAGAAATGCTCGAGGATGAGAAAGAAGTCAGGGGTGGTTTTTTTGGCCAGGCTGTTCGCAGTACGCTGAGCGGCATGATAAGCACACCTAAACGCGCCAAATACACCGTGTTTGCCATTGTCGCCTTTACCCTGCTGACCTTTTTACTCCCTTATTACAAACTTGTTCTGTTCAAAATCATGCCTTTTGACGACAAACAAGACATTCAAATACAGTTTGATCTGCCCGAGGGCTCAACACTTGAGGCAACAGACCGCACCTTGGTTGAAGCCGCTAATTTAATTAGCGATATTGAAGAGATTCAAAACATCCAGCTTTATGCTGGTGTCGCTGGCCCTTTTAATTTTTACGGACTGGTGCGCCAAGACTACCTGCGTAACTCGCCTGAATTGGGCGAGGTTCGCATTCGGCTGTCATCCACCTGGGAGCGCAAACGGGAAAGCCACGAAATTGCGATGGAGATAAAACAGCGCTTAAAAGACTTAGTGCTGCCAGAAAACACCACGGTAGAACTGGTTGAATCGCCTCCAGGACCACCAGCCCCTTACATTGTGGTAGCCGAAGTTTATGGGCCAGACCCTGAAACCCGACGCCAAAGCGCGCGCAAAATTCAGCAAGCCATTAACCAGGTGCCTTCCCTCGCCGAAACCGACAACTCCCTAGGCGACCCAACAGTGCGCATGCGCATCGCCATTGACCAGGAAAACCTCGAGTTCCACCAGGTCGATGAAGGCGTGGTGTACAGTACCCTTGCCGCTCTATTACAAGGGGTCGAACTCGGTTACTCCCACCGTGGTGATGGCCGCAACCCCATTCCCATTGTGCTACACCTGCCCAAAGAGTCACTCACCTTGGGAGAACGCCTGTTATCTACGCCCATACCGACGATAACCGGTGAAACCAGAGAGCTGGGGGATGTCGTTAGCATTAGCAAGGAGCCTGCCTCCTATCCCATCTACCGCCGAGATGGGCGTTTTGCCGACCTAGTGACGGCTAGCATTCGTGGTGAACATGAAGATGCCCCTATGTATTCCCTGTATGACGTTGAACAGGTCATCAACGATATGGCGTGGCCCGAAGGAATGAAGCCCGATGTTCGCTACTTCGGGCAACCCGAAGATGAGGGCAAACCCACTTTACTCTGGATGGGTGAATGGGATGTTACTCGCGAGACCTTTACCGAGCTCGGCACCGCCTTTAACTACGCCATCTTGGGCATTTATATTCTTGTCGTTGGCCAGTTCAGCAGCTTTAAAACCCCGTTGGTTGTCCTGTTGCCCGTACCTCTGGGCTTCTCGGGCATCATCCTCGGCCACTGGATCATGGGTGCCACCTACTCCATGCCGTCCACCATTGGTCTGATCGCCCTGTCGGGAATCGTGGTGCGCAACTCGATTTTACTTATCGAGTTCATCCACATGAAAAGTCGGGAGGGGGTACCAATGCGCACTGCGGCACTGGAAGCTGCAGCCATTCGCGCCAAGCCGATTTTTCTCACCGCCCTCGCGGGCATTGCCGGTGCCGCTTTTATTTTGCCTGACGCCATGCTCCACGGCATGGGAGTATCACTGATGTTTGGCCTTGCCTCATCGACCATACTGACATTGATGGTGATACCTGCAATGTATGTCTGGCTGCGCGATGACGGGCGCGAGGTGTCGCAAGAGGCCACAAAGACAAACCATTAGACACTCGGTAGCGGTGACGGATTCGAATTTTTGGGCTTGGGATTATACCATCCACCGGTTGAGCGTGGAGTGACCAAGCCCCAGTGAATCAGCCACCGCCATTACCGCCGTGAGCTGAAACACCGCATCACCAATTTGAATACTGATAGTGCAAAGCATTGAGCTTAAGCCCAGATACCACAAGATTGCGGCGCAGCACATCTGGCGAAATAAGCCCGCGCCCTCGGTTTTCGGCAATCGACCGAATAAACTCGTCGCTGATAATGGTGATCTGTTGCGCCCCACCACACGCCGGTCTCCCTGCAGGCCGCAGACCTATCCACTCTAGCCGCCCAGTTTAATTATGACTGAGAA
>NZ_JBFHDY010000155.1:0-5815 GCF_041584495.1 Zhongshania sp.
AAGAAGCGAAAAGGTTACGGTAAGTAACACAATAGGTTACGGATTGAATCAATGGCAGGTGCTCCGAAAGGTAACAGTAACGCATCCAAGGGCAAAGCATTCAAGGATGCACTACGTAAAGCATTGAAAGCGGACGGCATTGACCGACTTCCGCTAATTGCTAACACACTGGTTGAGAAGGCAATCGAGGGCGAACAATGGGCAGTTCAAGAGATCGCCAACAGGTTGGATGGACGGCCAGCGCAAGAGGTTGCGGTAACTGGCGAAGACGGCGGGCCGCTCCGGGCGAATCTCAATGTAAACTGGACAATTCAACCAGTAAAGCCGGTGGACAAGGTTGAACCGGACGCTAACAGTCAATGACAAGCTACTCCCATTTCTAACCAAGCCGCAGCCAATTAAGGTTGCTGTAGGCGGCAGGGGTAGCGGTAAATCTATTGGCGTGTCAGATATGGCCGTGTTTCGAATGGAAACAGAGGCTATTGATGTTTACTGTCTCCGCGAATACCTTGACTCTATCGCTGACTCTATCCACAGGACGCTAGAGCGCTCAGTTAAGGAGCGGCTACAACTACCAGGATGGGACATACAGCAAAACCGAGTCATAGCGCCGAACGGTGCACAGACAGCCTACAAGGGTGCGACTCGCAACCCCAACAGCATCCAAGGCGCGGAAGATTACCGTCTGTCGATATTCTCCGAGGCCCACACAGCTAGCCAAGAATCCATAGATAAGCTGCTGCCTACCATCCTGCGGAAGCCCGGAGCACAGTGCTGGTTTGAGGCTAACCCGCAATCAAGTGAAGACCCTTTCAGCCAGCGGTTCATAGTCCCATACATTGATGAGCTTGACCGCCACGGCGTTTACGAGGATGAGCTTCACTATATCGTTGTGGTCAACTGGCGTGATAACCCGTGGTGGAACGAGGAGCAGGAAAGACTGCGCAAGTGGGACTACGAGAACCTATCTAGGGCCAAGTACGACTGGATATGGGAGGGCAAGTTTAACGATACCGTAGAACACGCCTTGATTATGCCGGAATGGTTTGATGCGTGTGTTGACGCCCACAAGAAGCTAGGCATCAAGCCGCTTGGGGCTAAGATCGCAGCACACGACCCATCAGATGAGGGCAGTGACTCCAAAGGCTTTGCGGTGCGTCATGGCATCGTTATAACCGATGTGCAAGAGAAAACGACCGGAAATATGGCAGAGGGTGGCGACTGGGCATGTGGCCTAGCCATCAATCATGGTGTTGACGCCTTCAGGTGGGATTGTGACGGCTTGGGCATCGGTTTATCGCGTGATGTGAGTCGTGCATTCCAAGGAAAACCCACTGTTTTAGCGCCTTTCAAAGGGTCTGAGTCGCCCGATCACCCCGAAGCGCTATATGAGCCAGCGCCGGGGCAGACCATCATTCAGGGTAAAACATGGGAAGAGGTAGTCCGAAATAAAAGAGCGCAGTACTACTTGAAATTAAGAGATAGATGCGCTAAGACGTTTCGTGCTGTAGAATATGGAGAGTACCAGAATCCGGACGAGTTGATTAGCTTTGATTCGTCCATCTCATGCTTGCGCAAACTGCGCTCTGAGGTGTGCCGGATTCCCGTGAAACCCAGTTCAACAGGGCGCTTTGAGTTGTATACCAAAGATGTAATGCTGACCAAGTTCAAGATAGCCAGCCCCAACCTGGCGGATTCTGTCATGATGCTAATGCCTGACCATCAGCTAATTCAGGCCGCGCCCAAAATTCCCAGACCTCTGCGCCCAATGGGGAGACGCTAATGGATATGAAGCGGCTGAAGGAAGACTTCGACCGGGACTATACAGCCAACCAGACCACCCGAGAATCGGCAGCCGATGATCTGGTGTTCTACTGGATAACCCAATGGGATGACGAATTGCTGGCCAATTCCCCTCTCCAGTATCGAGGGCAGTTCGACATACTGCGCAAGGCCGGTAGGCAGATACTCTCAGACCTTCGGGCCAACCCCGTTCAGCCAGACTTCAAGCCCAAGGATGAAAGCCGCCTAGATGACGCTGAAGCGCTGGACGGGCTGTATCGAGCCTGTGACCGCAAGCTGACAAGTCAAGAAGCCTACAACATGGCCGTTCAGGACTCTGTTGTCTGCGGTTATGGCGCATGGGAGCTTTACACAGAGTACGCCACCAATCAGGTTGGCGACCGCAACCAAGTCATCAAGCGCGAGTTCATCCCCGAGGCGAACAACACTGTATTCTGGGATGCTAGCGCCAAGGCAATGGATAAGTCAGACGCTAAGCGCTGCACCATCCTAAAGGCTTACACCCATGAGGGGTACAAGGATTTAGTCGAGGAGCTAACCGGAGAGCGCCCCGAGTCGGTGGCGGGCAGTTTCAGCAGCCCGGAGGATTCATACACCTTCAAATGGTTTGACGGGAAGGATACTGTACATGTAGCCACTATCTACCGTCGCCAGCTAGTGAAGGATAAGGTTCTCACGCTATCAGACCCATTTGGCGAAGAGATCATCCTGCGCGAGTCTCAACTTGAAGACGTGATGGATGAGCTGCTATCCACTGGTCACGAGATCATAGCCGAGAAGAAGATAGAGCGCTGGGAAGTCCGCAAGTACATTGTTGACGGCGAGGAAATACTGAACGGCGAAGAGGGCGAGGTTATTGCCGGTGAGCATATCCCCGTTGTTCCCGTCTACGGCGAGCGCGCCATTATCGAGGGTCAAGAGCATTGGGAAGGTATTGTCCGCCTTGCCAAAGACCCACAGCGGCTGCGCAACTTCCAAATGTCCTACCTCGCTGATATTGTTTCCCGCTCCCCCCGTCGTAAACCTATATTCCACCCGGAGCAGATCAACGGCTTCGAGTTCATGTATGAGGAGAACGGGCCGGACAACAATTACCCGTATCTATTGCAGAACCGTTTCGACGCATCCGGGCAGCCTCTGCCTATTGGCCCTGTTGGCGAGATGCCCGAGCAGCCCATGCCGCAAGCATTGGCCGCAAGCATTGAGCTGACGCGCCAAGCGGTTGAAGACGTTGCGAATCCCGGATTGCCCCAGGATATTGCTGACCCTGACCTTTCGGGCAAGGCAGTACTGGCACTGCAAAACCGCATCGACCAACAGGCATACGTCTATCAAGACAACCTGAAGTTTGCCAAGCGCCGGGATGCCGAGATATTCGCCTCGATGGCGGGCGAGGTATACGACGCACCACGGCAAGTGATGCTCGAGACTCCGGACGGCACAAGCAAGCCCGCCCAGTTGATGCGCGTGGTGATAGACAACGAAACCGGCGAGCCTGTTGTACTCAATGACCTGACCAACCTTGAGGTTGAGGTATACGCAGAGATAGGCCCGAGCTACGCCAGCCAGAAAGAGCAGACCCGCGACCGATTGCAGGGCATGATGGAAGCGTTGCCGGATGGCGACCCCGCCAAAAACGTCATGATGCTTACCCTGCTGGAGATCACAGAGGGTGTGAACCTTGAGCATGTGCGTGATTATGCGCGTCGCCAGTTGATATTGGGCGGATTCAAAGAGCCTGAGACTGAGGAAGAGGCGGCAATGTTGCAGAATGCGCAACAACAGCAACAGCCCGATGCCAATATGCTGTTGGCCCAAGGCGAGATGATGAAAGGCCAAGCCGCACTGATACGCGAACAGCGCGAGGCGCAGAAGGATGCAGTTGACGCACAGAACGAGAACGCCAAGACACAGATTGATGCGTTTGAGGCTGAGACTGGCCGCATGACTGCCCAGATAAACGCCCAAAAGGCGCAGGCTGACATTGAGCGCAGCCGGATTGATGGGTTTGCCAAACAGATAGAGGCGGGGCTTAAGGTTCAGAATAGCCAGATTGATCGGTTGCGGGCCACTGTGAATCAGCCCGCTCCGTGATTGTTTCCAATACAGAAACAGTGATATACTCATTTTTGACTGAGGCGCACAGGTTAAACGCAAACCGAACTAGCCGGTACTAGCTAGGCTTGTTACTCGTACATCGACGAGGTGAAAACACGATGGCAATGTCCCTGGAAGAGCTAAAGGCTCAAAACGCTGCACAAGACGAGGAAGAAACCAAAGCGGTTGAGGTTGAAACCGAAGAGGAAGAAACCGAGTTAGAGGCTGAAGAAGAGCAACCCGAAGTTGAGCAAGAATCCGAAGAGGATGATAGCGAGGCAGAGGAGAGCGAACTTGAAGCATGGCAGATTGAGGATGAACAGGCATCCGACGATAGTGGTAAGCGCTTTACCGATTCTGATGTAGCGGCTGCGAAGCGTAAGCTGAAGGCTAAGATCGAAAAGCGTGACGATGAGATTGCACAGCTAAGGGCTGAAATTGAGAGTCTGAAGAAGGGCGGCAGTCAACCGGCAAAGGCAGAGGCTAAGCCCATGCCCAAACTGGAAGACTACGACTACGACGATTCTAAGTATCAGGCCGCAGTTAACGAGTGGATGCTTTCACAGCTTCAAAACGTGGCAAAGTCACAGGAAGCGAAGGAGAGCAAGACTCGCGCCCAACAGGCGTTAGAAAGTGCAGTCGAAAGCCACTATGAGCGGGCGGCTAAGCTAACCGCTGAGCATGGTATTGACGATAGCGTATATCACAGCGCTGATTTGGCGGTACGGCAGGCAGTAGAATCCGTATTCCCAGACTCCGGCGATGTGATAACCGACAGCCTTATCGCTAATATGGGCGAAGGGTCAGAGAAGGTAATCTACGCATTAGGCCGAAGCACTGAGAAGCGCGAGCAGCTGAAAGCGAAGCTACTGAAAGACCCGAACGGCATTGCAGCGTTAATATATCTCGGTGAGCTGAAGGCTGAAATTACCCGCCCCGTAAAACGTGTGACTAACGCCCCGAAGCCTGCGGCACGAGCAACGGGTGGTAGCGGTGGTGGAAGCGACGAGGATAGGCTGCGACGAAAGTATCAGCGTGAATCAGACCTTCAATCCCGTTTCAACATCCGGCGCGAGGCACGGCAGAAGGGAATTGATGTATCCAAATGGTAACGAGGTAAGCTGAAATGGCTACTACTGGCAAAATCGTTGAGGTGCTGTTCGAGAACGCCCTTGACACATTCGAGCATCAGGAAATGATGCTGGACAAAGTGGACTTCTTTAAACCTGACCCCGCTGATATGCAGAACGCGGGCAATGTGGTTTGGCGTCCTGTCGATCAACACGCTCCGATTATCTCTGGCTGGTCTGTTGCGGGTCAGGAACAAGAGATCATCGAGGAAACTTATCCCTCTATCCTCGGCACTCCGAAGAACGATTTCGTTCAGCAGCGCGCCGATGACTTGCGGGACACCCGTTTCTGGGAGCGCCGTGGCCGTGAGTCTGGCCGTCAACAAGCAACTGAGCTGAACAAGCAGATTGCTTCGACCATGACCACCCAAGGCACTATGTTCTATCGCTCTAACGCAACCAGCGGCTACGACTTCATTGGTGAGGGCCAAGCCCTGATGAATGAGCGTCAAGGCAAGCACACTCAGCGCTGCTTTCTGCTGAATGACCGCGATAACCTGACCTTCGCTAAAGACTTGGCCGGTCGCCAGACTGTCCAAGGCCGCCCCGAAGATGTATGGGGTAAAGGTCAAATCGCTGGCAACGTTGCAGAGTTTGATGTTTATGTGGGTTCATTCCTACCTAACCTCCCTGGCGGTGCTGACCCGGCTGCAACTGTAACTGGTGCTCAGTCTTTCGCCCCTGAAGGCGGCAGCGTTAACACTGCAACTGGTGTTGTAACCAACGTTGACTACCGTTACGCCTCTATTCCGGTTTCGGATAGCTCTGGCTACAACGTAGGCGAC
>NZ_JBFHDY010000156.1:0-5793 GCF_041584495.1 Zhongshania sp.
CAAAGTGACATCGTAGACACGCTTATAAGCGTCACGAACCAGCCAGTCATTAAACTGCTGCAACTGAGTGAACAGAACAACAAGGAACGAAGGTAGGAAGATATTAATTTGCTGTTTGATGGCTTGCATGGCTGTGTGACCTTAGTAATAGATAGACTTGCTATTACTACAGCAACCGCTATGCCAAACCCAAAAACTTTTATAACACACTGTTTTTATTGTACTTTTACATAACCCCTGCACATTAGCTCTTATGCCTAGGTTAGCTTGATTTGCATATTGCAAATCACATCAATAAAAATGTAAGATTGGAAGAACCTTTAGTGGCGGGCTTATCATCAGCGGTAAAAACACCTTCCACAACACGCGGCCACAGCGACGCTGAACCACACTCTTGGCGAAGGTCATTATACGATATTCCGCCCCAGCAACTGCGCGCCGCGAGTGATTGATCGATACACCAACACCAGAAATACCATACTCACCACGCTATAAAGTCCTATCATGCCCAATGCGACTGCAATGCCACCTAAATCAGCCAGAAAGAAAATAGATGCCGCAAAAACTGCAGTAAAGCTGATTGCAAGAGCATTTTCGGCACGCAGCCGGTCTAAGGCTCTGAAATACATACTGCCGGAATCAAAAATCATTCGCGGTATCGCAGACAAACAAAGACAGGTCACCAGTATGGACGCTGGCTGCCACTGCTCACCAAACACAATTGGCACATATATCGGCGCCAGCAATGCCTGACAGAGTATAAGCGGGGCGATTACCATAAGTGCCGTTTTTAAAGCGCCAAAATAACTCTCGGCTACGTTTGCGCGGTCGCGATAGGCATCACACAAGCGCGGCAATAAAGCGGTGTTAAAGCCCGCCGTTAACGAAAGGCTAATCCCTAGACCTGCATTTTTAGCGAAAGCATACAGGCCAAAAACTTCCGGCGATAACACCTTGCCCAAGATAAACATATCAAATTGATTTCGGACATTCTTTAAGCCTTCCGCTAACAGCACCCCGCCAGAATAACGACGCATACTACGCAATTCCGACCACGCAAATTCAAGGCTTGGCCGCCAGTATACTCGGGTATTGATAATCACCACCCAAAGCGAGGCAGCGAGCAATTTTGGCCAAATGACCGACCAAACACCAAAACCCATTAAGGCCAATACCGCCGATAGAACATTGTCAGCAGTCACTGTTAGGCCCATGATTAAACCCGCTTCTTTCATACGGCTACTGCGTTGCAACAGATTAAATTGCACCATCGCGAAGGGGTAAATAAGATGCGTAAAAGCTAATGTTTTCAGCAGATCCTCAAGTATTGGCGCGCCGTACCAGCTACCAATGGCGGGTGCCAAAAAGTACTGTAGCAGGAACATGACAAGACCAATCGCCAGATTTAACCAAAAGACGGTTATTGAGACGGCTCGTAAAGTCATCTCGTCTGCTTTGACAATTAAATTTCCCACGCCATTACTGGCCAGTATGCGAATAATTTCAGCGCTTGCAATGGCAAGTGCGGCGAGGCCGTAGTCATTGAGGGTAAGGTAGCGCGCCAAAATTAAGGTGGTAAGTAAACGTGATACTCTAACCATCATTTCGCCGACGGCGAGCCAACTTAAATTTTTTATAAATGTGCGCTTGACGTCACTCATCGCTGGCTCCGCAATTATTAGTATCTGGCACTTTACAGTACCCGAGCCAATTTCAAGCCTAAATTATAGGCGGTTCAGCATACAATAAGCACACTTGACTAACTTAGTTTAGCTGTCCATTTAGCGATACATTCCGCTATACGCATAGGCTTGGCAAGTAAAAAGCCTTGCGCACTGTCACAGCCCAGCTGTCCAAGTATTTGCATCTGGATTTCGTCTTCAATCCCCTCGGCAACAATATGCAGGCCTAAGCGCTGTGCCATCGCAATTATCGCGCTGCATATTGTAAAGTCATCGTCTTTACGGTGAATACCGTCAACAAAACTTTTGTCAATTTTAAGCCCGTCAATTTTAAATTCCCGTAATAAATTGATAGAGGCGAAACCAGTACCGAAATCGTCAAGCCAAATTTGAATGCCTTCATCTTGAAATGCCCGAAAAGTCCGTGCCGCCACGTCAGCGTTGCGAATTAAGGCTGTTTCAGTTAACTCTAATTTCAATGCTGATGGCGGTATATTCAATTCCATCAACAAAACCATTACCTGTTCGAATACATCACCTGCTACAAATTGCGCCGGCGACAGATTTATTGACATATAGACATCAAGGCCCTGCTGACGCAAGCACTTCAAATCTAACAGTGCTTG
Source organism: Zhongshania sp. (assembly GCF_041584495.1). Classification (GTDB taxonomy): domain Bacteria; phylum Pseudomonadota; class Gammaproteobacteria; order Pseudomonadales; family Spongiibacteraceae; genus Spongiibacter. The sequence continues at coordinate 2,309 of NZ_JBFHDY010000156.1, forward strand.
ACGAAAAATCCATTTACCAATCTCAATGATATCGCCATTCTCTTCCGCGAAGGGAATAAAATCTGCAGGAGACACCAAGCCAAATTCCGGCGACTGGCAGCGAACCAATGCTTCAAACCCCAATAGTTTACCCGTGCCAAGGGCAAACTGCGGTTGATATACCATATAAAAATGGTTCTCGCGAATCGCTTCAGATATGATTTCACCCATGAACTGACTAATATCAGTACCTTTAAACATATAGTCCGTATTCGTAGTCGTAATTAACGCGCCTAAGCCCTGCGTCTTTATCTCAGTAATGCTCATACCCGTCTACCCCTAAGTTCATTTACTCGCTGGCACTTAGCCAGAAAAATTTAAATAATCATTCATGTACTAGGTAGAGCAAGGAAGATGCCAACAAAATATCAACAAAAATACTTTAAAAACAGCAGCTTAAAATAAACACCACCTTAGAAAAGCAATTATTCGTCTCATTTTGCGAATCCGACGCAAATTCATTTTCATATTGCAAATCATAAACGCTGTACTACGACTTGGTATTGAATATGTCCTCCCGCTTTTTCACAATCCATTTATGCATACACCCCAACATGGTGAGTTTATCGACCGGCTTAGCGAGATAATCGTCCATACCCGCCGCAATAAATCGCTCTCGGTCACCCGCCACTGCATTCGCGGTCAGTGCAATAATAAGGTCTTTGCCCTTAGGTTGCCGACGAATGCCTTCATTTGCCGCAATGCCGTCGACATTGGGCATATAAATATCCATCAAAATGAGGTCATACGAAAAGTCTGTGACGGCTTTAATCGCCTCTTCACCGTCGTGCACAATATCGACTGTGTATCCCGTATTTTTTAACATTACCTGAATCACTAATTGGTTGGTCACACCGTTTTCGGCCAACAATACTAAAATGGTTGGCCAAGCCAACTCGCAGGGGAGTAGCGAATCAGTAACAATAGGCGTCGGAGCAGATTCAGTCACCTCACCACGCGGTAGCGTCAAACTCACGGTGAACGTTGCGCCTTTACCTGCAACACCGGTCGCCGTTATATCACCGCCCATCATATTGATTAAGCGCTTGCAGATGACGAGGCCCAGCCCCGTTCCCGAATATCGCCGGCCTGCGCTCGCGTCGAGTTGAGAAAAGGGAACGAACAAGCTATCAAGGTCCGAGTCCTTAAATCCGATACCCGTATCGGAAACCGAGATTTTAAACGGGAGCTCTTCTGCTGCGGTGGCACAAACATAGGCTCGCAAAGTTACGTCACCGCTATCGGTAAATTTAAGCGCATTACTTAGCAAATTTAATAGTACTTGGCGAATACGGCCTTGATCTCCTAATAAGGGAACGCTTAAAGCCTCATCAACATCAATCGAAAATCGTAAGTCTTTGGCCTCTGCGCGCGACTTAAGCAGCTCATAGCTACTGGCGATGGTATCGGTCAGATAAAAGGCTCCCTATCAAGCTCTAGCTTGCCCGCTTCCATCTTACTGATATCGAGTAATCCATTCAGAATCGACAATAATTGTCGCGCCGAATCATTGGCTGTACTGGCATATTGCTGTTGCTCAAAACCAAGTTCACTTTGTAGCGCGTGACGGCTCGCTTGATAAAGTTCACGCATTTTTTCATTACTGAGTGCCCGGCGATCATCGGCGTCATAGACAACGAAACCATCGGGCTGTGCGTCAATTGCGTCACGAAAACGCGTTTCGCTGCGCTCCCGTGCCGAATTCGTCCGTCGTATCGCTAAACGTAACCGTGCTGGCAGGCGTAGCAGCACATAGACTAAATAGGCAACAAACCCAGCGATAATAAAACTAGCTACAATACGCAGCGCAGGCTTACCCAGCCACCACGTGGCACTGCGGCAAGCTCCCAGCTCCCGGCCGGCAAGCTAACTTTGTTTAAGATTGGCTTCTGCGAAAACACACTCGCGTCACCATGAAATACCGAACCGCTGCTACCTAAGGAATCCGAACCACGAATTGCAACCGCGTAGTGTGTCTGCAGCTCGTCGACACCAGCCTCCTCTAGTAGTGTTGCTAAATCGACTAAGATGGTTCCAAAGCCCCAGAAATGTTCACCCACGCCCTGATCTTTCGTAACAAATATCGGTAGGCGGCCGATAAGCGCAACCCCGTCTTGCTTGAATGTCAGTGGGCCAGCGATCCATAGTTTACGGCTCGCAATTGCCATTTCCGCGACCTGTCTGCGACTGGCGTCGCCCATAAGGTAGTGGCCATCGGCCAAACATGCCGTACGCCCCCCTCCGGGGCTAATTGCAAACTGCGGATGCCGCGAATATTATTGCCCAACTCCTCAGCAAAATACCGGAAAGCCTCTTCATCAATGGTTTGCGCCGCATGAACAATGCCACTCAAGCCTTGGACGAGGTAGAGCTTGGCATTTAAGGCCGGCTCTAACTTGCCGCGGACCGGCGCCAGATCCCTAAGCGTTTGCTGTTCAAACGCCGCCAATACACTTTGCTGCCGATGGTAATCGTCGTTGTAAGCAACCAAGAGTCTGGCGAAGAAAACAATCACCGCTGTCATCGCCGCACCAACGCGACTGCTTAGCTGCGCTGAAACGGATTTAATCAATCCGCGAAGTCGCTGGGAGTATGATGGCGACGCCGAGAAATGTACGGTATCGCCACGCTGTACTTCAAGTTCGGCCAATCGGCCTAAGTCTCTGAGTACTTGCAATTCATCATTAGAAAAAACACGGGGCTGCTCGTCCATCACGCAAGGTGTGGGCAATTTTATGACCATCTTCTAATGACAAGGCGAAGCCTGCGTAAAGATGAATATAGGGCACACCGACAACAAGGGGCTTATCGGAAAATCGAGAATCTAACAGGGTCCTTCAACAACAAATACATCACTCGCCTCAATTGTATGGCCACAGAAGGATATATCACACGCAGCCTCATTTTCCTCAATACCTTGCTTGGATTTAAACCATTGACGGTCAGAGTCAACTAGACAAATGAGGGCAATCTTCACCCCAAAATAGTGTTGCGCTAGGCGGGTAATTCGATCAAAACGCTCTTCTGCTCGGGTATCTAATAAACCCAGATTATAAAGCGCCGCGACCCTATTCCGCTCGTCGGCAATCGGCGGCTGTATTTACATGGTCATTCCTATCGATAATCATACCCTCAGTAAGATATTCAAATTAAATTACACCGCCTGACCTTGAAAATGCGCCCATTTTCCGCACCAAGCGATCTGCGGCAGAGCAAGGCATTTAACAAAGGATTAATTATTACGGCCTTCTTGTCCTGGCAGAGTATAGACCCAAGCGTCATCACCGGCATCGGCGGGTAAATTAACTTTAAATGGCGCGGTGAACGGCGCCAGCGCATTTTCGGCAGTATCCGGTGCGTATACCTGGATAGCCTCCTTCAACACTAAAGTCCGAGGCAGGCCGCCGGGTTCGTCTACCGGCTGTGTGGTCTGGGATTCCTCGATA
>NZ_JBFHDY010000157.1:0-5704 GCF_041584495.1 Zhongshania sp.
CCGGCACGGTTTTCACAACAAGCATTGGCGACGAAACCATTAGTATCAAAGGCGATGCCCAGGCGACTATTGAACCCTTATCGTATCAGTCAAGTGTTCTGCTCAGCCCCGCCAATTTCCGTAAAATCGCCAAAACACTCGCGATTAGCTTACCCGAGATGGCAGAAGCAAATAGCCTGAGCAAGGTTGGCGTCAACGCGACAATTAAAGGCGATGACAAACTCATCGTAATATCTGGCCTTACTGCCACCCTCGACACCAGCACAATTAGCGGTGATATCAGCCTGCCGCTAGGTGAGGGCAAACTCACGAAATTGGCACTGAATATAGACAAAATCAATGTTGATCATTATCTGCCGCCGGCAAAAGAGACCTCACCCACCAGCAGTAAAGACAAGGCCAGCGCACCAACGCCGTCGCCCAGCAGCGACGAAATAGCCTTGCCCAGAGACATGCTGAACAGCTTAAATATTGAAGCAAATATTGGCGCTGGCGAGCTTATTATCAGCCAACTGCCATTCAAGAATCTGAAGCTAAAACTGTCGGCCAAGCAAGGCATTACTCAGCTTAGCCCTGTTAGCGGCCTAGTCTATGACAGTCCGTTTACGATTGCCGCCGAGATCGATACCCGCGCGACTGCCGCCAAATTTCAATTTAAGGCCGACAGCAAGCAACTACCTATTGGCAAAGTACTCACAGCGTTAGAGATTAGTCAGGAGCTGTCTGGCTTGAGCGACGTTGACCTTAATTTAAGCACCAACGGAGCAACTATTAGCAGCATTAAAAAGAACCTCGACGGCAATATTGTGCTCTCTGCCCAACAGCTGCGCTTAAATAATATGAATATTGAACGCGCATTCTGCCAACTCGTTAACCGTCTTCAGCAAGAAACCTTCGACCCCAATAATTGGCCGCTGTACACCGACCTTAAAGATGCGACCACAAAAATTGTTATTACCAAGGGCGTGGCTAAAATTGAACAACTCAATGCTGGGGTGACTAAACTCGCCCTTCGCGGTAACGGCAAAGTCGACTTAAGCAGCGATAGCTTTGATGTGGTCTTAAACACGCGCCTTGCCCAAGCCGACCAAGACGCGATGGCGTGTAAAATAAATAACGAAAAGCTACTTAATCGCGACATTCCTATTCGCTGCAAAGCGAACTTTGACAGTGTCGGTGCCACCAGCTGCCTCCCAGACTTCCGCGTTATCGAAGACATTGCCAAGGAAAAAGCCAAAGACAAAGTAGAAGACAAAGCCAAAGAGTTGATCGATCGCAAAATGGGTGGCGAGAATGGTGAAGCCGCCAAACAATTGTTCAATCAGTTTTTCAAGAAATAGGGCCAGCTTCGCTCTTACAAAGCCGATTCCCAGCGGCGAAAATCACGCTGTTGGGCACCGCCCACCGCCGCGCAACACAAGTGTCCGTTCGCAACACTCAGGCCACAGGCCAAGTTAGGGGCAGCGCTTAAGACCTGTTTTAGCGGCTGTGCAGCCAGCGCCAATACAAAAGGCAATGTGGACAAACTCAATGCCTGCGTTGCCGTGCGCGCCACTGCACTGGGAATATTCGCCACGCAGTAATGCACAATACCCGCCTCGACATAGGTCGGCGCTAAATGCGTCGTTGGGCGGGTAGTCGCAAAACAACCACCTTGATCGACAGCCACGTCCACTAACACCGAGCCGGGTGCCAGGCAATTGAGATCCTCGGCAGATAATAGTTTAGGCGCCGCAGCACCAGGTACTAGAGCGGCGCCGATGACCATATCAACCTCGGCCAATAAGCGCGGCAAATCGAGATTTTCACCACCCAGCACCGTAAAACGATCGTAAGTAAATTGCGCGCGCAAACTGTTCTGTCGTGGCGAAAACGGCTCAATCAAGGTAACTTTGGCGCCCATTCCCAAGGCCACGTCTGCGGCGTTACTACCGACCACGCCGCCACCAAAAATCAACACATGCCCTGGTTCTAAACCTGCCACCGACCCCAGTAGCACTCCCGAGCCCCCTTGCGCCTTTTCTAAACAGTGGGCGCCCGCCTGTGTGGCCAAACGCCCAGCAATTTCACTCATGGGTTTGAGCAGAGGCAGACGGCCCTCATCATCGGTGATGGTTTCATAGGCAATGCAGTGGGCGCCGCTGGCAATGAGCCCATCAGTCAAAGACCGATTAGGGGCAAGGTGCAAATAGCAAAATACTATTTGCCCTGGGCGCAGCTGAGTAAGCTCTTCTGGTTGAGGCTCCTTCACTTTAACGATCAGTTCGGCCTGACGGTAAAGCTCCGCAACCGAGGACACAAGTGTGGCGCCGGCACCCTGATATTCGTCGTCGCTATAGCCTGACCCCAAACCAGCACCAGACTCCACTAGAACGCGATGACCTTGTTGAATGAGTGCAGCTAGCGCTGGCGGATGTAAGCCAACGCGATACTCTTGCGCTTTGATTTCTTTGGGTACACCGATCCGCATACAACTCCCAGTTAAATCAATTTACCAGACCTGATAAATCTGTAGACCTTACTTAGACTATATTAGCTCCCACTGACCTTGATTTTGCGTGGCCCGAGACTCCTTCTCTAATTTAAGCAGATGCGCCGATAAAGACAATTTTGCAATGGGGTGAATGCTCACGTCGACGTCGCGATAGGCCACGGCCACCAAATCATCAAGATCACCTCTAGGCACCTCGTTAAACGCCGCAACAATCCTGGCCTCCCGCCCTTGACGATGAGCAACCAGCCCCTCAACTTCAGCGTGCGGCGTGTCAATTAAGCTGCCGTGACCCGGCGCGAGATAACGCATGGGGTAGCCGAGTAACAGCCTGAGCGAGTCCACATAATCTGCCATATCACCGGCAGGCGGAATAATCACCACGGTTGAACCCTGCATAATATGGTCGCCGGTAAAAACACAGCCGCTGGTCTCTTCGATAAAACAATAGTGGTTGGCAACGTGACCGGGTGTATGAATTGCCCTTAGTATGCGACCCTCAACGTCAAAGCAGTCATCATGGGCTAAGCCTGATGTTGGCGCAAAACGCGGGTCTTGATGGCCATCATCGGCAAGCCTCGCACCGATCACCGGCACCCCAGGAAAACGCAGTTGCAACTCGGCTGCGCCCGGTGAGTGATCGGGATGGGTGTGAGTGGTCACAATACGCTCAATTTCACCGCCCAAGCTATGTACCGCAGCGACAATAGCCTCGATGTGCTCGGGAATATCGGGGCCTGGGTCTAATACCGTGATTGATTTATTGCCGAGTAAATAGGTATTGGTGCCCGGGCCAGTTAGCACGCTGGGATTAGGCGCGACCAATCGATGGATACTCGGAAGAATTGTTTCCAATACACCTGCTTGCATCATAAACCTATCTCACTCAAAAAAAGCGCCCAAGCACTTGGCCGCATACAGTCGTATACCAGATTAAGAGCGTCACTGGCTGATAGCAAGCCAGAATACCAAGGCGCGCGAAGAAGTCAGGCAATTGAGTAATAAACACACAACTACTGCACATTTAGGCACACTGCGCACATAGAGTGCAATTAGGTAGTGGCTAAGCGTGCCCACTATCGATTCATTACGCTGTAACAGCCGAGCAGGGCAATGTGTGAAGCGGCTATTCACTATGGTAATAAACGCCGAATTTCCCGAGATCGGCAAACGCTATCTGCGGGCAGCCAACGGGCTTGTTCTGGCCTCTGCGCTTGGCTATAGCATCGGCTTTTTACAACCCCTGCACCTTTGCGCCTATCTCGGCCCCGGCCTTGGTGACTCCGTTAGTTTTCACCCCTTAATAGACAGCCTCCCGCGTCGCTACAATGAACAGCCTCTGCTTTAATACTGCGCTATCGGCTTATTGGGATTCACCACGTTTTTCCGCTTAACGGTGATATTGACAGAGTATTTCTTTTACCAATACGCACAAGGCCAGGGCTACCCGACTCGGTGGCTAGTGGTATTTTTACTCTGTAATATGCTCGCGACGGTGGCTATTCCGGCAATACTATGTATTAGGTAGCTGGGGTGGGCTTCAGTGTGGGTTGGTATCATGTAGCTGGGCAAAGAGCTTATGATAAACCCGAGCTGGACCGCCAAATAGCCTATTGTCACCGGCAGGCCAAGCGCCTTATAACACATCTAATGCAGGGGCTGGTTTAATCGCCAGCGCAAGCGCAAGCCCAACAACAGAGCCGCAGAACTAAGCCCCGCAAACAACCCCAGCCAAAACCCACTTGGCCCCATTGCGGGAACCAGTGCGTCGCTCATTGCCAAGGCATAACCCAGCGGCAAACCCACCCCCCAATAGGCAAATAAGGTCAACACCATGGGGATGGAGGTGTCTTCAAACCCCCGCAAACACCCATTTGCGGTAACCTGAATAGCATCTGAGATTTGGTAGAGCGCCGCAAACAGCAGCAAATAACTCGCTAAAGCAATAACAGTGGCGTTATCAGTATAAATTAGCGGTATCCAGTTTTTTAACAGTATTAACATCACCGCTGCAGAGCAGCCAATGCACAGGGTTATTTTAAACGACACTTTCACGGCCCGATTCAGCCCCTCCGCATCGTCGGCGCCCCGCGCCAAACCTACCCGGGTCGTTGCCGCCAGCGCAAAGCTCAACGGCAGCATAAACAACAGGGAAGTGAAATTGAGAGTGAGCTGATGCCCCGCGACTATTTCTGCGCCAGCCTGGCTAATAAACAAAGCGATAATACAAAACACACTGACTTCAAAAAAAATCGTCATGCCAACCGGCAGGCCGAGTTTGAGCAAATACGCAATGGTTCGCGGTTCCCAGTGCCAAGGGCTAATGGATAGCCGCACCGCCTTATAGGCGCGATGACGATGCACGTATAGCAGTAGCATCGCCGCCATCAACCACATCACAATCGCTGTCGCCCAGCCACAGCCAACGCCGCCCATGGCCGGAATACCCAGCTTGCCGTAGATAAGTACATAATTAACGGGAATATTGATAAACAGGCCGATCACGCTAATTAATAACACTGGCCGCGTATGACTAAGCGCTTCGGTGTAACTGCGCAGGGCCAACACCAATGCGATCGCCGGCATACCCCAGCTCAAACCAAAAAGGTATTCCAAGACCAACGGCCGCATTGCCGGATCAACGTCCATAAATTCGAGCAAGGGTCCGGTATTACAAAGCAGTACCGCAGCAATCACGCCCGCCACCACGGCAATCGTCACCACTTGGTGCACCAAGGGGTTCACTCGTTGCAGTTGCTTGGCACCAACATGGCGAGCCAACACCGAGGTTGCACTCATCAGCATGCCCGTCATAAACAGAAAGACTGGCACCCAAATACTGGCGCCGACCGCCACAGCAGCCAAATCTAAGGCCGAAACGCGACCGGCCATAACGGTATCAACAAAACCGTTGGCGGATTGGGCTAACTGACCACCGAATATAGGCAACGCCAAATTAAGCTGGGCGCGCAACTCTAGACTGGATAACTGACGAGCGACTGAAGACATGGAAATTCCGAAGCAAAAAGCCGCCACACTCTAGCTCAGCAAGGCGCCCGCCGCAAATACTAGCGATCGGGTAGGAGGCGGAATCACTTCCGCCGTCCTCCCACACCACCGTACATACGGTTCCGTATACGGCGGTTCATATTGTACTCATGAGACGACGATACTGATCCACTAACGAGATCAGCCCCAGTTGATCAAAACGGC
>NZ_JBFHDY010000158.1:0-5674 GCF_041584495.1 Zhongshania sp.
AGATTTCGACGCAAGAGATGCAACTGAAGACGAAGTTGATGCATATATTACCGAGCTATTCGCTCAAAAAATTCTTAAAATTGAGTATGAGGATGTGCTGCCCGAGGCAACAGGTAACTGGTTAGAGTTAAGAAATGCGTTAATCGAAGAATTGAATGGCTACCCGCAATTCAGGGAAGCGGTTGGCCAATATCGAGAAAGGTGGATTAGAACATTTTCCGCAAAATACCGTAGCGCTTGCCGGAAAACAGGTAGCCCAGTGGCGCTAGCGCAAGATTTATATGACCAAGTAACCAGCGAAACACCATTCGGCATTGAAGGTTACCCAAACCCAGATCCTGTTTTTAGAAATGGCTTGATTCACGACGCTATGGACGATGACGAGCAAGATTTGAAGTGGAAGGTAGAGCCATGAGCAGTATTGTCGACGCCCTATACGAATTAAAGTACAACCCGTTTGAGTATGGTCCATATCTGGCCTCGTTTTACACACATTTGGATGATTCTGAAAATAGCTTGTTGCTAGCTCAGTTGGTAATCCCGCTGTGTAGTCACCCTGTTTACAGTCATAAGCTCTCGAACTCAAACAAGCGAAGCTCTATTTGGACAGTTTTTGACGACCGTGCAAAACTTTATGATCTTCAAGAGCGAATTGACGGGTTTCAAGCCTTAACAGAGCAATGTATTCAATATTGCTTAATCAATGACTGGCTATCGATTAATGAGCAACAGCTATCCCTTGGTAAACGTGATGGGGCTGATTCTGTCTTTGTCCATAAAAAAAGCGCAGAAAAATTAGGTCGATTATTTAGTGGTCACTCAGTGGTTGAGATATATGCGTTTTTAGGAGTGAAGCCACGATGAAAACACTTATACATGAAATTGGTGTGATTGATAAAAAAGGGAATAAGCATCCTGTTAATTTTAAAGCTGGACTTAATGTTGTTACCGGTAAGTCATCAACAGGTAAAAGTGCCTTAATCGAAATTTTTGATTATTGCTTTGGTAGTGGTGAAAACACAATCCCTAAAGGCGTTATTACCACCAGTGCCGCCATTTACTATGTGGCGCTTGCTGTTGATGAGCAAGATATGGTGATTGCTCGTGATCCTGATATTGCGACAAAAGCTTTTTTTCGTCGTGTTGAGGCATTCAACACGACAGAAATTGACCGAGACTACTTCAATTCCAGCTATTTTCGTCCATTGGACGAATTTAAAAAGCACTTACGGGGCTTTTTCTTAGATATAGATGATGTTGATGAATCTTTGGCAGCGAGAGCCAATCGTAGATTTAACCAGAAAGCACCTACACCCTCTGTCCGTAGCTTTTCATCGTTTATGCTTCAACATCAAAACCTTGTGGCCAATAAGCATGCATTATTTTATCGGTTTGACGAGAAAGAGAAGCGAGACCAGGCTATTGAGCATACTAAGATCTTTTTAGGGCTTGTGGATCAAAAGTTTTTTCATCTAAAACAAGATCAAGAACGACTTAATGCAGAAATGCGACGCTTAGAGCGCCAGAAGGAAACTAACAAACGTACATCCGAAAGTTACAAACAAAAAGTCGGCCCAGTTTTAAGCCAACTTTACGCCTTGATGGGGTTTAAAGATGATCCGTTATCATTGGATAAGGTGCTTCGCCATCCTCAAGATGCTAAAGAGCAACTCGACGGCATCATAGTTTCTGAGAAAATTGACTATAATTCTGATGCTATGACACGCCGCTACGATCAGTTGAAACTGGCGCGTAATCAACAAGCGGCAGAATTAAGGAAGCTGCAGCGGCAAGCTTCGTCGATTAAAAATCATATTCAGGAAGAAGAACGGTTCGTTGATAACGTAAAGCAGTTTAAATCACCAAAGGATGTGCGTATCTCTACTGCTGTTTGCCCCTTTTGTCATACTGAAAAAGACAGTTTGCGCCAAAGCGCTGAAAACCTTCACCAAGCTATCACTAAAGTATCGGGAAATCTTGCTCAAGCTCGCCCGATGAAAGCAAAGTTTGAGTCGTCTTTAGTCGATGTAAAGCGTTCTATTGAGGTTGTGAGTAAAGAACTTACAGAGCTAAATCAGCAAATAGTAGAGATTGAAAAAACAGAGAAGCACCTAAGAGAACAAAAGAGCCTGTATGAAAGCATTGTTATGAAGAAGGCAAAACTGTTTGCGCTTCTTGATACCCTCAATATGGCTGAGGATGCGGAGCTTGAGAAAAATATTAAAGATACAAAAAAACAGCTCAATGAAATTAGTAAATACCTCAAAGAATACAATGTACAAAAAGGCTTAGAAGAGGCATCGGCTAAAGTAAATGAATATATGGCTGAGATTGGCAAGCACTTTGAATTTGAAAAAAGCTATCTGCCCATTAATCTACGTTTCTCTTTTGAAACATTTGATTTATATCACTTGCAGGGAGAAGAGAAAATCTACCTGAGGTCAATGGGCAGCGGTGCAAATTGGCTATACTGCCATATTACGTTGTTTTTAGCATTGCATAAGTATTTTGCTGAGCTCGCTGATGAATGTGCCATCCCATCGATACTGTTTTTAGATCAGCCGACACAAGTTTATTTCCCCAACTTTAACCGTGATACTGCTGAGAGCTTTGATGAGCAAAAGAGTCAGGAAGTAAAACAGCGAACAAAGATAGAAAGACCCATCGATGAAGATATAAAAGCTGTTGAAAACCTATTTAGCAGGCTTTCGATCTACTGTAATGAACTTGAGTTGGATAACGGCTTTAGCCCACAAATTATCGTGACAGACCATGCGGATAATTTGAAACTGTCTGATGGAGTGTTGTTCGAGTCTTTGGTAAATGGTAATAGGTGGCGAACGCGCGGCTTGATTCATCCTATTCAAGAATAAATAGAGGCTAAGAATGGGATGGTGCTGCTTATAACAAAGCGCTGCTGTCGGACAAATTTTCCGCTGCGCTCCAAATTTGCCGCAGAGCGTGGCGTTATGTGGCTATGAAAACTAGAAGCTGCGTGCAGCTTGGGATACGGTGATTTAGGCAATGGCAAAAGTTCAGAACCCCCTGCTCTTTTCCAAGCATTTCGACATAGACGAGGGCGAGTTAAGAAAGGCGGGACTAATTGATCCTTTCCTTAATGTAGACACACAGTTGTTCATTGATCCGGTGCTATTGGAGAAATCGAGTAATCCTAAGATATCTGGAGACGCTTACATCAATTTTCGCGACCACTTTTCGAACTACATACGATTGCTTGCTATTTCGAAAAGCGAAGGTGATGCCGCTTGGAGAGGTGCTAGGAGGTTACTCGACCTCAGAGAGCCGGCCCTGACTGGCCTTGGCTACGGAGGCAGCAGTCGGTCTGGAAGCTCAAGACCTAAGGAAGTACGCGAGATCATGATGAGAACCGCTAAAGAGATCATTGATCTCGGCTCAAACGATCCAGAGATGGTCTCACTAATGGGTTTCTTTGAGGAAAATGTCGGACCCGATACTATCAGTGACTTCACAACGCGCGTGATCATCGAGCACCTTGCCGAAATTACGAACTCGTTTAGCGTCTCACTGGGAATCCCCACTTCGAAATCAGATTTGCCCAGCGGTTGCGAACTTCCGAAATTCGAAGGGGCTTCGGTATTGCTCGTGCCGAGAGACATTGTTCGCGACTTGCCTATTGCCAACGACTGGTCGGATATTGAAGCTGCGGCACTTCAAAACCAGGCTATTCGTGACCGCGTGAACCAGTATCTTGCAGGGATAGCACAGCCTACAGTTGCGGATCGGAAAGCCGCGTTACGCTATGCCGCTTTGGGTTCGTCTGCAGCGTTTGAGCATTTTCTTGGCTCTGTGAAGGAACATTCTGACAACTATGATCCGAATGAAGATGCTCTCGCGTATTACAAGATGCGGGAAATCTTGCGTCGCGATCTCAATAGCTTCAAGCAGCCCAAAGTGCCTGACGTGCATAAGGGGCCAGACGAACTGAAGGCGTTAGTTCACGCCACCATCGACCAGTTCAAGCACCACGTTGAGAAGGGGAATCTTTGGGAGGAGCTTTGGAACAGTGGCAAACCTAAGAAAGAAAGGGCTGCACAGCTAATCTATTTCGCAATCGCCGACTGCTTCTGCAGGGCTAATAACGTCGACATTTCGCCAGAGGCGAACATGGGCGGCGGGCCTATAGATTTCAAATTCTCTGACGGCTACGAAGCTCGAGTTCTAGTTGAGATGAAAAGATCATCTGGAACGGTGAAACATGGTTATGAGAAGCAGCTTGAAATCTACAAAGACGCATCTCGAACAAACTTTGGAATCTTTGTCGTGATCGATTTTGGTGGCCTGGGTAATAAGCTGCGTCAAATTCAAGCAATTCGAAAAAGGCGCATTGGTGCTGACGAGCAAGCATCTGACATCGTTGTCATCGACGCCAGCAAAAAAGCCTCAGCAAGCAAAAGAACATGATCGTCAGGAACGGAGGGGCGTCACATAACAATTCGCTGCAGGTGACGTTTGCCCCGCCACGCACTTTTGCTTCCGCAAAAGCACGTGTCGCCGCAAACGCACCTGAGCTCAGGCGTTACAAGGCTTCCATATGTCGATAGTACTGCGTGCTCTAACAGAAGATCGTCCTAAGCCGTCAATTGAGCTTGCCGGTGAGTCATGGGATTTGGACGAGCAGTTGGAGATACTTTTGAGTTGGCTAAAGGAGTATCCCGATTATAACTTCGGCGAACACAATTGGGTTGCAGACATTGGCTTTGAAAAACGCAATGGTACTGATGTTGCCGGATATACCGTATGCGTAGAGTTGATGAAATTGCTTTCCGGTAAAGATATTACGCTATGGTTGTCGGAGTATTAAGGTGAGCCGGCCTTGTAACAAGGCCATGCACGCGACAAGCGCGTGATGGCAGCGTTATAGGTTTTAGAGGTGCTGTTCCACATCCATACTATTGTGGAGGATTCGGATAACAACGATCTTGGATTCCGTGCCAGTTCGGTAAAAGATGATATGGCTGCCCTGGCTGAACTTTTTGTACGCAGGTTTTATGTCATTCGCATCGCGGCCTATCTCAGGCTGGCGAGCAAGCATCTTAAAGGCATCATCAAGCTGCTTGAGGTACTTGTCACGTTGCCGCTTTCCCCATTTTTCAGTGGTAAAGCGGCCAATATCTATAAGGTCTTTTCGAGCAGCGATGGTGAGTAGGTATGAGCGCACTAGTAGGCTTCGTTGTCCAGCTCAGCAATAACACTTTCAAGAGAGTAGTCCGCTATCCCACTTTGTTCGCCTTCATTCAAGAGGCGCCGGAGCCTTTCAAGCTTGCTCTCGGTTTCTTCAAGCAGGCGCAGTCCGGCACGCACAACCTCGCTCGCCGAACCGTAACGGCCGTTGTCAACTTGCGCGGCTATAAAATCGTCAAAGTGGGGGCCAAGTGTAATGCTGGTGTTTCTAGCCATGAGGTGTCTCCTGTACCAAATATTGGTATATTCTGCCAAAACACCCATAACAAGGCAAGGCAGGCCGACGCCAACAAGCGGCGCGGCTGCTTGCGGCGTTGAGGCTGTAGATTTTCTCTTAAAAGCTAGTGTTTTTTGCTAAAATCAGGCATCTGATCAGGGAGTGATGACATGCCCAAGTTCAAGCCTTACGACTACAACCAAGATGCGATGGTTGTGATCAATTTTGCCGAGC
>NZ_JBFHDY010000159.1:0-5642 GCF_041584495.1 Zhongshania sp.
CGCTGCGCAGACAGCTCCCAGTTATCGCTAAAGTGCAGATTTCCCTGCTGAATTGGCAGATCGTCAGTAAAGCCGCTGACCATTAATAGCTGCTCACTGTCGGTCAAATACACTTGCAGCGGTGCCCGCAAAGTATGGAGCAGCGCCCGCCCCTCCTCTTGCAGTTCAGCCGAGTTTAAAGAAAACAACACACTGCCGCTGATACCAATGCGGCCATCGCGCAAGGTCACTCGCCCAGTCGCCAAGGGGTCCGCAAGAGCCGCCTCCAAGGCCTGACGGCGCTGCTCGGCCACTTCGCGCTTTTGGATTTCCTGCTCTAGGGTTTGCGATAATTCCAGCTGAAAACCCAAGGTCCACACCAGCAGGAGAACAAACACCCCAACGAGGCCGGTCATTAAGTCGCCAAAGATCGCCCAGATCGGCGGCTCTTGATCTAGGCCGTCGTCCAGCTCTGAAATACTCACGCCCGCTCACCCGCTTGGGCAACCGCCTTGCCACTGAGCTGCTGTAACTGACTGATAATATCTTGCTGAGACAACATATTGTGGTCGATAATTTCCCGCGCCTGAGCAACGTAATAGGCCATTTGCTCATCACTGCGCTCGGTGCTACTGCTCAGGGCTGATTCAATCGAGGCCATGGTGCCAATAAGGCTATTATTAGACTCACTAAACAAGGCCACCGCCGTGCTAAACGCCTCGCCTAAGCTGGCCAACTCAGCACTACTGCCCTCAAAGTGATTGATAATTTTAGCGAGTTTACCAGTTTCATCACTCACTTTATCAGTAAAGCGGCTGCCGATATTGTCGAGTAATTCAGCGGAATTTTTCAAAATATTTTCGGCGGCTTCGCGCTGACCTGCCGCAGAAGCGTGTAACGACTCAGACAGACTGTTGAGCTGCAGCAGTAATTCGCTGCGCTCTTTCAGCAAGCTATTGTCGCGTTCAATATTGTCGCTCATTTCCGCTCGCAATTTCGTCATGAGCTCGGCGGCAATTCGCGGGGTTTCCGACGCCGATTCAATCAATCTAGCCATCGGCTCTTCTAAGGCATTGGCCAAGGTCGCCAAGTGCTGGGCTACCGCCCCTTGTAATTCTGCCAAGCGCGCAACGGCCGCCTCGCCGCGACGCTCTTCAACATCCCGAAGGCTGCCCAGCTCAGTCTTCAGAGTATTACCCAGCTCAGCCATACGCTGCTGATAGTCTTTCAACCATTTGTCTTCGCTGGCGATACGAGCTTGAGTGAGCTGCTCGGAGGTCTTAACTAGGTCGCGGAACTCCGCCACCACTTCTTGAGAACCGTTGTGTGCATTACTCGCCAATTGCGCTGCACTGTCGCGCAATAAGTCGGCGCTGTGATTAAACACGGCTGACCAGTTTTCTAAACGCGCCTGCTCAGCCGCCTGCTGCCGCGCCAAGCCGTCACTGCTCACCTGATTAAAAGTATCTAATAGCGAACTGGTCGCTGTACTAAACTGCGTGTTAAACGCACCCAGACCATCATCGATCTTCGCAAGCAAGCGCTCGCTGCTGGCTTGCTGATCGGCTATGCCCTGCTGCCAGGCAGTATTAAGCTCCTCCGCTGTTTTAACAAACCTGCCGCCCAAACCGTCTAAATGTGCTTCGGCGCTCGCACTAAGCTGCCGCTGGGTCTGCTGTAACTCGCGGCTAATATCCTGCGCAAACGCCTGCACCACCGGCGCGATATTCTCACCTGCCAAGCGTCCGCTGTCGGCTAGGCTTTGCTTTAAGGAATGGTCTACTGACTGTGCCAACTCGCGGTACTGGGCTTGCGCAGCGGCGTGAAACTTTTCCTGCCCGGCGATGAGTTTATTGCCTACGTCATCGCCAATTTGGCCGAGCCGACTTGCCAATTCGCTAAGCTGCTGAGCAACCTCCGGCAGGGCTGCCGCTTGCTGCTGCATCGCGGTATAGCTTTTACTGCGCTGATGACTCAGGGAGTAATGTTTAAACACCGAACGCATCCGACTATCGAGCTGTCGCGACACCTGCAGTCGCTCGCGCCGACTCAGCGTCGCAATAAAGCCCAGCATCGCCGAGGCGCTAACCCCGGCAACCGACGTAGCAAAGGCCATACTCAAGCCCTTGATTGGCGCCGCTAAGCCAGTGCGAATAGCGTCGAGCTCGGTGGTGCCCTCCAGCGCTAACACCGCACCTTTCAAGGTATCGACCATACCAATAAAGGTACCCAACAAACCCAGCATCACCAGCAAGCCGATCAAATATGGCGTCAACACGGGGGCGGGCAAGCCAACATACTCACCCTGAATCCGCTGACCAACCGCATTGCGCAACACCGCCGGCACATTGGCCAACCATTTATCTAAGTCATCAATCGCGTCGCCCGCCGCGCTCAACGAGGCATCTAGGGCACAGCTTGCCTGCTGATAGCGCACTAGCTCGGCAAAACCGACCTTATAGGCAAAGGCAATTAATAGGGTGACACCCAGTGCTAATAAATTACTAGCAACAAAAGCAGATGCCACCCACAGAACTATAATTTCGCCTAAAACAAAGGCGACTATCGACAAAGTTCTCGTCATTTTTGTGTTTCTACCTCGACTTCTAGTGCTTCCAGCAGGCCCATTACGGGCATGAGACGCAACTCTAGTTCGGCCAGTAATAAGCCCTGCATTTCGGTGAAAAAGTTATCGAGCCAAGCGCCTTTCTGCATCCACAGCGCCGGGCTGTCACTCATCAATTTTGGCTCTAACGCCAGCGTCAAACCGGTGTCATCTGCGGCGCTGCGCTGAGCTTCTTGTACTGCGCGGTATTGCCGGTTCAAATAATAAAACCGCTGAGCTAATAAGCGGGGAATACTCGCAAATACCTTGCGGGTATAGTCGCCCAGCTTATCGGCGAGACTGCGATCCAATTCGGCCAATTGCGCTAATTGTGGTGACTGCCCGGCAAGCGCCTCTTGCAGCTGTCGACGCAACACCAGTACCCGATGATCGAGCTGACTTTGATGTAAATTATAAAAGCGCTGATACGCTTGAAAGCCAGCTTCTGGGTCCGCCAAGGTTTCGGCATTGGCGCGCGGCAGTATAAACGGCGCGGAGCTGTCTTGGCCTTCATGGAGCTCGCTGATAAAGCTGTTAAGAATAAAAGCCAGCATTTCCGCGCGGCTTGTTAAAAAGCTGCTTTTGAGTGCCGACACATCGCTTGTGGCTGGCGTGAACTCAAGCTTTTGCAGGCCCCGCAGCGACTCAGCAAGGGCAATAGAGCCAGACAGATCGATTAGCTGGCCTAGCTTTTCAGCAAAATTCTTGTGGCTCAACTCGGCATTCCCTAGCGCCAATTCGCTGAGGACCGCCTGTAGGCGCGAGCTTTTTACTGAAACCGAACTCATAGTCACCTTTATTATTGTGCCCGCATTCAGACCACTTTAAACACCGCCAGGCCAAGATACCTATCGCGAGCCACATAAGCCGACACGAAGCCCAACAGCAAGAAGATACCGCCCAGCGAGAAAATTGCGCTTATAACGCCCCCACGGGCTGATTTACTTTGCGGCCAATTATCGCTAATTCGCGCCGATATTCAAGAATTGTGGCTGCATCTACCAAAACGGCCACATAGACAACATGCGGCAGTTAGGCTCTGCACCCAGCAATACTCGATTTAACGCCCGTAGGTTTGCTGTAAATAAGCGAGGATATCGGTCGACTCGAACATCCCAACGCCGGTATTGATATCGACTAAGTAAGGCACCTGAGAACGGCCAGTTAACTCGTTCAGTCGAATGCGATTAGGGCTGCTAATGGGTGCGTCGGGGAAAAACTTGGCCCGCACCAAGGGCGGCCCCATTTCTTGCCAGCGCGACTTGGCAAAATTACGCAGGCGATACGGAATTTCTAACTCGCACAGTAATTCACGCACCGGCCGCGAATAAGGGCTAGATTCAAAACTATAGAGTTCGAGGGGCTGAGTCGGGGCCTCAGCATTTTTCGCATACATCCCACGCGCGCGACCAACAGAGCGGTACGCTGTGGCCAACATGGAGCTGGCGACAGCGACCTGCCTGCCAAGCCCTTTAGCGCTGGGTATTTTACCGCCACCATAATATTGATAAAGGTGGGCGATAATATCCGCTGACTCGACTATCGCGTCACCCGTATTGGGATCGACCAACAACGGAAATTGACTAACGCCGCTAATATCGAGCGCGGCGGCACGAAAGCGCATACCACCTTTAGGGCAGGGGTAAATTATGGCATCAATATCTAATTCACACAGTACTTCCCGCACTAGGCGGCAATACGGGCAGCCTTCAATATCGTAGAGTTCAAGTAGCTTTCCCGGCTGTTTCGCACGGTGTGAAAATGCCGTGGTGCCCCGCCAGGCACGGATGCTGCTGGCGAGAATAGAAGTCGTAAAATCAAGCGCGTTCATAGCTAGAGACCCTAGGCAAATACATTACGTTAGCACAAGACCAATATGGCTGTGACGGATACCCCGCGCTCAATGATTCAATGCAATGCGCACATTATCGCTAGTCGGGGTAGGTGATAGTGAATGGAATTATTCAGAGAAATCTGGGGTCAAGGTGTAGGCCTTTTCCGCAGAGGGTTCGTAGCGCCACTCTTCGGTATCGCTGTTGCGATCATTGCGGTCATCTCGATCATTGTAACGCGGCGCGGTAACCGCCATCGGCGGACTGCGATCAAGGCTGCGGCCATTTTCTACATTAAGTTGTTTATCTCGCTTAATAGCCGCAACCACTGTTCCGGTCACTAAATCAAAAATTTCGGTGCGATCATCGCGATCGAATAAATCGCCCTTCTCAGCAGAGCCAATGGTCGCGACGGTGCGACCGGTAACAAAATCTTGGAAGGATATGCCCAGCATAATACGCTCACTGCTGCCGCTAACCGACAACTGAACGCCAAGCGTACGCTTTTTTGCCTCATAGGGCAGATTCTCAATTTCTTTAGAACCCACCACGGCCATATTGTAGGCGCCAATCATATTACCAAATTCAAGGTCCATACCGTATATCGCGCTATTGGTATCGCGCTCGATAACAACATAATCGTAATTGGCAAAACTGAATCCATTTGAATACACCACGGTTTCGTTACTTGCACAGGAAAATAAAAACAAAGTGGCGAATATTAACGGGAAAATGGATTTCATTACGGTTCCTTTTTACATCGGATTTCTACATAAACACGGGATTTTTAACTCGATACCTACCGACCAATCCTTGCCCTAAGCACCGTAGCGAGGCACATAGCATTCCAAAATTCTATGGCATTAATCTTTCTTGAGGAATTCTAACGGCGCCAAGTTTACTACGATCTCCCGCTGTATCGTAGCCCTAGGCTAAAATTGCGGATACGCACAGCCCGTCGCGAGACCTCGCCATAACCAACGATAAATATTAATACTAAGGAATGCAGCAAGTTAAGACTTAGCAGCATTGCGTATTAAACACCACGCCGGTATTTCGCAGCACAATTACAGCGCGACCAAACAACAAAAAAGGCGCCCGCAGGCGCCTTAGTCATTTACCTTTGGTGCAATAAACTACAGGCCACCCTCGACATTATCTGACTGCACAAAGACAAAGCCGACGCCATCGCCAGCATGAGTATCAATCGCATCGCGAAAGCCCGA
>NZ_JBFHDY010000160.1:0-5631 GCF_041584495.1 Zhongshania sp.
GACTCATCGGGACGGCGCAGCTCCTCGATTGCGGCCACCTCGCCGTTTTCAATCTTTTGCTTCCACGCCTCAATCATACCCTTGGTGTTGTCGTTGCGGGAAATGTAGTCAGATTTGAACTCTTGAAATTCAGATTCCAGGCGAGCAATCTTAGCCGCACCACGGAGGAAGGATTGCACCTGTTCTGGCGATGCGTTTTCAGGTGGAACACCTTTAAATGCCTCGGCCACATCTCGGTCAGTGGCAGGGCCGGGAGGCAGGTATTTTAGGGCTTCGGATAGTCGCACCTTGGCCAACCTACGGCGCACCTCGCTCGCATCGTCCTGACTGCCCGTTACGCGCTTAAGGAACTCGGTGACTGTCATTGCAGTACCGGAGGGGAGGGTGCCAGCCATGCGCTCAAAGTCTGAGGCCAGAACATCATACTCGCGGCTTTGCTCAGATAGCGCAAAATACCTATCTTGCGCTTCAATCAAGGCTTTCTCGGCAGCTCCGCTAAGGGGCTTGTCTTTGGGCAGGAATCCTACTTTCTTGCCGAATTGCTTGGCCCCATCAGGGTCTGTTTTCTTGAGGTTTTTATAGACGGCCCAATTTTTCTGCTCAGCAGTGGTGTCGCCCGCAGTCTCCGGCGCTCCAATTGCCGTTCTATACGCCTTATACGCCTCTGGCGCGTATCGAGCTGCGATAAACTCCGCATTACGCCTAAACCCTTCGGGGTCTTGATGGTACTCTTCCGGCAGAAGCATTGTGTCTGACGGGTCGCCGCCCTGACCAGTGACAAAGGATGACCTATCCGCCACCACTTGCTCTATAGGCTTGCCCATCAGGAAGTCTATCGCTGATTGACCTAGGTTTCGCTCCGTTTCCTTGTTCTTAAACTCAATCGCCCCCTGAATATTCTCCCCAATTTCGGGGTTGGCAATCATAAACTCAGAAATCTTGTCTGGGTCGCCGGTCGCGAATATTTCCTGACCTTGCCGCGCTAAATCCTGGCGCTTCTTCTCCGCCCTGCGCTCACCGATAACCGCACCAATACCCCGCATCCCTTGCTGGAATGCTTCGGCGTGTCCGCCCCAAGGGTCAATGTAGAAACGATTGGCCATTTATTGAACTCCTATAGCGCGGTAATCGACGACAAGGTAGTCGCCAACCCTTGTCACCGCCTCGGGGTTGGTTTCCATCACCTCGTGGGCCATAACACCCTCGTCCGGGCCAATAAGCCCAAGGGTCTTGGCTTCATCGTTCCACTTCCACGAGTACCAGTTATAACCCCCGCGCTCGCCAATCTTGCGTACTTCGGCCTTGAGGCGGGCATCCGAGAATGCGCCCGCTCCCGCTGCTGCCGACCCCATACCCATCAAACCAGTCAAGAAACCCATCTGTCCCGCAGCCTTGGCCTGCCCACTAGCAATACGGCCTTGCGCTAGGGTTTCGCCTATGCCCGCCGTAGTGGCTGCTATCTGGTTTGCGTTGGAAGGGAGCTGGGCCAAGCCTTGTAGGCCGGTCAGAGATTGCGTTAGGGCTTGATTCTGAAGATCACCTGAATAGCGCGCCAAGGCGTCTTGAACGTTACCAGACCTAAGCCCCCCGGTAGCCGCTGCATTGCGTAGAATAGCTTCCTCGCCCGCCTGTTGCTGGCCTAACACGGCCTGATACATGGGGGAGCCTTGAATGGTGGCTAATGCCTCCTCTCCGGGGACGCCGCCAATACCGAAAAGCCCGGCCAATTGCTGCAAAGATGCCTCGCGCAGCTCTTGTGGGATAGCTTCACGCTCTTTTAGGTAATCTAAAGCCTCTTGTTGCGCTCCAGCCGCCATTGCCGCCCCTCGCCGGGACTCCCTAGCCGCCTTATCTGCGCCTGTAATGCCGCGTACAAACCCGCCCATTACTTACACCTCACATAAATCTGTATTCCGTCAGCCTCGCCAGCAAGGGAAAACCCGCACTTCTCAACCAACCTTGCAACACTGGGCTTGACAACCTGAGCTATCACCATTGTACACCAATTCAGCGCTTCAAACACGAACTTACACCATTCGTCAATTGCTTTCTTGATGTGGCGCAGACCCGCCTTATCGCTAGCGAAGTGGCAGCTTACAGCGCCACCCATACGGGTTGCGGAAAATAGCACCTTGCAACCATCATGAACCCACCGGAAAACCAAGTGATCCTCGGTTATCGGCAGGCCCATAAGGTTTCCGCTGTAGGGTGTGAATTTAGCTGGCGTCTGCATAGGTGATAGTGATTGTCACTTCAAGGCTAAAGTCTGACGTTTTGGTCAGAGATTGTCCATCTATGCCGCTCACCAGCGTTGTGCTGGATGCCGACACACTCGCCGCCGCTGCATTATGCAGCGATAGTCTGCGAATGGTGAAGTTAGCAGACCCAGTGGGGAATGTGGCAACGTGCGTAATCACCTGGCCAGCCCTAGTCGGGGTTGCATCGAAGTCAACATCAGCCTGATTAGTGACAGCACCGCCGCTGTTAATCGCTGTGTGAGCCGCCGCGAATGCCACTGTCCCGTCATCTGCCGCAAGCGACTGGATTGCAGCGAAGGCGTCCGCCGTGTTCGATGCCCTGCCACCTATGACCTGCAAGCCACGGTTAACTATTTTGGATGCCATGTTGCTCTGCCTCGTGTCTCAAAACTGTATCGTAATCGGTCGAGTATGCCCCGCAGTGCTCGCAGGCCCACACTTCTTCACTCGGGTGCGTCTCGGTGTTCAGCACCGTAACCTTGCGACCATCAACACTGATGATCTCATTGCCAGCCGCCTTCAATCGCTCAACGGCCTCATCAATATCAATATCCGGGTTTTCCAGCGTCATTACCGCAGTTGCGGCTATCTTGCAGTTAAGATTGTACCGTACATCCTTAATCATGCGATCACCACTGTGCCGGGAGCTATGGCTATCCTTTGCATAACAGCATTAGTCGCTACTGTTTCCGTGCAATTGTGCTCAATCGGCCCCGTTGCTCCTACTGATGCAAATACGCGCCATCCGGTATTGCTTGCTAGCAGACTTGCGCCCGCCGTGCTTTCAAAATCACTGACCTCCTCGTGCCCTGACGGCAAGCTGTGGCTATTAGATAGAGCAGCGTGATCGTGTATTAGGACTGTCATAACAAGACAATTTGCAACGGTCGTTGTTACGCTCGGTGAATCTGGGTCAGGGTCTAAACTTGTCGCTGCGAGAGTCGCACCGGCTGATGCGTTTATAGGCGTGGAAGCGTTTACACCTATAATCCTATGGCACTCTAGCGTGATGTTGTTGGCGCTGGAGGTGGAGAAGGTAAATGTGTACTGCGATGGTTCGCTCGTCGTGGCAACTTTGTAATATGTAAGCACCCCGATGCTAGGGGTAGGTATTGTGTCTGCCCTGATTGAAGTCAGTCCAGGCGGAGGGGTCGGCACCCAACTACCAGTAATTATTTTCCTTCCAAGTACAAACACTAGTAGATCACCGGCCACGACCCCAGATGGCTTATTGACAGCGAGCGATGTTACCGATTCCCCTGTTGAGGTTTCCACACTCTGCCAGAACGGTGCACCTAGAACACTGCCGTTCTGCGTAGCCGCCGTGGACTGTGCACCAACCAAGGCGAGTGAGGGCATAGCAGTTGCACCTGTCGCAGTCTGTGCGCCCCGAAGCCCTAGCTTTGACAGACGCTGAGTTGGCGAGACATTCCAGGTTGAATCATCGTTACCGGCTGACTGGCCGAATGACGGCCCCCAACTAATCGTCCCGCCGGGAGCTGGGCCACCACCGCCGCCTCCGGAGGTCTGCCTGATAATTGTCCTGATGCGCTTACGGGTAGGCATTATGTCACCGTTACCCTGCATGTTGTGCCGACTGGGCCTTGTGCTCTGATAGTGAAGTAGGGAGCGGGGGCAATGCGGGAAAACGCACCCGAATCACCGACAACTAGCTTCTGCATCTGCACCCATGCACCGCTATCGCTCCACGTTGATTCAACTCCAGAGGCGTAGACAAGAATCTGTATATCCTTATGTCCAGTGGCCGTCAGGCTGCACCAATCGGTTGTTGGCATTGGCGCGATCACCTCAATCAAGGCATTGTCAGCGGGCATTGTTACGACACCGGAATCAGCCACATCACACCTCAGCTATGTACGTCCAGCGCACTGTTTGCGAACCCGAAGCACTGAGGGCATAAAACAGCGGCGTATTGTTCACCTCATAGACACGAGCATCGCCAGCCTGTAGTGCAACAGGGGCATTCCCGCTAGTCAGTCCCGCATTGAATCCAACGTAAACGATTTTGGTGTTGTCCGGGTCTGCCTGAATCTCTACCGATTTAGTCCCGGCTGGTGGCGCACTAGCAACCTGCGTGGCTGAGCCACTGCCAACACTCGTGGCATTCCCGCTCAGATTGTTTAGGGGTTTAATCGGGGTTTCGGATTCATGCTCATAGATTGAAACGCGCTTACCGCCCAAAGGCCCGCGCGTGATGTTGCCGTAATCCCCGGAATCGTTCTGGGCGAACTCAATACCACGAGTCAACAGCGCGCTTTGGCTCGGGTCAATGTCGTTCTCAATACTAGTCCCGGTTGGCTCTGTGACACCGTTCTTCAGCTCCAGCGAGAAGAACCATGACCCTTGCGGCGTGCCGCCGTTAGTGTATGTGATGCGAAACCCGTCCAATGCTGGCGCGAATCGCTTAACGAGGAAACCGCTGGTTACAGCATCAGCGCCAAACGTGAACTTAGGGCCGGGATACCATACGGGTGTTGTCGCTTGGGCATCCGGCGTGTACTCGACCACAATCCCATCCTGCAAGCTCACCTGATCGGTTGCGACGTAAAGCTCGATAGCCTTCCAGCCGTCCGTATCAAATGTGGGTGTGGTGAATGACGCGCCTGCTCCTAACGCTACGCCGTGCGTATAAACATTACCGTCTG
Source organism: Zhongshania sp. (assembly GCF_041584495.1). Lineage (GTDB taxonomy): Bacteria > Pseudomonadota > Gammaproteobacteria > Pseudomonadales > Spongiibacteraceae > Spongiibacter. The sequence goes on from NZ_JBFHDY010000160.1 coordinate 4,925, forward strand.
CGGGAGTGTTTACATAATCCCCGTCCGGCTGCCTGCCCACCGTAACACCGCGAAATACCGGCGCGGGAAATGAATCGAGCAGCGGCTGGTCAAGCGAGGTGGTGACAGCGATGGGCGTATCTTGCCCACCGACAGAGCGCGCTGAAAGCTCGGTGCATGTAGAGCCTGATATGTTCTCTATCAGAATCCGATAATACCGGCTAAAGAACGTCGCTTGGATTACCCTAACACCGCCCGCCGCCGTGACAATAAAGGGAAAATCATTATTCCTGATATTATTCCCTTGGTCATCCGAGGCGTTCATCACATAGGCGCGCAATGCTGTATTGCCTCCTATCGTGAATGATTGGTTAACCTTCTCTAAACCGTCATCAACACCCGTTCGTATCCACCCGCTATCAATGACGTTGGGCTCGGTGTTTAGAATAGGGTCAATCGTGACCGCAGAACCACTAGGCAGCGCGGGGTCATCAGGCGTGGCATAGCGGAATAGTTCTTGCCAAGTGGGGTTGGTTGAGCTGGCGACATTAACATCAACCGGCGAGTCTCGAAGCTGTGTATCAGTCAGCCAATCGCCAGTAACGGGTAACGGCTCATCATTGCTAACAGCCCGGAGAACACCGGAGTCGTCGAAATAAACTTGATGGACTAACCTTCTAACGTCGCTCATGGCTCGTACACATAGTCCTCGTATCTGTCATCACTGC
>NZ_JBFHDY010000161.1:0-5619 GCF_041584495.1 Zhongshania sp.
AGCACCACCAGCCACGTGGTAATAACGGTTCTTACTTCGGTAAACAGTGACTGCCCGCGCCATGAAAAATACAGGCCGTTTTTATGGGCAAATATGTGGTAACAAATTGAGCTTAAAAAGGCCGCAATTTGGTAACACACCGCCCAGCCGTAATTGCCAACGCTAACAAACAGCGCCAATATCCCCCAAATTAACAGCACATCGGTTAATTGATGCACCGCCACTAACATGGAGTGATGCTGACGAATAAAACCTGATTGCGGCAGGTTAGTGGTCAAATTCACTCTTTCTGTATTCACAGCAATTCCCTCGCTTAGGAAGTTATTTTTTACACGTTTTAATTCATCTGGAGCGCCGCAGCCAGTCCTTTAGCAAGGCTCTACAGATGCTACTTCTAACTAAAATGCACGGCGCCAAGGGGCTATACACTGCAATACGGAGGTTAAAGTTTAGCTGCTCCTAGGCACTTTGCACCAAAAAATTCGCACGCCCCAAGCAAGCGCGTAATTCTGAGCCAATACAGTGCAAAAACCAAGCCCAAATCCAGGTAATTACTTCTACTTGTGCTTGCTTGCTGCATTCCTTCGCCACTATTAAGCCGCAGCTTTGTACTGACCTAGCCTTACTATTCTACTCAAATGCAATTAATGGGCCATTGTGGTGTTGCTTGGTGTACGGCTGCCAATCTTGCACTTGCGAGCTGTCGTCCTTGCCTTCGCAAGGACGACAGCTTAAGTACCTCAAAAACAACCACATTCAGCACATCAAGCATAACGACATTTAGTACCTTGAGGACGACTGCTCAAGCACTTTGAAGATGCCTGTTTAAGCAACCCGGACTGGCAACTCAAACACCCAAGCCCGACCACATGAACACCTGTTAACTGCTTAAGCACTTCACGGGCGACTGCTTATTAAATACCTCCGGAGCAACAACATAAGGAGCCACGGAGACTGCTTATATAGCGCAAGGACATTACGTGAGCACCCGAGCAAACGACTTAAACACCTCAAGAATTACCATGCAAGCTCCTTCAACAACCCTTAAAACACCCTAGAGTGGCCGCAAATGACCTCAAGGGGCTGTTATATCACCTTCTATACCACTTACTGAGCCCTTTAAGTGACTACCAAACTCCCACAGAAGCCACTTAGCTGCTCCTACTGGCGCTTTTATCTTCTGAATCTTTGCGATGACCACCACGCTCGCTTAACTGCGCGAATTTTGGCAGCTAATTACTACCGATTTGTTAATGTGCGGATTTCTTGCAAATACTCATTACGCTGACTGGCAATTTGTTCACAACTTATTAGTTGCTAGGTAACTCTGGGGCAGCGGGACTGGTGCCCTCCCTGCAAGCTAGGTATCATTGGCCGCTTTACGGTAATTGAAACTAAGAACCGACATTCGCGACAGGAAGGGGCAGATGTCGCAATTCTATGTAAACGGCATACATTTTGTATATAGCCCAATCGTTTACTGAATTTACTTACAGTTATTTAATTTTAACAAAGGCCAAAACTTACGCAGCCAAGGACTTTACTGCATGAATGGATTAAGAGCTTCTTTACTAGCGGCGCTTGTTTGTAGCACCACAGCCTGTACCGTGGTTCCCGGCTCAAACATGGGCAGAATAAATTCTTTTTGGTACAACGACACACCAGAGGAATACTCGCCCGCCACTACCGATATTAATTATATTCCCATTGATGCCACTGTATTGAGCCATCTTGGCAGTGCTGCGCCTGCGGCGCCAAACACAAACAACGAGCTGCGCAACGCTGTAGTCAATTACAATTACCGAATTGCGCCGGGTGATGTACTTACTATTACAGTGTGGGAACACCCAGAGCTAACCATTCCCTCTGGTTCATTCCGTAGCGCCGAAGAAGGCGGCAATGTTGTAAAAGCCGATGGCACGGTTTTTTACCCCTACGCCGGCGAGCTGCCGGTATCTGGCCTGACCACCGGTGAGGTGCAAACCTTATTACAAAACAAATTAGGCTCTGTTATTAAACGCCCTCAGATTGATGTGCGGGTTGCGGCTTTTCGCAGCCAAAAGGTTTATGTTAGTGGCTCTGTAATGAAGCCTGGCGTGGTTCCCATTACTAATACGCCGCTCACCTTGGTAGATGCTATAGAGCAGCTTGGTGGCCTTACCGACACGGCCACTTGGGGTGACATCATCCTTAATCGCCAAGGTAGCACTCACCACATCACCCTTCGCAGCCTTTACGAAGAAGGGCAGTGGAGTCAGAACCTGCTGTTGCAAGATGGCGATTTAGTTCATATTCCCCGCAATGACGCTGAAAAAGTTTTTGTATTGGGTGAGGTAAACCGCCCCCAGAGCTTGAACATGTCGCGCAATGGCACCAGCCTTGCCGAAGCCCTAGCGGAAGCTAATGGTATAAATGAAGGCAGAGCAGACGGTCGCGGCATATATGTATTGCGCAATACTGGCGTTAAAAGAGATCCCGCCACCGGGCAACCCGTATACTCGGCTACGGTTTACCATTTAAACGCAGCCTCTGCAGTAGGCTTTATGTTTGCAGACTCATTTCCCCTTGAGCCACGAGACGTCGTATATGTATCGCCCGCACCCATTACCCGCTGGAACCGTTTTTTGAGCCAATTGTTACCGTCTATTCTCGCTACCGACAGAATCGGCGACATAGAAGCTAGGTAAGCTTAATTTTGCACAGCTCAGCAACACAGAATAATTTTTGCCTGCAACATAGGGTGCAGGCAGCACACCCAGATTTTTATTTTTGGTACTCAACTCTATGACCGCTAATACAAGCAGCAGCCCCGCCCCGCGACAACAAGCCCAAGATGACGAAATTGATTTACTGGCCTTATTTGCGACCTTATGGGATCAAAAATGGCTTATTGCAGCCATTACCGCTGTGTTTATGGTGATTGGCATTGCCTACGCCTTGCTGGCGTCACCCGTGTATAGGGCAAATGCCATTATACAAGTAGAGGAGAAGTCGCCCGGTTTGCCCGGCATGAGCGACGTTACCGAGATGTTTGGTGGCGAGTCTGCGGCCATTACCGAAATTGAGCTTATTAAAAGCCGCAAGGTGATTGGCACGGCGGTAGATAATCTCGATTTAGATATTAAAGTAGAGCCCCGCTATTTTCCCGTGCTTGGCCGCGCCATAGCCCGGCGTTTTGCCGGTGAAGCTGACGAACTGAATTCACCGGTACTCGGCTTTGGCTCCTACGCCTGGGGCGGCGAGCGCATTAAAGTTAGTCGCTTTGAGGTGCCCGCCACCCAGTTTAATGAAGAACATACTCTGATTGCTAACGAAGTTGGTTTTACCCTGCTGTCGCCCGATGGCGAGGCGCTACTCAGTGGCGACGCTGGTAAGTTAATACGCGCCGGGGGCTATGAACTTTACATACCCACGCTGCACGCCCGCCCTGGCACCCAATTCACCCTCAGCCGCCTGCGCCGCTTAAGCGCAATTATCACCCTTCAAGAAACCATGGGTGTGTCTGAGCGCGGTAAAGATTCGGGCATTTTGGCGCTGTCTATAGAAGACACCAAGCCCGACCATGCCGAAGAGATTTTGAATGTTATTGCCAGCACCTATCTGCGGCAAAACGTGGAGCGCCAGTCGGCAGAAGCCGCAAAAAGCTTGGATTTTTTGCGGGAGCAGTTGCCTAATATTAAAAAAGACCTTGAAGAGGCCGAGCGCAAGTTTAATGCCTACCAAGTTAAAGTGGGCTCGGTGAACATTAGCGCCGAGGCCGAAGCGCTGCTAGACCAAGTGGTGGACATTGAATCTGGCATTGCTGAATTGCAATTGCAGCAAGCTGAGCTAGACCGCAAATACACCCGTGACCACCCCGCCTACCAAGCTTGGCGGGAGCAAATGGCCGAGCAAATGGCCCGTAAAACGGAATTTAACAGCCGTATTAAAGGCCTGCCAGAAACCCAGCAAGAGCTACTGGGGCTAAAGCGCGACCTAGAAGTGGGCACCGAGATTTACACCCAAATGCTAAACAATATTCAAGAATTGGATATTGTTCGCGCGGGCACCGTGGGCAATGTGCGTATTATTGACGACGCTGCGGTGAATATTGAAGAGCCGGTTAAACCCAAAAAGCCGCTTATTGTTGTTATTGCGACATTGCTGGGCGGTTTCTTGGGCGTGGCGTTGGTACTGGTTCGGGCCGCGCTGAATCGCGGCATTGAAAACCCCGACGACATAGAAGCCATTGGTCTGCCGGTATATGCGTCTATTCCTTTGTCTGACGAACAGCGTAAATTGGATTTTGGCAGCCGTCGCTCGGCTCGGCAACTGCGTAAATTACGCAATCAGCACCCCACTGCGTTGCTCGCACAGCGCAACCCCACCGACATCACCATAGAGGCCTTGCGCAGCCTGCGTACCAGCTTGCACTTTGCCATGCTGGAAGCCAGCAACAATATTATGATGATCTCGGGCCCCAGCCCCAATGTTGGTAAGTCTTTTGTGTCGGGCAACTTGGCGGCAGTAATCGCCCAAGCGGGCCAGCGCGTACTGCTAATCGACATGGACTTGCGCAAAGGCTATATGCACAAAATGTTTGATGTAGGGCCTGAAAATGGCGTGTCAGATGTTTTGAGTAAACGTGTGCAATTGCAGGACGCAATACAGCCAACCAAAATTGCTGAGCTCTTTATGCTGCCCAGAGGCGCAATACCCCCCAACCCCTCTGAGTTGCTTATGAGCAAAGGCCTAACCCAACTGCTCGAAGCCGTCAGCGCCGACTACGACCTTGTTATTGTTGATACGCCACCCATTATGGCCGTAACCGATGCGGCGATTATTGGCCGCCAATGCGGCGTCACCATGCTGGTAACCCGCTTTGGCTTAAACCCTGTGAAAGAACTGGAAGTCACCAAACAACGCTTCGAACAAAATGGTATTAAGGTTAAAGGCGTTGTACTCAATGCGGTAGAACGCAAAGCTTCAGGCTATGGCTATGGCTATGGCTATGGCTACTACCAATACGAGTATAAATCGGATAAGGCGGAAAGCTAGCGCTCGCGGTTAAGCCCAAGCTCCGCCGTGGGTTTGGCCGCCGGTACTTAACACCTACTTCGTTGCAGAAATGACCCCCCTGCCTTCGCAGGGGCAGAGCCCGGCTTCACAGGAGTGACGGAACGTTTGTGTTTAGGGCATTTCGTCATACCTTCGCAGGAAGGTATCCATTTGAGCGCAGCGAATGTCTCTGGTGGAAGTGTTAACTTTGCGCTCCGTTGCTGAGATGGACCCCTGCCTCCGCAGGGGTGACTGAAAGCCCAACGTCATAATTTTATTTGGTCATCCCTGCGCAGGCAAGGACCGCAAATCCCTAAACGTCTTCCCTGCGCAGGCAGGGATCCATGTGAGCGGCAGCGAATGCCTGATTACCCCAACGTCTAAGCCCAAACTTCGTTGCTGAGATAGACTCCTGCCTCCGCAGGAGTGACGATTGATTTGGCCTGATGTCGTTGCCGTTAAGCCTTCGCTGGAGCAACGGTGGGTTTAGCGTGGGGTGGTTGCTGCCATACTTGCGCAGGCCATGACGGACCATGCATTAAACTCGCAGCACCCATCAAGTCTTCCCTGCGCAGGCAAGGA
>NZ_JBFHDY010000162.1:0-5489 GCF_041584495.1 Zhongshania sp.
ATGCCCAAGTTCAAGCCTTACGACTACAACCAAGATGCGATGGTTGTGATCAATTTTGCCGAGCAAATCCAGCCTGGTACCTTCGAGTTTACGCTGCACCATCTCATAGAAAATCATATCGATCTGTCAGCGTTCTACGACAAATACAACAATGACGAAGGTGGTCGCAAGGCCTACGACCCGGCGGTGCTGCTCAAGATTATCCTCTTTGCCTATTCCAAGGGGATCACTTCCAGTCGGGAAATCCAGTGGCAGTGCGAGCACAATATTATCTTTAAGGCGCTGTCCTGCGACTCGGTACCCCACTTCACACTTATTGCTAGTTTTGTCAGCAACTACCCCGATGCCATTGAAGCGGTGTTTGAGGAAGTTCTGCTGGTCTGTGACCAGCAAGGCCTGCTGGGCTTGGAGTTGCTTGCCATCGACGGGTGCAAAATGTCGTCCAATGCGGCGAAAGAGCACTCCGGTACTTTTGACGAACTCGCACAGAAATCCGCCAAACTCCGCAAACAGATTCAGCACCACATTAAAGAACACCAGCGCCTGGATGCGCGTAAACCCAACGAAAAGGCGCGCAAGCAACGGGCCGAGCAGGCCGCCAATACCCTGTTCGAGCAGTATAAGAAAATCAACGATTTCCTAAAGATAGCAGCCCCAAGGATGGGGCAGGGACAACGGCCAAAGGAAGTAAAAAGTAATATCACCGACAACCAATCCGCCAAGATGCTGACCAGCAAAGGCACGATCCAAGGCTATAACGGGGTAGCCACCGTGGATAAAAAGCACCAGATCATTGTGGATGCCCAAGCCTTTGGCGAAGGTCAAGAGCACCATACACTCAAACCTGTTCTAGGCAGAGTCGAGAACCGCTTCGAGCGCTTAAACATTGATGCCTCCATCTTTGGAAAAGGCTTGATCATCACCGCTGACACTGGCTTTGCGAATGAAGCCAATAACGAATTCCTGAAGAAGAACCGGATTAACGCCTACATCCCCGACAATCAATTCCGTCAGCGTGATCCAAAGTTCAAAGATCAGAAAGCCAAGTACGGGAAGCGCCATCGGGACACGGTGAAAGGCCAGAAGTCAGTCATTCCGGCCAGCGAGTTTACTCTCAATGTTACAAAGAAAACCTGCCATTGCCCGGCAGGAAATGAGATGTGGCTGCACAGCGAAGGCACTACCACCGGCGGCAAACTCAAGCTTAGCTTCGAGGCCAAGCTCACCGACTGTCGCCATTGCCCAATTAAGACTGACTGCATGCGCAACCCGGCATCAGCCGATACACGGCATGGCCACGGTCGCCAAGTGGCCTTCACTATTGATAGTGGCAAGACGGCGACAGACTGGATGAAGAAGCGGGTCGACAGTGCCAAGGGCAAACTGATCTACAGTCACCGGATGTCGGTAGTGGAACCAGTATTTGGTAACATCGGTACCAACAAAGGCTTGAACCGCTTCTCGCTGAGGGGTAAAGACAAGGTTCAAGGACAGTGGCAGTTGTATTGCTTAGTCCACAATATTGAGAAGCTCTCCCGCTATGGTCGAATCGGGTTACATTAGGCGGAACAAGGGCCATTTACAGTTCAAAGCGGTGGCCTCAGAGCAAAACGAAGCGGGCTGATAGAAATCGAAAGGAGCAGGATGCGTTGTGAAGAAATCCGAAAATAAACAAGATTTTGAGGCGCGAGGAATCATGCGTTCTGCTAAATCAGAAAATCTACAGCCTCGTTATAGGTGTGTTTTTTGGGTTTAAATCAATAAAGTTAATAAGTAGCAATGAAACATAACAAAGTAATCAATCACCGCCACTTCGTGGCTGGGCAGCCTAAAGCGTGCTTCGCACTGGGCTGCCTCAAATGCGAGCGTTATGCGTTTTGTCCAATGGAAGATATCCATCATTTAATACGGAGAAATAAATGAACGCAGATATTATTACGAGTGCTGCAGGTAACCCCCCCGAAAAATAGCCGGTGTATCTCAGCCTTCCGTTAAGCCGAGATGTTTGACGAAGGGTCTAAAGTCTTTATCCGAAAAAAGAAGAGGGAGTTTCTGTTCGATGCAAAAGGTCGCAATAATTACATCAGCTGTCTTCCGTACGGTAATGCCCTTTTTTCGTAGTGCTCTAAAATTCTCTGCGCTCTTTATAGCCATTTGTGTACCGAGCATATCGAAAATGGTAATGTTTTCAAAAACCTTTCGCGCGGCCCTGTAGTCTTTGTCATGTCTAAAGCCCTGCAAAACTTCAGTCAAAATCAAATCACCAATAGCCACTGGTTTTAATCCAAGCACACTGTCAAGCCTCTCTGCCTGGGGTGTGTCCGCGCCAGAGAAATAGTCAATCCAAACACTCGAGTCCACTATGATCACGAGTTGGTTCTCATCTCATCGAGATCACCTGACCATTGCAACTTGCCACGAAGTTTCTTTATGTTTTCCTGCTTGTTCAATCTAATCAATGTCTTAAGTCCAAGCTCAACAACGTCTTTCTTGGTTTTAAGGCCCGTAGCTTTTAGCACGTCATTCATCAATTTGTCGTCTATCTCAATATTGGTTCGCATATCTAGACTCGCTATGTATAATCTCGCAGTGTGTGCGAAGTATCTATCCTATACACATAGTAAGTCAAGCAAGCGGGGCGCCGTAAACGGCGCCCCTTCTTGAGGCATTATGCGTTTTGTCCAATGGAATATAGCCATCATTTAATACGGAGAAATAAATGAACGCAGATATTATTACGAGTGCCGCACATGCTAGCCATGCAGGCCACGTGTCGTTTCCAGAGTTTGCAGGAGCACTTATTGAGCAAGGTGTAGAGTATTACTACGTTAATTTCATTGCTTTGCAAACGTCTTTTTACAGTAGCGAAGGTAGTGCTGTTTCTGTGCCATTACCGTTCGAGAGTTTGCCAGCCGTGTCGGCAGACTTTGATGCGCGTGGCTTGAAGGCCGCTATTGTCGATAGTCAGAATAATAGCCAGTCTTACCGACAGTTTTCAGAGCGTGCTATGCAATCTGGCGTACTAGGCTATTTTGCATTTTTACGCGGTAAGCGTGTTATATACATTGGTCGTCAAGGTGATCAGCACATTGAGTGGTTTCCTGGTGCAAACCCAGAAAGCACCTAACAAACTTTTGCGCGCGAACACTTTACTTTGTGGCAATATGGCGGAGCCAAATGCGGGTAAAAAGTAATGAGCTATGACGATTTTAATGATTTTTGCCGCGGTTTGCCCGCCAGTACCTACAGCCTTCAGTGGGGTGGTTCGCATGTGTGGAAAGTGGGCGCAAAGGTGTTTGCTGTTGGTGGCTGGCAAAAATCGGGACAAATGGGCTTCACGTTTAAAGCGTCAGACAATAATTATGAAATATTAAAAGACGAACCGGGATACCGACCCGCGCCGTACTTGGCCTCTCGGGGGCTGAAATGGATACAGCAATGCGAGGTGTTTGAAAACTCAGGAGAACAATTAAAATACTATTTAGCTGAGTCCCACCGTATTGTGTCTTTAGGCTTGAGTAAAAAAATGCAGCGAGAGCTGGGGCTTAATCAGGATTAGTCCTCGTTTCTGTATTGCGTCCGATTTGCCCTTATTTCTTTGGGTGGCCTAACAAATAGCGAATATTATTGTCTTAAAATGGCTTTCTTTGGCCGTATTCTCGCGGTCTATATCACTAGCCGCGGCTCCGTGTGTTGATATCATTAAATTCTTGAGTAGCTAGCAGATGGTCGTTTTATTGACGCGTATCACAATGATTAGTTTGTTCATGTTTGCGGTGGGCTGTACTACGGTTCAGCAAAATGACAGTAGTCATTGGCTTGGGTTTACGGAGTCTGGTGTGGCGTCTTTTTATGCTGATAAATATCAACGTCGTAAAACAGCGAGTGGTGAACCGTATAAGCACGAGCTTAACACCGCGGCGCATAGAACATTGCCCTTTGGGTCCAATGTGAAAGTCACCAATACCAGTAATAGTAAAAGCGTGGTGGTCAGAATTAATGATCGTGGGCCTTTTGTGAAGGGCCGTATTATTGATCTTTCAAAGTCGGCCTTTGATGCGATAGGCAATACGTATTCTGGTTTGATTGAGGTCGAGATTGAAGTGGTACCATCGCGTTAATATAGCGTGGTAACTGTTGGGCGAGCGCGATGGGTACCAGGGTATTACGGCGAGTTTAGAGCAGGCAACCACCGAGGGACTTTTTAATGTCAGTAGCTCGGTGGTTATCTATATTAGCCGCGCAAATTAAGCCGCGCTAGCGCGCGCTCAGCCGCAGCCAGTACTTGCTTAGGTGCGGTGCCGCCAATGTGATCTCGGGCATTCACAGAGCCTTCTAGGGTCAGCACATCAAACACGTCTTGTTCAATATCGGTGCTAAAGGTCTGCAATTCGGCGAGGCTCATTTCTGAGAGGTCTTTGTTCTCAGCAATGCCGTAAGCGACTGATTTACCAACAACTTCGTGGGCGTCGCGGAAGGGCAGGCCCTTGCGCACCAAGTAGTCGGCGAGGTCGGTGGCGGTAGAGAAGCCGCGCATGGCCGCTTCGCGGGTTACGTCGCCGTTGACGGTTATTGCAGGCACCATATCGGCGTAAGCTTTTAGGCAGTCTTTCACGGTGTCGATAATGTCGAAGAGGGGTTCTTTGTCTTCTTGGTTGTCTTTGTTATAGGCCAGCGGCTGTGACTTCATTAGGGTTAACAAGCTGACCAAATGACCGTTCACTCTACCGACTTTGCCGCGAATGAGTTCGGGCACGTCGGGGTTTTTCTTCTGGGGCATGATGGATGAGCCGGTGCAGAAGCGGTCGGGCAGTTCAATAAACTTGAACTGGGCCGAGGTCCACAGCACCAGTTCTTCGCTGAAGCGCGACATATGGGTCATCAGCAGGCTGGCGGCGGCAGCGAATTCAATGGCAAAGTCGCGGTCGCTTACTGAATCTAGCGAGTTTTCGGTGGGGCGGTCAAAACCCAGTAGCTCGGCGCTGTAGTGGCGGTCGATGGGGTAGGTGGTGCCGGCCAGCGCCGCGGCGCCCAGCGGGCATTGGTTGAGACGCGCTGCGCAGTCTTGAAAACGGCTGTAGTCGCGCTCTAGCATTTCATTCCACGCCAGCATGTGGTGGCCAAAGGTAACGGGCTGGGCAGTTTGCAGGTGAGTGAAACCCGGCATAATGGTGTGTGCTTCGCGGGTGGCGAGGGTAATTAAACCCTGCTGCAGGCGGCTGAGCTCAGTTACGATTAAGGCTAATTCATCGCGCAAATACAGGCGAATATCGGTGGCAACTTGGTCGTTGCGCGAGCGGCCAGTGTGCAGTTTTTTGCCGGTGATGCCGATTTTGTCGGTGAGCCGTGCTTCAATATTCATGTGCACGTCTTCAAGGCTTACTGACCACTCAAAGCGACCGCTGAGGATGTCGGCGCGAATTTCTTCTAAGCCTTCTTGAATTTTGCTGAGTTCGTCGGTGGTGAGTACGCCGACTTTGGCGAGCATG
>NZ_JBFHDY010000163.1:0-5452 GCF_041584495.1 Zhongshania sp.
CCAGTGGACATGGCTATTCATCTCGTTGGGCTGCGACTCAGTCAGTGGCAGCCAAGATTGCTTGCACACCTGAAACGCTAAGGACATGGATCAATAAGATTGAGGTTGATTCTGGCACCAAGCCCGGTGTTCGTAGCGATCAATTGAAGCGGCTGGGTATAGAAGGTGTGCGACGCGGTAAAGGCTGTATCACGACAATGCCCGACGAGTCTATAAACCCCACAAGCCGCTGAATTGCGGGGTTTATCGCCTCGTCGAGGGTTCGAACCTCGCTCTGCCACCATTAAAAAACTTGCTGAATCAGTAGTTTTTTCGTCTGAATGTTTTGGTGTGCCATCGGTATACCGAAAAAATTGCCGCCGCTTATCAATTTCATATTCAATCTTGATGCTGCGCTCAAAACTAGATTTCGGGTGCTAAGTTACTGAGTTTTCACGATTACGCTCGTGTAATGTTACACTTCGGAGCTCGACCTTTATGACAGACAGTGCTATTTTTTTTGCCTTTGCTTTCATGCCCTTGCTTCACGTATGGAAGTGTCAAATATTGGTCGAACGCAACTGTTGAACCTATTAGGGACGTAATATGACTAGACGGATGATAATCATGCTCGTACTGAGTACGCTGGTCTTTGGCGGCGTGTTTGGCATGAAGTGGTTCGGCAATAAGGCAATGAATGATTATTTGAATTCGATGCCGCCGCCAGCAGTGACGGTGGCAAGTGCCAATGCCGAAAGAATGCAGTGGCCAAATCAACTCAAGGCGGTCGGTAGTTTGGTGGCTGTCAATGGCGCTGACCTTACTGCGGAAGTCGACGGGGTGGTGACAGCAATTCATTTTGAATCTGGCGATACCGTTAAGCGTGGCGACCTGCTGCTAACGTTGTCTGCGGCAAGTGAAGAGGGTGAGTTAAAGCGTTTGCAAGCTCAGGCTGAACTGAGCGAGTTGAACCGGACGCGTAAGGAGCAGTTATACCGAGGTAAATCGATATCTAAGGCTGAGTTGGATACCGCCGAGGCGGAAACAAATGTTGCTCTTGCGGCGATAGAAGCGCAGAAAGGCCGTTTGGCGCAGAAGGTAGTAAAGGCACCTTTTGGCGGTAAGCTTGGTATTAAACGAGTGAATGTTGGCCAGTATCTGGGCGTGGGCGCTGCGATAGTGACGTTGCAAAAGCTAGATCCTATTAATGTCGATTTCTCGCTGCCAGAACATTATTTGTCATTGCTGGAGCCAGGTCTCGGCGTTTCGGTTATGGTTGATGCTTTTCCAGACCAAACTTTTCAGGGCGAAATTCTTGCGATAGAACCACGTGTTAATCCACAAACTCGGAATTTTGACTTGCGCGCACGTTTAGCTAATCCAACTCAAAGGCTAAAGCCTGGTCTATTCGCTAGCGTTGAGATCACCCTGCCAGGTGATAATGATGTTGTCGTGATCCCTCGCTCAGCAGTGAATTACACCTCTTACGGCGATTCAGTATTTGTTGTCCAACAAAAAAGGGAAACAAAGCAGGTTGACGGCGAGCCCGAAAGGGACTCGGCTGCCGAAGAAGAACTTAATTTAGAGGTAATTCAACGCTTTGTTCGTTTAGGTGAGGCGAGGGGTGATTTTATTTCTGTTATTTCTGGCTTAGAGCCGGGTACCGAAGTGGCAAGCACGGGGTTGTTGAAACTGCGGAATAAACAGTCGGTCGTTATTGATAATAGCAACGCACCGCAGCCGGGGCTGGAGCCCCAGCCCGATGCGGGCTGAAGGCCTCGTTTGCCTGAAGATAAGGTCGCCAGCCCTGCTGGTGTAATGGATTGCTGGCGATAAGCTGAGAGAAATAATGAATTTCACTGATATCTTTATAAAGCGCCCGGTATTGGCGATCGTAGTTAGTTTAGTAATTTTATTATTAGGCTTACGTGCTGGCCAAGATTTGACCGTACGTGAATACCCTGAACTTCAGAATGCGCAGGTCTCGGTAATTGTCGCTTATCCAGGTGCAGAGCCAGCCTTGGTAGAGGGCTTTGTGACGACGCCGCTGGAGCGGGAAATTGCCTCTGCTGACGGCATCGACTTTTTGACTTCAAAGTCGGTGCAGGGTAGTGCGACGATCACCGCAAACCTGCGCTTAGATAAAGACCCAAATGAGGCGCTGACGGAAATATCGGCTAAGGTGTCAAAACTCCGTAACCAGTTGCCCGAAGGATCCGAAGACCCTGTTATCCAGCTGGCGGATAGCAATAGTACCGCTGCCATGTACATCTCTTTTTATTCTGATGCGCTTAACGATAGCCAAATTACTGACTATATCGTGCGGGTGGTTGAGCCGGAACTATCGGCTATTGGCGGCATAGAGAAAGTTAACGTATTGGGGGCCAAAAACTATGCTATGAGAGTTTGGTTAAACCCCGAAAAACTAGTAGCTTATAATTTTAGTGCTAGTGAGGTAGTAGCAGAAATTCGTAAGCAAAACGTGCTATCGGCGGTCGGCCAAACAAATGGCAATTACGTTAAAGTTGGACTGTCGGCCGGAACTGATTTACATCAAGTCGATGAATTTCGAGAAATGGTCTTGCGATCTGACGGCAATACTCTGGTGAAGCTGGGGGATGTCGCCACGGTAACTTTAGGGGCTGACAGCTATGATTATGGCGCATACTGGGATACTAAACCTAGTATTTTTGTTGCTTTGACAGTTCGGCCAAATGCCAATTTGCTGGATGTAATGGCCGAGGTCCGCGAGCATTTGCCCGCTATTTTTGAGGCGTTGCCAGAGGGACTTAACGGTGAATTGAGTTATGACGCTACAGCTTACGTTCGCAGCGCCATTGACGATGTGCAAGCGACTCTGCTTGAAGCCGTCATGATCGTGATTGTGGTTATTTTCTTGTTTTTAGGTTCAATGCGCAGCTCTTTGATACCTGCGGTGACCGTACCTTTGGCGCTCGTTGGTGCCTTATTTTTGATGTTTTTAATGGGTTTCTCCATAAATTTGCTCACGTTATTGGCTATGGTTTTAGCAATTGGTATGGTGGTTGATGACGCGATAATTGTGTTGGAAAATATTCATCGCCATATAGAAGAGGGTATTGAGCCGAATAAAGCGGCTATTATTGGCGCGAGAGAATTAGTCGGTCCCGTTGTTACAATGACGATAACCCTTGTGGCGGTTTACGCTCCGATTGGATTTTTAACGGGAATTACAGGTAAATTATTTACGGAGTTCGCCTTTACTTTGGCGGGAGCTGTGTTGATTTCTGGTGTGATCGCGCTGACGTTAACACCGATGATGTGTGCTAAAATTTTAAAGCGATCCCATAATGGAAGTGAAAATGGAAATCGTCTGGCGAATTTCTTAGATAAAAAATTTGATCTGTGGAGGGACGGCTATCGAGCTCGATTGCATGGCGCGTTAGATCAGCGTCACGTTATCGGTGTTTTCGGATTAATTGTTCTTGTGTCATGTTATTTTTTGTTTGCCTCAAGCCCCTCTGAGCTTGCGCCAGCAGAAGATTTTGGCTTTGCTGGCGCACTCAATGAGGCAGATGGTTACGCGTCTAAGGAATATCTGGGCCGATATTTTATGGCTAACCAAAAGCTCGCCTTGGCGGAGAAAGATGTCGGGCATTTATTTGCCTTTAGTACCAATGAGGGTGGGGGCACTAATACCGCATTTTTTGGCATGATTGCTAAGCCTTGGGCTGAGCGTGATAAAACAATGACCCAGATTGCCAATGATGTGAATGCCAAGGTTAGTCAGTCTGCGGGGGTGCGTACGGCAATATTTCAGCCCCCTGCATTACCAACTCCGGGGCAGGGCTACCCGGTTGAATTTGTCCTTAAATCTATTGCTGATCCACAAACTATGGCGGACGTTGGTAAAGCCGTAGTTGAAAGGGCTATGCAGAGCAATAGGTTCTTTTTTGTCGCACCGGATATGAATATCGACAGACCTGAAACCGTACTGGATATTAATCGTGAGAAAGCGGCGTTATTGGGTATTGATATGAGCGCCTTGAGCGCCGACTTGGCGGCGATGATGGCGGGCGGAGAGGTCAATAAATTTGCTTTTCAAGGGCGGGCTTATAAGGTCATTGCTCAAGTGGAGCGAGAGTCCAGATTAAATCCAGATCAACTTGCCGGCTTCTATACCCGAACTGGCAGTGGTGAGTTAATTCCGCTCTCAACCGTTGTGACGATGCGAGAACGGGTGGTTCCGCGTTTTATTCCCCACGCACAGCAATTAATGTCGAATACCATCGTGGCCGTACCTCGACCGGATATTTCTCAGGGCGAGGCGTTAGCATTGCTTGAAAATATCGCCCGAGAAGAAATGCCTGCGGGTTTTCAAATTGACTATGCGGGATCTTCGCGCCAGTTTAAGCAAGAGGGCTCGGCACTGGTGGCGACTTTCGGCTTTGCGCTCATCATTATTTACTTAGTGCTGGCGGCGCAGTTTGAGTCCTTTCGTGACCCGTTAATTATTTTGGTCACGGTGCCTATGTCGATTTGTGGTGCATTGCTGACCTTGAATATTTTTGCCATGACCAATGGTATGCAGTTAACGAATTTTTCTGGGATGAGTTTGAATATATACACCCAGGTTGGCTTGGTGACCTTGATTGGCGTCATTTCAAAGCACGGAATTTTGATTGTGGATTTTGCGAATCGTATGCAAGAAGAGGGCATGTCTAAGCGTGAAGCGATTGAAGAGGCCAGCTCCATTCGTTTGCGGCCAATTTTAATGACGACGGCCGCATTAGTTGTGGCCATGGTACCTTTGTTATTGGCAACTGGGCCTGGTGCTGCTTCGCGCTTCTCACTGGGTATGGTGATTAGCTCTGGTATGACCATTGGTACCCTGTTCACGTTATTTGTGGTGCCAGCCATGTATATGTACATAGGCCGAGATCATCAGGTGCTTGGGCAGTCTAAGCGGATGGTTGCCGATGAGCTTCACGCTGGCGTATGAGGGATTAGCCGCGTATGATTGCGCGGTTTTTTACGCATCTGGGGATCACCATGATTAAGCACAATAGCTATTTCGACAATAATGTTCAGTCGCTGGGCTTTGCGACAGCAGACAAGCCTGCTTCAGTGGGTGTTATGGCGCCCGGCGAATACCGTTTTAGTACTGACGCCGCTGAACGTATGGAAGTGATTAGTGGTGCGTTGACGGTATTGCTGCCAGGTCAGAGTGAATGGCAAACCTTCGCCGACGGTCAGGGTTTCGATGTACCTGGCAATAACCACTTCGACTTGAAGGTAGTGGTTAATACCGCCTATCTGTGTATATACGGCTAATATTTTACGCTCGCGACTGATTTGAAGAGGGTGTTTTTGAACACCCTTTTTTATGCGTGCGCCAGGCATGGCGCGTAGCGCCGTGACGGGCGCTGTTCCAAACCGCGTGGTGGCGATTGGATGACTTGGTGGTGAGAGTCCACTATCGGCCCGGCAAGGG
>NZ_JBFHDY010000164.1:0-5432 GCF_041584495.1 Zhongshania sp.
TAAACCGCATCGACAAATCCACCGCCTGCGCATGCTTAGTCAGCGCGCCTATCGAAATATAGTCCACGCCAGTCTCTGCAATACCCGCCAAGGTTGAGGTGTCGACATTCCCGGATGCTTCCAGCTTGGCTCTCCCTGCCGTCATCTCAACGCCGGTTTTCATGTCAGCCAAGCTGAAGTTGTCCAGCATGATGATGTCGGCATTACCCGCTAGGGCGATCTCTAGCTCCGCTAAACTCTCCACTTCCACTTCTACGGGTTTGTCGGGGGCAATTTCTTTGGCGGCGCTGATGGCGGCGGGGATGCCACCACAGGCGGCGATGTGGTTTTCTTTTATAAGAAATGCGTCGTACAGGCCAATACGGTGGTTATGGCAGCCGCCGCAGGTCACCGCGTATTTTTGTGCGGTGCGCAGACCCGGTATGGTTTTACGGGTATCGAGCAGGCGCACTTGAGTGTGGGCGACGATATCGGCGTAGCTTTTACAGATAGTTGCGGTACCAGAGAGTAATTGTAAAAAATTCAGGGCGGTGCGCTCGCCGGTGAGTAGTGAGCGCGCCGAGCCTGCTAGTTCAAAAAGCAATTGATCGGGTTTTACGGCATCGCCGTCGGCGACATGCCAGTGAATTGTGACGGAGCTATCAATTTGGCGAAAAACCTCGTTCACCCATTCAGTGCCGCAAATCACGGCGTTTTCCCGGGTAATAATGCGGGCTTTTGCGGTCTCTGTGATGGGAATAAGCTGGGCGGTGATGTCGCCGCTGCCAATGTCCTCTTTAAGAGCGAAGGCCACGGTTTCTGTGAGGTCGCGTTGTAATTGAGCTGTGAGCTGCATGGTGATTTTCCGGGGCTATTGACAAGATAATTCGGAGCGCCGCTATTCTACCAGCACATGCCTTGGCCTGCCTATGTTCATGGTGTTTTGCTTGGGCTTGTAGGTAGTTGTAACAGTGGTGGCTTGACGGGTATTTGCCGTATAACTATGTCATTCACATGAATTATGCGTCATTGTTAAGCTTTTTCTCGACAGTTCAGGGCCTTACGTTTTATATTTTCAGCGCTCCCATGCAAATTTTGGCGAAAGTATTATGGTAGATCAGTCATCTAAGGTAGTGGATTTACAGTCGCGGCGCGAGCCGGCGTCGACTGGCGCCGCCTTGCCGGTGGCGATAGCCGCAATTCGTGATAAGTGTGTATTGTATTTAAATGACCGTCTTTGCAGTTTGCTAGACGATGTCGACGATGCCTTATTTGAATTGGCGGACGACGCGAGTAATGCTCGTGAGCAGCATGTGTATTTTGATGCGATGCGCGAAATACGGGTGAATAGGCAGTCTATTGAAATGGGCTTTGCCGAGACTTTTGGCCAGGGTTTTAATCTCTCTGGTAGTGGCATTAAAGCCAGCTCCCAAGAAAATGGTCAGGCGAAGCTGCGTTTGCTGGGGTCTGAGGCGTTGGAAGAGCTGGTCGCGCTGGAGGGCATGGCAAAAAAGGCTGAACGCCGTTTTTTGAAAGAAGTTTGGGTGTTGTGCACCGCATGGCAGCAGGCGACGAATGGTCCGGTGCTGGCGGCCAAAGAGTTGCCCGTTGGCCCGGCCAAAATAGCCGAAGCACTGGGCTCGGCATGCCGCAGTTTAGACATTGATATCAAGGCCCGCTTGGTCTTATTTAAGCTGTTTGATACGCAGATTATTAGCGCCTTTGGTGATTTCTATAATGCCTTAAGCCCCGTACTTGAGGCTAATGGCCTGCCTGTTGAGTTGCTGAACAACAAGCCCAGTGCCTCAGACGAAGCCCAAGATCAGGCCAATGGTGAAGCATTGTCCAATGACAAACCTACTGAAGAACGTTCGGAATCAACGGAGCTGGTTACCCAATTATTTGATGCCTTCGATACCATGCTCAGCGCGAACGACGCTGAGTTAGATGGCTCAAACGCGGCGGTTTCTAAGCCCTCGTTTATGGTCGCGTTGCAAGATATGCAAAACGAGCAGTTTACGCATTTTAATGTGCAAGTGTCGGTAAACGGTGGTGATAGTGTTGATTTTAGCGCGATTGCTCAGAAGTTGGTTGGCCGTTTATCACAGGTGATGCGGGTTGCCAGTACCGATGCCTCGGCGCTGAGCTATCAGCGAGACCAGGACACCATTAATTTTGTTGGCGCCTTATTTCAGTATATTTTAGAGGGCGACAGTTTGGCTGAGCCCTTAAAAGGCTTAATTGCTAGATTGCAGATACCCGTGCTGAAAATGGCCATGCTCGATAAGGGTTTTTTCGGTCATGAAGAGCATCCCGCCCGCAAGTTACTCAGTGCCTTGGTTAGTGCGGGTATTGGCTGGTCGCCGGTCGCTGGGGTGGAGAAAGATCCACTGTACCGCGAGATTGAAAAAGTCGTTATGCGGGTGCTGCGTGATTTTGGTGTAGATACTCAAGTTTTTGTCGACGCGCATGCGGAATTCCTTACCTTCAATGAAAAGGCTAAGCGGCGTGCCGAGCTGGTTGCTCAGCGTACGGTCGACACTGAAGACGGCAAGGCAACTGCAGAAACTGCGCGAATGCATATTGCCGGTGTTTTGGAGTCGCGTTTGGCGGGTGTCGATTGCCCACCAGTGCTAAGTAAAATATTGCAGTTGGGTTGGAGCAAGGTGCTATTCCTAAGCTATATTCAGCATGGGCGCGACAGCGAACGATTTGCTGAAGATGCGGGCTTAATTGAGCGTTTGCTTTGGAGTGTGCAGCCCTCTAGTGACCCAGGCCATCGCAATGAATTAATCTCGGCACTTCCGGTCTTGATTGAAACCTTAAGATTGGGTTTCAATCGGGTGTCTTTGAATAGCTTTGAGACTAGCCAGTGGCTAGATCAGCTTGAGCGTTTACACCTTGCCAAGTTGAGCCGCAAAGACACTCCCGCTCTCCCCGAACCAACGGTAACCGCAAAGCTCGAGACTGCGGCGGGCTCAGATATTGCGTCTTTAGACGCAGTGTTGGAGCAAAGCTTTGGGGCCGATAACGACGAGTCGCAGCTTGGCACTGGCAATGAGCGTGTTTCTGATATGGCGTCGGCTGAGCCGGATCCGTCGAGAGCTGACGACGACGCGCAATTAGCGGCACGTTTACAGTCGTTACGGGTGGGCAATTGGGTTGATCTGCGCCAAGACGACGGCAAAATGCTGCGGTGTCGATTGGCCGCTGTTATTAACGGCATTGGTCGCTATATTTTTGTGAACCGCTCGGGGATTAAAGTGGCGGAATTCAATCGTGACGAACTGGCGGTAGCGCTAGCGCGTAAGGCAGTTTTGTTGATTGACGAAGATCGCCAATTTGATCGCGCTTTAGAATCGGTGATTAGCAATTTGCGTGATATGAAAGACAAGCCTCTGTAGCAAGGGGCTTTCGCATTCCTCTTTGATTCGCTTATTTAGCGCAATGTTTTACAGTCCCACCGCTTCCCGTGTAATCTTGCCTCACCCCTTGCCGTAACGAGTGCGGAAGTAGCATGTACTTCATTGATTCGGCTGGCTGGCTAAGCCCAGTCGCCCAGCATCCATCGTCAAATTTTAATGCCAGACCACCAGCTACTGAGATTAGCCTTTTGGTTATTCACAATATCAGTCTGCCGGCGGGCCAATTTGGCGGCCGCTTTATACATGACCTATTTGCCAACTGTCTCGATTGCAGTGCCCATGAGAGCTTTGCTGATTTGCGCGGGCTTACGGTTTCCGCGCATTTATTGATTGACCGCGATGGCGCCGTGAGCCAGTTTGTGTCTTTTGCCGACCGCGCGTGGCACGCGGGGGTCTCGCAGTTTGACGGGCGGGAAAATTGCAATGACTTCAGTATTGGTATTGAACTTGAAGGTTGTGACGAAGTTGCCTATACCCATGCACAGTACGATGCATTAATTGCCATTAGTCGCGTGCTGCGCAATTCATACCCGGCGATTACAGCAGCGCGTATAGTGGGGCATAATGAGATCGCGCCGGGGCGGAAAACCGACCCTGGCGCGGCTTTTGATTGGGTCTATTTTAAAAACGCATTGGAATAAACCATGGATTTTTTTGCAATTTTAATTGCTTGGGCGGCCGTACAGTTTTGGGGAAGCGGCGGGGTGATCCAAAAAGACGAGTGGTTTGAGCGTTTGCAATTGATGGCGCTTAAAATTCCCGCCAGTAGCGCGAGGCTATTTGTAGTATTTGCTTTGCCGGTAATCCTCGTGTTTGCTGTATTGTGGCTAATTAGCCCTATCTTGTTTGGTTTGCCCTTGTTTATTTTAAGCGTGGCAATTTTGCTCTATAGCTTAGGGCGGGGTGACTTTCAGATTCTCTTAAAGCTGTATTTAAATAGCTGGCAGCGCGGTGATCTTGAAGGTGCTTATCAGCATGGTCGGGGGTTCAGCGCCGAGCTCTGTGAGAGCGGTGTTGATAATGCCTCGGAGTTGCATTTGAGTGTGCGCAAGGCCGTTTTCTATCAGGGTTTTGAGCGCTGGTTTGCGGTGGTGTTCTGGTTTGTATTGCTGGGGCCAGCGGGGGCTTTAGCCTACCGCCTGCTGTTTATGTTGGCTGCCAGTAGCAGTCTGCCTCAGCAAGATCGTGATACGGCAGCAAACGGCCTGTTTTATTTGGAGTGGGCGCCAGTGCGTTTATTAGGCTTGGCCTTTGCTATTGTCGCCAACTTCGATACCTGTATTGGCGTATGGCGACAGCATGTAAGCAGTGACCAACCCAGCGCCGAGGTGTTAGACGATATTGGTATGAAGTCCCTGCCAAGCTATATTCCTGACGGTCAGATAGACGGTGAGCAGTTTGTGAAGTCGGCTGCAGATGAACTTACCGCGGTGCAGCTGCTGCTGTCGCGCAGCCTGTTGTGTTGGGTATGCGTGGTCGCGGTATTGCAGCTGGTGTAGACGGGTTTTAAAAAGGGCTGAGCATGAAACTAGGGATTGATCTTGGCGGCACCAAAATTGAAGGTGTGGTGCTATCTGCAAGCGGCATTGTGCTCGCCAAGGAGCGTGTTGCTACGCCGCAGAATTACCCCGCCATTATCGATGCCATTGCTGATTTGGTTGGCCGCCTAGAAGCGACCGCCGGTGGTCACGCGAGTGTGGGCGTTGGCGGCCCAGGCGCTGAATCGGCCCTTACTGGCCGCATGAAAAACAGCAATACCCAATGTATCAATGGCGAAGCCCTGCGTGATGATCTCAGTATCCAGCTGGGGCGACTGGTTCGTTTTAGTAATGATGCTAATTGCTTTGCGCTGTCTGAGGCCGTGGATGGCGCTGGCGCGCCCTATAGCTCGGTGTTTGGCGTAATCCTCGGCACCGGCACTGGCGGCGGCCTGGTGTTTAACAAGCAGGTACTGAGCGGCGCCAATGGTATTGCCGGGGAGTGGGGGCACACCCCAATGCCAAACATGACAGAAGGGCGGCCGTGCTA
>NZ_JBFHDY010000165.1:0-5409 GCF_041584495.1 Zhongshania sp.
CTTAACCTCCTCCAAGCGAGCTTTAACTCGATTTATGACGTCTAAGGCATTTTCGCCAAAGCGCATGACCACGATGCCGCCGACGGCTAAGCCTTCGCCATTAAGCTCGGCACTGCCGCGCTGCATTGCGGGCCCTAGTGACACGGTCGCAATGTCTGACACCTTTACAGGAATACCATCGCCGGTTGTGCTTAGCACGACGCTTTCTAGATCTGCCGTTGAGGTGATGTAGCCTCTACCACGAATAAAATGCTCGTGGCCTGATATTTCTAGAACCCTGCCACCCACATCATTATTTGAGCGTCGTAGTGCAGCGGCGACTTTTTGTAGCGGAATGTTATAGGCGGCCAAACGGTCAGGGTCGATATTAACCTGATATTCTTTTTCATATCCGCCAACGGATGCCACTTCCGCAACACCTTGTACCGCCTCCAACGCATAGCGTAAATTGAAGTCTTGCAGGCTGCGCAATTCTGAGAGGCTAGTGTTCCCCGTTTTGTCACTAAGGGCATATTGATAAACCCAGCCAACCCCAGTCGCATCCGGCCCTAAGGTCGGGGTAACGCCGTCTGGCAAATCCGCACTGGCGCTATTGAGGTATTCCAATACGCGTGAACGCGCCCAATAAATATCGGTGCCATCTTCAAAAATGACGTAGACAAACGACAACCCCATAAAGCTTTGGCCACGCACAAATTTCACTTCAGGTGCTGCGAGCAGGGTGGTGCTTAACGGGTAGGTTATTTGATCTTCCACTAAATCGGGACTGCGCCCCGGCCAGTCGGTAAAAACAATGACTTGGGTGTCTGACATATCGGGAATTGCGTCGAGCGGCGCGGCCATGAGAGAGCGCCAACCCCAGAGTGATGCTCCCACACACAGCAATATTGTGAGTAGCCAGTTACGGGCACAAAAGCTAATTAGCGACGCAAGAAAACCCTGCGGATGATTGCTTTGAGGATTTACCATTGCGCAATCCCCGTTTTCAGTTTCGCTTCAGCGGCAATTAAGAAATTACCAGACGTGATTACCTGTTCACCGCCGGATAAGCCCTCTGTAATTTCTATCCAGCCTTTTGTTCTCTGGCCAGTGTTGACTAAGACGGGTTTTATTTTCCCCTCGCTTCCTAAATCCACAAATACAACACGGGTTTCTCCCGCAATCATGACGGCTTCGTCTGGCACCCAAAGGCGTTTACCTAATTCCTTGTTGAAGTGAACCTGAGCGTACATATCCGGCCTGAGCTCGCCATCGCTGTTGTCGAGAATTAATCGAATGCGAGTGGTGCGGGTGAGGGGATTGACGCTTGGGTAAATGTAATTAATCTTAGCGCTGTATTCTCGATCACTGAGGTTTTGCATACTAACGGTAGCGGACATTCCCTTTTCCAGTAACGACAAATCCGCTTCATAGACCTCCGCCTCAACCCAAATAGTCGAGAGATCAGCCAATTGCAGCAGCATACTGCCGGCTTTCGCATAGCTGCCACTCACGATGGATTTATTCACCACGACGCCACTTTTCTCGGCGTAAATTGGCAGAAACTCGATTGGCCTACCGCGCTGCTCTAGTGCGCGTATGTCAGCATTAGAAATATTCCATAGACTTAAGCGGGAGCGGGCGGCCTTTAGCAAGCTGTCGTCTGATCCACGACTTTCTAATCGACCTCGAGTTTCTAAATACTCTTGTTGTGCTGATAGCAGTTCTGGGCTGTAAACCGTGAACAGTACTTGGCCACGCTCGACACGGGCACCAATAAAATCCGCTTTTAACTCACCAATCCAGGTATCAAATTTCAAATTTATTTCGCTAGCACTGTGCTGGTCGTAGGCAATACGTCCCACCGCCGTGATCGATTTACTGAGCTCTCGGTATTCTGCTGTCGCCGTTTTTATGCCGATTAATTGTCTTCTGCGAGCATCAATACTAATGACTCCAGACTGCGTTTGTTGTTTGCTGACCGGCACTAAATCCATGCCGCAGATAGGGCAAGATCCCGGGGCGGCCGCGCGAACTGAGGTGTGCATTGAGCAGGTGTAATGCGAAATTCCCGCAGGTGTTGCTGTTGCAGCATGTAACTCGCTGCTGCCAGTTTGGCCGGTCAGAATTAAATCGCCGTGGCCCAGTAAGTCACTGGATACGTCGATAGCAAAGTCGTAATCCCCTGCTTGTGGCAGGACAATAGTGCCGTGGTAATGGCCATCCGTACTTGGCAGCAACGCCACAAGGGCGGCATTGTCTTGCGCTGGAGTGTCCTCGGCATCCGGGTTTGTCATCGACTGCTCAAGTGCTGATTTGACTAGCAGGCGAACATCGAGATTGTTCAGCGCATTACTCTGCCTGTCCTGCACAGTAATTATCAGCGGATTATCACCTTGGCGGAGTTCGGCATTTTCTAATAACGCCGCTTTGATAAGGTATTTTCCAACGGTATAGAAACCTTGCTTATTTAAACTAAGGTCGACACCTGGCGTAGAGGGAAATGTGGCTTGGTTGTCGTTAACGGGCATTTCACCGGCAATTGATACTCCGCCGCCACTAATAGTGAGGCCTGAGCGTCCAGTCGCCATATCAAAACTGAGATCGGCTGACTTATTGTCTTTGCTGATTTGTAATTTTAATGGCCATTCACCGCGCATAGCGAGGTCGAATTCGGCAGTATAAATGCCGGGGGAAACCTCATTAAATACCACGGGCGCTCGCATTGACGGCATGCTGCCCATTGCCGCCATTTCTGCTTGCCCACGAATTTTTGCCTCGGGAATGGGGTTTCCCTTGGTGTCTCTCAATCGCAAAATGGCAGTGTTGTTGCCCACTGAGGGGAGGTCATCCTTGAATGCAATGGCGATGTGATAATCGTCCGTGCGATATTCTTTTGCGTCATTCATTTGCTGAGTGAAGACATCGGTAGATGAACGATAAACATAGCTAAAATAACTTAAAGCCACGACCATAATAATAATGATGCTGACAAGCAATCGCTGTTTCATTGTGCGTGCTCCGAGGTGATATTTGTTTTGATATTTGCGGTAGCGCTATTTTGACTCGCCGCCATGTTGCTGTGCTGCTGGCTACTTTTGGGCAAGGCCAACGGCCCGCCGAGCGCGTTCTCAAGTGCGGCTTTTGCAATTTGGTAATCAGTGCGAGCGCGCTGTAAGCTCAATTCGGCATCGAGATGAACTTGCTCGGCGCTTATCAATTCACTAAAACGACCGCCCCCTGCACCATAAGCAGCGCGCGTCGCACTTAGACTCTCGGCTGTTCTCGGTAATAAATCGTGTTCATATAGGGCTATGGTATGCAGCGCTTCGTTGACGAGGACACGGGATTCTTCTAAACCCCCTAGCACCTGTGAACGCAGCTCATCTAATTCAGACTGCCAACCAACGGTGTTCGCCCGGGACTCATCTCTAGCGGCGCGATATTTATCCCGTCCTAGTGGTAAGTTAATACCAATACCGACTACCCAGCGTTTGGCCGTTTCATCCCAAAGGCTGTTATAGCCAGTGAATAATTTAAAATCCGGATAGAAATCTTTGTCAGCAAGTTGTTCCCTATCGCGACTCGCTGCTATTCGTTGCTCGGCAGCTGTTAGACCGGGGTGCTGACTCAGGGCGATAAGCCGTAGCGTATCAAAATCAGGGATAGCCGTTGGGTGAGGGAGGGCGTTTGAGAGCGCAATGTCCGCGGTAGTACTGCGATTGAGCAAGGTGTTTATTTGCGCACGCAGGGTCGCCATTTGCCGTCGCAATTGAACGCTTCGGTGGCGAATATGCTGAAGTTCTACCTCTGCGAGCAGCACGTCTGGTTGATTGGTTATCCCCGCAGCGTAGCGAGCTTCTGCCACGCGACGAAGTTCATCAACTAAGGTGCTATTGCGCTCATTAATGGTAATAGCCTGATGAATGTAGTTCCACTGCGCATAGTAGATGAGCGCCACTGTACGTAGCTCTAGCCGCCGCAGCGCGAGATTACCACGCTCTGCCTCCGCTGCTTTAGTCGCCGCGTCGCCGCGTAAACGAAGCTTTCCCGGCCATGGAAGCGTTTGCGTTAATTCCAATCGAACATTGCTGCCGCGCCCGTTCGGCGAGTTGTAACCGCCGATAGTGTCAGGGGCAACCGCAGTAAACAGTTGTGGGTCAGGCAGGGCAGTAGACTGAACAATGCGCGCTTCGGCACCACGAACAGCAGCTTCAAGGGCAGTTATCCCAGGGTTGGCACGCAGCGCTTCGTCAACGAGCGCCTGAGCAGACATTGTTGAACCCGATGCCGATGACAGCGTTACCGAGTGGGGGTATTCCTCAGCAGCATATAGTGCTGGGGCAAAAATCAGGGGCAAGGCTGCGACGACCGCAACAACAAAACGTCGGGACAGGGCGGCGATACACCACCAATATTGGGCGAACATAAGCAATCCTCATAAAATACCTTTTGCTTGGCGCTATAAATAGGCCAAACCACGCACCGTTGTCCGGTGCCTATTAGTAAATTATGAAAATTTTGGGGGTCGGTGCAGTAAGCGTTGAAACGCTGGATTGGGCGGAAGCGGGAGGGAGAATGTCGGGGATGCCGGTATTTTCTCTAGTGCTGCGATAGGGAGGGGTGGTAGAAAACTTGCCGTTAGTCCGCCAATGCCACAATCGATGTTTTCACAGCTATTATTGCTATCCACACAGCAGCAGTTTGCTGGTGTATCGCAATCACCCTGCATATCAGTGGTTTGCATGTTCGGCGTCATGTGCTCAGCCGCAACGGCCGTTGTTGGATCACAATAGGCCGCCTGCAATACGCTGCCCCAGCCCGATGTGGTAAACAACATCAGCGAAAGGATAAGTATGTAGGTGAGGCGCTTTTTCATTCGACGATTTTATTCTTTCCCTGCTTGAGCTGCAAGACGTTCATTTCAGATGGCTTTTTAGAATTACCATGAGGAGGTCATAGCTATAAAATATCCGATACGGTGACGTATTGGAAATAGGGCGTGAGGGGTGCTAGAATACAGATAGTCGATTATATACTCTTATCTGTAGATATCAGGAAAATCCATGGCTATTCCTAAACCTGTCCCGCTGTACCCGACATACAAAGACCTCAAAGCTGTAAAGCTTGAAGAGTTTCCCGACCTCGCAGCCGTGTTAGCCGATACCGATCAATGGAAATCTAAAGCGTGGCTATGGGGTCAGGAATTTCTATCTTATATTGGTCGCAACAAATCAGAACACACATTCACGCGATTTCGTTCTGAAGTCGAGAAATTTCTGCTCTGGGCATTTCTCGTCAAGGATAAGCCTATCGACCAATACCGAAAAGCCGACATTTTAGAATATGCAGATTTTTGCTGGCGACCGCCATTAACGTGGATATGTTTATCGAATGTTGAGAAGTTTCTGATTAAAGGCGGCCTGTACA
>NZ_JBFHDY010000166.1:0-5401 GCF_041584495.1 Zhongshania sp.
AGCGGGCGGCCTGAGCTTTGCCGACGGCATTTCGGCGCCAGGTAAATACGTAGAGTTAAAAGCACTAATGGATGTCTACGTGCTCATCTCCAACTGCCCGCAATTAAACAACCCCTGCAATGCCTATAACCCAACGCCAATTGAATACCTCGTTTGGAATGCTTAGGCACAAGGTCAGACGCCCGACATTCGACGTTTTACTTGTTATGAACCATCTTCAGTGGACGACCACTGTCGTAAAGCGCCACGGGACGGCCCGTTAATGGACGACTATGTTCACTAAAGTTTTAATTGCCAATCGCGGCGCTATCGCAACGCGGATTATTTGCAGTCTCAATGAACTGAATGTAACTGCTGTGGCAGTTTATGCCGAGGCTGATGCCCGCAGCATGCATGTCCGCAATGCCGATGAAGCCTATAGCCTTGGCGAGGGTGGCGCCGCAGAAACCTATTTAGATGCCGCAAAAGTTTTAGCCATTGCCAAAGCCTGTGGCGCCGAGGCTATTCATCCTGGCTACGGCTTTCTCAGTGAAAACGCCAGCTTTGTCGCGGCCTGCGAAGCCGCCGATATCGCGTTTATTGGCCCAACTGCCGACCAGATGCAAAGCTTTGGCTTAAAGCACCGCGCCCGCGATATCGCAGAAAGTGTGGGTGTACCACTACCGCCAGGCACTGGCTTATTGGCCGATCTTGAAACGGCTGTTAGTGCAGCGGCAGCCATTGGCTACCCCATTATTCTTAAGAGCACCGCAGGCGGCGGTGGTATTGGCATGCAGATCTGCCATAGCGAAGCCGAGCTGCGTGGCAGTTTTGATAAAGTAAAAAAACTCGGCAGCAATAATTTTGCCGACGACAGTGTGTTTCTAGAGAAATTTGTTGCCCGCGCGCGACATATCGAAGTGCAGGTTTTTGGCGACGGCGACGGCCAGGTGGTGGCCATCGGCGAGCGGGATTGCTCTGCCCAGCGCCGCAACCAAAAAGTGGTAGAAGAATGTCCCGCGCCGAATTTACCCGACAGCGTGCGCCAGCGCCTGTATTCACTTTCCGAAAAATTATTGGCCGCGGTGAGCTACCGCAATGCGGGCACCGTAGAATTTATTTACGACCCCGACACCGAGCAATTTTACTTTTTAGAAGTGAATACCCGCTTGCAAGTAGAACACGGCGTGACCGAAGCGGTGTGGGGGGTAGACTTAGTTAAGTGGATGCTGATGCAGGCCAGCGGCGATCTACCCGAGTTAGATCAGCTGCGCAACGGCTTATCTGCCAAGGGCCACGCCGTGCAAGTGCGGGTGTATGCAGAAGACCCTTACAAGCAGTTTCAACCTTGCGCAGGGCTGCTGAGCAAAGTCGCGTTTCCGGTGGCCGAGGGTTTGCGCATCGACCATTGGCTAGACAGCGGTTTAGAAGTGTCGCCGTATTTTGACCCCATGCTGGCCAAGGTTATTTTCCATGGCGACAACCGCGAAGCGGCGCTTGCGGGCTTGCGCACCGCGCTGGCCGACACCGAACTGTACGGCATTGCCACCAACCGCGATTATTTGCGCGCCTTACTCAACGACAGCGTGCTAATCAGCGGCCAGCTCACCACTCGCTATTTAAATGATTTTAACTGGCAGCCACGGCGTATTGATGTGGTGCAAGCGGGCACCCAAACCACCGTGCAGGATTACCCCGCAAGGCTGGGTTACTGGAGTGTGGGTGTGCCGCCGTCTGGCCCCTTCGACAGCTATTCCTTCCGTATGGCCAATTGTGTATTGGGCAATGATCCCCGAGCGGCAGGTTTGGAAATCACCCTGCAGGGCCCAAGCTTATTATTTAGTGTGGATACTCAGGTGGTCATTGGGGGCGCCGAAATTCCGGTAACAATTGATGGCCAGCCCCTTAGCTGTCAGCATTTTTGTGCAGATACCCACGTCATAGATCCTAAGGGCGAATCAGCCTCGGCGCTGTGGCAAGTTATTAATATTAAAGCGGGGCAAACCTTGGTCTTGGGTCGCATTGTGGCCGGTGCGCGCGCCTATTTGGCGGTGGCGGGGGGAATTCAATGCCCCGAGTATTTGGGCTCGCGGTCTACCTTCACCTTAGGCCAGTTTGGTGGTCACAGTGGTCGCGCGCTGCGGGTTGGCGATGTGTTATCGCTGTGTGAAGCGGCGCCAAACAATAGCGTTGCATCGCGGCCATTGCCAAATGTTCTTAAACCAGCGATTGGCAACAACTGGGAATTGCGGGTGATATACGGCCCCCACGGCGCGCCAGACTTTTTTACCGATGACGATATTAACGAATTTTTTGCGGCGAGCTGGGAAGTGCACTACAACTCGAGTCGCACCGGTGTGCGTTTGATTGGCCCCAAGCCAAGCTGGGCGCGGAGCAGCGGCGGCGAAGCCGGTATGCACCCGTCGAATATTCACGACAATGCCTATGCCTTTGGCACCGTCGATTTTACCGGTGATATGCCGGTTATTCTCGGCCCCGACGGCCCCTCCCTGGGGGGCTTTGTTTGCCCGGCCACGGTAATTACCGCCGATCTCTGGAAGCTTGGCCAGCTCCGCGCTGGTGACAAAATCCGTTTTGTGGCGGTGAGTGTGAACGACGCGGTGGCCGCCGAGAAATTTCAGCGCCTGACCTTAAGCGATATGTCGCCACCTGGCCCCGAGGCCTACCCCTTGACGACTTTGCCATCGCCGATAGTGCGGCAGCTAAGTGCCGACGAGGTCGGCGATGATGTGGTTTATCGCGTTGCTGGTGATCATTTTTTGCTGGTGGAATACGGCGCCCAAGAACTGGATATTCGCCTGCGCTTTCGCGCCCACGCCTTAATGCAGTATTTGCAGCAAAACCCGATTGCCGGCGTAATCGAACTCACACCAGGCATACGCTCGCTGCAACTGCACTACGATTCCATGAAAATTAGCTTGGCTGCCGTGCTAGATAAATTGGTGGCGGCAGAAGCGTATTTGTCTAAGCAACTGGAACACCTCAATGTGCCGTCGCGCACCGTGTATTTACCGCTGAGCTGGGACGATGCCGCCTGCCAATTGGCCATTGAAAAATACCAGCAATCGGTGCGTGAAAATGCACCGTGGTGCCCAAGCAATTTAGAGTTTATTCGTCGCATAAACGGCCTCGACGATATCGCAGCGGTGAAGGACATTGTCTTTAACGCGGCGTATTTGGTGATGGGCTTGGGCGATGTGTATTTAGGCGCGCCAGTGGCAACGCCGGTTGACCCGCGCCACCGTCTGGTTACCACCAAATACAATCCAGCGCGCACCTGGACCGCCGAAAACTCGGTGGGCATTGGTGGTTCTTATCTCTGTGTATACGGTATGGAAGGTCCTGGTGGCTACCAATTTATTGGCCGTACTCTGCAAATGTGGAATCGCTACCGGCGCACCGCCGAATTTACTGAGCCGTATCTGCTGCGCTTCTTTGATCAAATTCGATTTTACGAGGTTGAGCAAGACGAACTGTTGCAAATTCGGAATGACTTTCCGCTGGGTAAATACCCCCTGCGGATTGAAGAGGGCGAATTCTCGCTTGCTGACTATCAAACCATGTTGCAAGAAAATGGCGATGAGATTGCCAGTCACAACGCGAAGCGCGAGCAGGCCTTTGCCGAGGAGTTGGCGCGTTGGCATGCCGATGGCCAATTCCATTACCAAGCGCCAGAGGTTGTCGACAATGTTGATATCGTCACCCTGGCCGAGGGCGAGATTCCCGTCGACAGTTCGGTGGCCGGCCGTGTCTGGCAGCTGTTGGTCGCCGAGGGCGATATTGTTAAAGAAGGGCAGCCGCTACTGCTCTTGGAATCCATGAAAATGGAAATTGCGATACTTGCTCCCGAGACCGGTCGTGTAAAAAAACAATTATTACATGAAGGTGCCCGTGTAAGCGCTGGGCAATCTCTGCTGATTTTGGAGGCATTATCATGAGTATCACTTCTTCTTTAAGTTTGACGGATCTCCGCGCGCAATATTTGAACGGCGGTATTACGCCGCGCCAGGCATTTGCGACCATTGGCGAGCGAGTTGAACAGTATCGAGAGCACAATATTTGGATTCACGCCCTGACGGCGGCAGAATTAGAACCTTATTTTTTAAGGCTGGAACAGGCGGATATACATGCGCTGCCGCTATACGGAATTCCCTTCGCCATCAAAGATAATATCGATTTGGCGGGGGTGCCGACGACGGCAGCCTGCCCAGAATTTAGCTATATACCAGAACGCTCCGCCTTTGTGGTGCAGCGCCTAATTGATGCTGGCGCGATTCCGGTGGGCAAAAGTAATCTTGACCAATTTGCGACTGGCTTGGTCGGCGTGCGCTCGCCTTACGGCGCCTGTAAAAACAGCTTTGATCCGAGCATGGCCAGCGGTGGCTCCAGTTCCGGTTCGGCGGTTTCGGTTGCACTGGGCATGGCCAGTTTTTCATTGGGCACAGACACCGCTGGCTCGGGGCGAGTGCCCGCCTGCTTCAATAATTTAGTTGGCGTCAAACCCAGTATTGGTTTGCTGTCGGCCAGCGGCATGTTACCCGCTTGCCGCTCATTGGATTGCATAACGATTTTTGCCTTGCACTGCGACGATGCCAACACACTGTTGGCAGTCGCCGAGGGCGAAGACGCCAGCGATGCCTATAGCCGCGTAAATCCTTTTGCTAATCAGGCGCGGCATTACGGCGCATGGCAGGGGGCGTTGCGAATCGGCGTATTACCAGCAGATCAGCTCGCCTTTTTTGGCCACAGCGATTACCAAGCTAGCTACGAGGAAACGATCACCGCCTTAAAAGAACAAGGTGTAGAAATTATCGAAGTGGATTTTGCGCCCTTTATAAAAGCGGCGCGGCTACTCTACGAAGGGCCGTGGGTTGCAGAGCGCTATATTGCGACCACGCCAATGATTCAAGACAATCCCGAGGCCATGCTGCCGGTAATTCAAACCATTATTGGTGGTGGCGCCAAGAGTTCGGCGGTAGACACCTTTCAAGCCCAATACCGTTTAAAAGCCCTGCGCAAAGCCGCGACCTCAGTGTTGGCGTCGGTAGATTGTTTATTAAGCCCAACCGCAGGTCGGCCCTATCGCATCGACGCCGTAAACGCCGACCCCATAAAGCTAAATAGCAATCTTGGCTACTACACCAATTATATGAACCTCTTCGATCTGGCGGGGGTGGCAGTGCCGACTGGTTTCACAGCGAGCGGTTTCCCCTTTGGTGTAACTCTAATTGGCGAGGCCTTTACGGATCGCCGCCTGTTATCGATTGCCAATCGCATTCAGCAGTATTTCCAATTGCCGCTGGGCAAAGATCAAGGCGCCTTCCAGCCGACTGCGGCGAGCCCTGTTGCCAATCAGCGGCGCATAGCTGTGGCAGTGTGCGGCGCTCACTTACAAGGCCAG
>NZ_JBFHDY010000167.1:0-5390 GCF_041584495.1 Zhongshania sp.
AGGATATTTGAAATTAACACAATAAAAACAATCAGATAGCGTACAGAAATGACGATTAATACAGCTGTCCCAGATGAATGCCAAATCACACGCACTATTTAAGTGCCAACGCACTATTAGCCAGCGAGGACCACTAATTCGGCATAAAAAAAGGATGCACTAGGCATCCTTTAGCGAAGTAATAACGTCGTCGATTAGTCTCCGCTGACTGGCACTGCCACCCCTTGCTGCGCCTCTAATTTTTCAACACGCTTGCGCAGAGCCTCAACTTCACGCTGCAGAGCTTTAACACTAGCAGTATTGCTCGACGGCGCGGCTTTTACTGTGCTCATAATTAACTGGTCCAATAGAATACGCCCTGGCTTACCGGCCGAAGCCATGGTTCCGGGGCTGCCCGCCAAGCCGCCAGCAGCGCCACCTACCCACTTGCGGCTACTTCCTGTCAAGCTCTTCTTAATTGCATAGCGACCGCCCCCACCTGCACCACCAGAGCCAGCGTCACCGCCTTCGCCACCAGCACCGCCGTCGGCATTAATACTTAGGCGACTCACCATGCTATCGCCAGATTCCGTCTTAGCAATACTTTGATACAAAAAGGTAACATCACCGCCACGACCACCTTCACCGCCGTCACCACCGTTACCGCCTTCGCCTGCGACTTCAGCCCCGCAACTGGTATTAAAATCAGCGCCGTCACCACCAGCACCGCCAAGGCCACCGTCACCACCAGCACTGAGAATCTCCATGCTGCCCAAGCTTTCCAGTACAAGTTGTAAGCGGATTTCGACACCATCACTACCAGCTTGGCCACTTTCGCCGGGCTGACCGTCGACAAACTCACCACAGGCTGTAGCGGTCATTCCTGGCGCACCGTTTTGACCTGCAGAGCCGCGACCGTCGATGACCACATCTTTACCAATATTAGCCAGCCGGGCATGTACCCGCCACGAGTTTACGCCGGGCGCAAAGCTAATTCGGGCATCGTCACCAATATTCAGCTCATCTAAAATCAATTCCTGTTGATCAATACCGACAAGATAGGCTTGGCCAGCCGGAATTGTTAAATCGGTTGCCATGCTCGTCAGCGGAACCAATGCTAACGCCATTGTGGCAAGGTATTTCATGGGAGTGTCCTAAAGGGGTAAAGGCCGCTATTATAATCCTTGGCAAGAATAAAAATGCGGCATTTTGTGTGAATAGTCATCAATTAGTATGACATACGCGACGGACGGTGGTGAACCCAAAATCACTTCCGCATATTTGCTTGGGGGGGGGAGATTCATTTTACGATTAGCGCCAGACGCGGCTTTCGTCTTGGCGATCCTTTTTCATACCTAAGGTTTTAGTGATTCATACTGTTTTTGCTATCCTTGAGGAGGCACGGACACGTATTTACAAGGGCGCTGTGAATAGTATGTTGAGTGAACACTTAACCCCAAGCGCGACTGCCGAGCTGGCCCCCTGCCTTCGCAGGGGCGGTGTCCGGCTTCGCAGAAGTGACAGGGAATACTTTTGATACAAGCGTGATAGTTTGAGAAAACTGCGGGTCACTCTCTGTAACTCCTCTGACCGGTCCTACAGCGCAGAAAATGCCTAGATCCCCAGCAGCCCTCTATCCCCCGTCATATTATTAGCGTTATATTGCTAGCACTGGTTTGAATTTGACTATAAAGAAGGAGCCTAGAATGAAGTTAGTCGCATGGTTTAGCGCATTATTATTTTTTGCCTCGGCGGCGAATGCCGAGCTTGTTGAGAGTAAGTTAACGCTGCCAGGTAAGCTGGGGTCGGCGGTGTTGTACAGTGATTCATCCAAAACCGAAGCCGGTCCAGCGGTGATTGTTGTGCATGAGTGGTGGGGATTAAATGATTATGCCCGAGGCCGGGCACAGCAATTGGCCGAAGCGGGTTATACGGCTATCGCGGTAGATATGTATGGCAATGGCAAAAGCACCGAGCATCCGAAAGACGCCATGGCGTTTATGAATGCGGCGTTGGCGGAGCCCGCTAAAATGAATGCCCGCTTTGATGCGGCGCTGGCTATTTTGCGCAAGCAGCCCGCGGTGGATGCCAGCAAATTGTACGCGATTGGCTACTGTTTTGGTGGCGCTGTGGTGTTGAATCAGGCGCGGCGCGGCTTAGATTTGGCTGGAGTCGCCAGTTTTCATGGCAGTTTGGGCACCGAAACTAAAGCTAAGCCAGACACGATTAAAGCGAAGGTCTTAGTGGCAACCGGCGGTGCCGATCCCATGGTACCGCCCGCGCAGGTCGGTGGTTTTGTTGAAGAAATGAGTGCCGCTGGGGTGAATTTACAGTTATTGAGTTTCCCCGGCGTTGTGCATAGCTTCACTAACCCTGGCTCGACTGCGGTTGGTGAAAAAACCAAAATGCCTTTGGCCTATGACGCCTATGCCGACCGCGTAAGCTGGGAAGCCTTAATGGCGATGCTAGCAGAGTAAATAGCCAACTCGGCACGCCCTATTCACGCGTGCCGAGTTAGTTAAACAACGACTGCAGGCTAAGAAAACCAAATACGATCAAGGCTAGGGCAATAAGAATATTACTACCGATGCCAAATCGTTGTGTTTTAGCAATGATGCAGTTATTTAAATACAGCAAAGTTAATGCAAGAAAGGGCATGAAAAACGCCCCAATCACCGCGTAAAGCATCACCAGCCACACTGGTTTCCCTAGTAGTAAAAGAAGCATGGGAGGCAGTGCGAGATAGCCTAAAAAACTCCGATACGCCCAGCTATTCTGGTCAGCTGCGGCTAGCTGTTTAGATTTGTTGCGGGTGGCCATTATATCGGCAAACAAATAGGGTACCCCCTGCCATACACCGAGCATAGAGCTAAACACCGCCGCCCAGACCCCGAGTAAAAACACCTCTCTGAATGCCGGCGACAATGTACGCCCTAATTCGTCGGCCATCGCAACAAGCACCTGGTTACCTTGTATTGTGGCT
The DNA here is from genome assembly GCF_041584495.1 of Zhongshania sp. Lineage (GTDB taxonomy): Bacteria > Pseudomonadota > Gammaproteobacteria > Pseudomonadales > Spongiibacteraceae > Spongiibacter. Next base: position 2,963 of record NZ_JBFHDY010000167.1, read on the forward strand.
GGCGCGGCTTTGGCAGCCAGTAACATAATGCCAACGCCGAATAGCGCGGTAATAGTGTACGCTACAATTAAATCTATGCGGGCCAAAGGCAGGGCGGCGCTACTGTGCCAAGCCTTTTCTCGCATCCAGTAGCCGTAGCACAGCAAGGTTACACTGCCGCCAACCCCGCCAATGACAGCCAATACCATATTGCCATGTGATTGCATGCCAGTATCGATAAGCAGACTTTGCTGTAAATTGATGCCCGATAAATCAAGGCTGGCAAGCGCCGCCATCACCGTGATGAACATCAATAAAATCAGTACTTTCATTGCCGACTCAAACACCGAGTAACGACCAAACAACACCAACAATACCGCCAGCAGGGAGTGCAATACCGCCCAACTATTGATCGACAGCTGCGGGAATAAGGCATTGGCGGCGAGACCACAGGCCGCCATGAGGGCGGCGCCCACTAAGAACCCCCACAGCAAAAGATAAATCATAAAATAACCATTCACCCAGCGCGGCAAATGTTGTTGCCAGCCCTGCAAAATACTGCGGCCCGTGCTAAGTTGCCAGCGCGCCAAACCTTCATTTAATGCGAGTTTGATGAGTGCGCCAAAAACCACTGCCCAAATAATTTGGCCACCGAGACTGGCGCCGGATACAGCGGCGGCCACCAAATCGCCGGCGCCAAGGCCGGTGGCAGCCACCACAAAACCGGGGCCGATCAAGGTCAGGTTTTTTAATAATTTCATGCTTGGCCTTAGGCGATACTGTTAGGTGATATTGAGTATGAGTATGCCGGTGAATTGATATTTCGTCACGCCAGCGCGGCGTTTACTGCGCTGTGCACCGACATTCTTTACAATAGCGCGTATGAACGATTCGAATATTCCCCCAGATAAGCCCCTACACCGCCTGAAAACTGGTGCGCTTTCCCGTCGTCTTGAATTGTCAAAACTCGGCTTGCGCTATGGCAGCCGCGCGCTGCGTCAGAGTGTATGGGCGCGGATTAGCGGCGACAATGATGGGGCGCTGGCGAAGCGTCGCGAAAACATCGATTTTTTTGTCAGCGAGCTAGGCCGCTTAAAGGGCAGTGTGGTCAAAATTGGCCAGATGATGGCGACCTATAGCGACTATATGATGCCACCGGAAGTCGCCGAAGCCCTGCACAACCTTGAAGACAACACCCCACCCATGGCGTGGGCCGTGATTGAAAAGGCGCTGCACAACGAGTTAGGGGCGGAGGCCTTGTCTGCCATGGATATTGATCATCGGCCATTGGCAGCGGCCTCGCTCGGCCAAGTGCACCGCGCGCGCCTGCGTGCGACAGGCGAACAGCTGTGTATCAAAGTGCAGTACCCCGGTGTGGAAGAAACTATCGACGCTGATTTTAACGCGGTGCTGCGCCTTTTGAAGGTGTCGCGGCTTTTATCCAGCACGCGCAATATTGAGGACTGGTTTGGCGATATTCGTCTATTGCTCCACAAAGAAGTGGATTATGAGCAGGAACGTCGGGACCTTGATTTTGTCGGTAAATCTCTGGCCGCTGATGAGCGCTTTGTGGTGCCGAAAAGCTACCCCGAATTTTCCACTCGCCGGGTGTTGACGATGAGCTACGAGGCGGCTGACTCGGTCAACTCTACCGCCGTGGCAAATTTACCCCAAGCGCGTCGCGATCGCTTGGGCAGTGCAGTATTAGATGTGTTCTTGACTGAACTATTTAGCTGGCGGCGGATGCAAACCGATCCCAATTTTGGCAATTTTCGGGTACGTATTGACCCCATTGGTAACTGCGATCAGTTGCTGCTCTTAGATTTTGGTGCCATGCGCACGCTGCCGGATGAGTTCGCCAATGAGTTTTGCGCAATGATGGTGGCAGCCTATCAGCGAGATAACACAGTATTTTTACAAAAATCGATTAGCTTGGGTTTTATGAAAGCCCATTTCCCCAAGGCAGTCTTAGATAATTTTGTCGATATTGGCATTGATATCGCTGAACCGCTACGCACCCCAGATGAGCATGTTCCCGCGTGTGCGGTAAATGCGAGTGGTCAATATCATTGGCGACAGAGTGGCCTGCCCAAGCGGATTGCCAAGCGGGCCGCGGCGGCGTCGATCAGCAAGTATTTTGCATTGCCGCCCAAAGACTTCTTATATGTAATGCGTAAACTCATGGGTATTTATGCCTTAATATCGTTATTTGATGCGCAATTTACGGCAGACACGGCGCTGCTGAAATACCTGCCCGCTGCGCCGCCCTCGCCCGGGCGCCAGCAATAGTATTCCCTGCAAAACACAGACAAAAAAAAGCCGCTAAAGGTAGCGGCCTAAAATTTTGAGACTGAGTGAGCTTAATTCCTAATCTTCGAGTCGTTCTACGCTCGAAAAGTTCAACTGGATTACATCATGGATTGCGCAATACCTTCGACATCCAAAGTCA
>NZ_JBFHDY010000168.1:0-5372 GCF_041584495.1 Zhongshania sp.
CCATGGTGGTGACTATCGTCTGTACGCTGCTGCTGTTTCCCGCATTATTGCTGCTATTCCCTAGGGAACACGTCACAGAATCGAGCAGTATATTTAGCGGTGTTATGCAAACCGCGCAAGGGTTTTGCACCAAGCGCAGCACCCTGATTATGGTGTTTAGCATTGCCTTTTTTGCCGTCAGTGTCTTTGGGTCATTGCGCTTAAATGTCGAAAACAGCTTTATCAATTATTTTGCTAGCGATACCGATGTTCACAAAGAACTGAGCTTTATCGACAAGGAATTTGGCGGTTCGACTCAGCTAGACATTGTCTATACGCCGCCAAAAGCAGCGAATCCAGACAAAAATCTATTGCTAAGGGCAAGGGACGTTCAGACTGCCCACAGTATTCAAAAATCACTGGCCCAGTTTGAGGCCATGGGTACTACGTTGTCGGTGGTGGACTTCACCCAACTCGCAAAGCAGTTAAACAACAATAAACCGCTAACAGAATACGAACTCACCGCCATTTATTGGACGCTTGATAAAAACGTGCGCGAAGACCTGCTCAGTAGCTATTTTATTGAGCCGCCGGCCCAGCTGCGTATAAGCGCTAGAATTAGAGACAGTACCGAGAACCTTGATCGCGGTGTGTTACTTGCCGACATCCACAAGCAGGTTCAGGCTCAGGACGTAGCGCCAGAAGACTACAAACTCAGTGGCCTGTTTGTACTGTATCAAACAATGTTAGAGCAGCTGTTCACCTCCCAGATTCTCAGTTTAGGCGCGGTGTTTCTCGCCCTAGGCATCGCCTTTTGCTTAATATTTAGGTCGCTTCGCATTGCCTTGATAACCATAGTGCCCAATATCATCTCGGCGTTTGCGGTGTTAGGCGTTATGGGTTGGGCGGGTATCCCGCTCGATTTCATGACCATGACAATTGCCGCCATCGCGATGGGGATAGCGGTAGATGATACCATCCACTACACCCACCGCTACCTGCAGGAACTTGCCACGCACACCCCAGAGGAGGGGGTTGCCCGCAGTCATCGCAGTGTAGGCTATGCCTTAATTTATACGTCGCTCATTATTTCGTTTGGCTTCGGGCTATTGGTATTTTCTGATTTTGTGCCCGGCGTGCTATTTGGCTTATTGACTGGCTTGGCAATTATCATCGCGCTAATCGCAGATTTAACACTGCTGCCCGCAATGCTTCAAAAGTTTGTACGCGGGCCAGCTGCGAAGACGGTCGACCGCTAGGAGTAAGCCCACGCGGGTATGACGTCCGTGCAGTTTGATACGCCACATCCACGCCATTTGCGCATGCTAGAGATAACGAAACACCGTCATCTGGTTACAGTCCTTGCTTTTTTTGGGACGTTGAGCCGGGAACTCGAACTGCTGTGGACGAGCTTAATTTACGCCGTCGTCGGCCTCGTGTTTGAGATTTTTTATCTGGCGTCTTTGGCGGTGTAGTACTGCGCGATGTAAGCTAGAGATGCCGGTGCCTTCTAGACACGCTCAAGCCTTCCATATCATCGTTGTATATCGCCATTCTGACCTCACACAGTCTTCTGAATTTGATACAGAACCCAACGCCACCGAAGTAGCTCACGGTTATCCTACTAGATGACCGACCAAGTTCGACAAGACGGCTTTGTCGCAGTAGCCGACATATGCGCAAGCGTAGCGCCTGTCGCACTGATCCCAAAAGGCGACTAATATATATTCATACGTATTATTGCTCTCTCAACTTTGAAAGCCTTTTGGGCGATCTCTCCGGCTTACGGCGATTCAATACTGCCCGAAATGGCTTGGTAGAGAGACATTAAAGGTGGAAGAGTTGTGTTCAACATTGCCAAACAAGTATCGACTGGTCATTTGGATCAACTATCCGTTATAGAGTGGTTTACATTCGTTTCGTTGGTACACATAAACAGTATGACGAAATAGATGCACGGACAGCCTGAGTTGACCCATGGAAATTTGTCCAATTAAAACCCCGACAGAAGGCGGTTCCTTAGGAGAATAGGTTAAAAATTAATTTATGGTAATTATTTGGTGGTCCTAATTGGGGGTGGAAGTGGTAATGTCGCAGCGACAGGGTTGGGATTGGATGGTGTTTTCTGGATATTGATTATTTTCGGAATACGGTAGTTCGCGGACTTGGCTTTAGCTGAGTGTTTATTGAGACGGCTTATTAAATATATTTAATATAAATGGCATATGTTATTGTTTTTTTTAACAATGTCGGTGATAGAAAAGTTTCGGCGTTTTATTGAGTTAGTTGTTGTAGTTTTTGTGTGATAGGGTGTCCTAGTTTTATAAATAGGATTAATTATTAAAAAAATAAAAATAATTTAATAAATAATAAGTTGTATAAAAATAACATTTTATGTTCTCTACGGTAAGGTCGACGGTGGGGCCTTGTTTAAAAGGGCTTGTACGGCCTTGTGTCAATTGCTGTCTTCACGGATAGGGTGCTGATGTTTCTATAAAAAACAGTAATGACGTGTATCTCTGTGCCGGAATGGGAGATCGATGTATCGATTTTTAGTGCGGCGGTGATGGTAGAAGTGCTTAGAGTTCAGTGAAAGTAGCGGTAGGGGTTATAAAGAAGAATTTTAAGATAAAAAATAATAATTATATGGGGTATATAAAAAATGACAGTTATCCGCTTTAAGTTGGTGTTTGCCACGCTTATTTGTGGCGTATTTGGTATTGCTAGTAGCCCTGCGTATAGTCTTGAAAAAAAAAGTGGCAACCGCATGATAGAAGAGGTCTTGGTGGTTGCGCAAAAGCGTGAAGAAAAAATGCAAGAGATCCCCATCTCTGTACAGGCATTCTCTGAAAATCGGCTCGAGGCCATGGGCATTACATCTATTGCAGACCTGCAATTGGTAGCGCCGGGTATGAACTACACCGAAACCTCTGGCTTTGGCATTATCTACATTAGGGGGGTGGGTTCAGACACCTTTTTAATGGGTGATCCTAATGTGGCGACCTATATCGATGGTGTGTATTTACCATTCGCCGTTGGGGTAAATCAGGAGTTATTTGGTCTTGAGCAAATAGAAGTGCTTAAGGGGCCACAGGGAACATTGTTTGGCCGCGGCGCGAACGGTGGCGCAATCAATATCATGACAAAAGCGCCCTCGTTAACCGAGCCGGAAGTACAGCTTGAGTGGGGCTATGATTCATTAAATACGGTATCGACAAAAGCCTATTTTTCTTACCCGCTAGCAGAGACCTTGGCGATGTCAATTTCGACCTCTTACAAATCTGGCGATCATTGGTATGACCCTGAGTCAACGGGAGGGGGGGAGAGGTTACCTCAGGTGTCTTCACAGGCCATGCGGATAAAACTGCTCTGGACCCCTGTTGATGAACTAGAGCTTTTATTTTCCTATATGCGATCTTTTGATCAAGGAACATCATCAGGCTTACAAGGCAACTCTGAACCAAGTCTGTTAGCCGAAATAGTGGGTATAGAGCCGCAAACGGGGTATACCGTTCATAATGATGTTCCTGTGTATTATTCCTCAAACAACAAGATAGTTAGTCTTACAGGGAAATGGAGTGGTGAGCAACACGACTATAAATTTTTAATGAGCCGGCAAGACGGATCACCAACAGGGCTGTTTATCGATTTTGATGGGGCGCCTGAAGCCGTCGCTTATTTTGGTAGCGATAACGGTGCTGTTACTGAAGTAGATACCGCCGAGCTGCAAATGATATCGACTGGGGATGGTTGGGCAGGTAGCAATGTTCGCTATAACCTGGGCTACTACTGGGTTAACTGGGTGTCCGCGCTTGACCCGGTATTTTTAGGGCTGGCAGGTGTTGACCTCTCTACCGGCGCCGCGAATACGACGATTGGTTTGCCAGCAGGCTTTGTTCAGTTGTTAGATGCAATTTTGGAGCCCTTATTGGGTTTTGGTACTCCATCGGGCGCTGTTCGTCTAGTGGGGGGGAATACCCTCGATTCCCACGCGCTTTACGCCCAAACCTCCATTGACTTTTGGGATGATTTTACCTTTACCCTCGGGGTCCGTTACCAACAAGAAACCCGAACGCTCGATGAGTCAAGTTCCGCCTTAGGCGATTCTAATGTCGATCCAATCGTATACATACAAAAATATGAAGATATAGAAGACAAGGTCACCAGCACCAAGCCCAAAATAGGCTTGGAGTATCGGCCACCGATTATGGACGATACCATGCTATATATCAGTGCGCAGCAGTCCATTAAGGGTACCCAATTCAACTTAATTAATATTTATGATCCACCCGAGCAAATTGATCCTGAAGAAATGGATGCCATCGAGCTGGGTATAAAAACGTCGCCGTTTGGCCCTGGCTCAGTGTTTAACTTCGCCTATTTTAAATACGATATTACCAATCTTCAGGTGCAGTTTGTGTCCTTGCTTCAAGGCGGGGCGGTGACCCAAGAGAACGCCGGCGGCGCTGACATCGAAGGTTATGAGTTTGAGTTTCAGACGCTGCTATTTCCCAGAACAATCGATAATTTAGTGCTTATCGCTAACGGCACCATGCTGACCACCAAGGAGTATAGCGAATACCTGAATGGCAGCGGGTTTGACCCTAACACCGGCCTATTGTCGACCGGCAATGATTATTCGGGCAATGAAATTGCAAGAGCACCGGATGCAACGGGGACACTTGGGTTGTCTAAAACTACCGAAGTGCCCGGTGGGTCGATCGAGATTGGTGCAGATTATTACTATAACTCCGGCTTTTACTATCTTGCACAGAACTCTGAAAAAAGCGTCGAAGACGCCTATACCGTCTTGAACGCAAGGATCAGTTATTTTTATGAAGCAGAGAATTTACGGGTCACGCTATATGGCAGAAACCTCGAAGGCACCGAATACAATTATGGCCGTTTTCACGTTGACTTCGGCACGGCAGATTATAAAGCACCACGAGATATTGTTGGACTGAAAGTGAATTGGCAATTTTAATTATAACTGGGAGCTATAGAGTGGAAAATAATGTGATTAATGTATTACGAACCGTATCAGTTTTCGGTGTCTTGTCGGTTCTTTCTGCGCCTGTTATGGCGAGTGATGATAATGAAATGTGGAAAGAAAGGCGCTACGTCTATGCGTTAGGGAATAATCGCATCGCCAGCGATGACAGTAAGCTTGATAGCACCTTGGGCTTTGGGGTGGGATTTGGCTATTTTCTCGACAGATGGTCTATTGAAACTGTTTTGTTTGGGGAGGTTGAACAGGACGGGAATAGCGATGGCAGCGATGCAAAAATCAATGGTATTTCAATGCATGTTTTAAAGTTTCCATTTGATAGTGTTCCTGGCTTATTTGCTAAATTGGGCTTTGGGATATCTGAGTATTCAGACTTTCCTACGGC
>NZ_JBFHDY010000169.1:0-5344 GCF_041584495.1 Zhongshania sp.
TTGCTGGCCTCAGCGGCCTTCCAGCGGCCACGAAGTGAATACAGCATATGGAAACGGCGACGACAGCAGCGAGAGGAGCTCCTAGCACTGCAGGGAATCTTGATATGAATTTATTCCGGACAGTAGTGTGCGAAGGCAGGGATCCATATGAGCGAATGCTTTAAACAACATGACATCCCCGGTATTACTGGCGACAATACGCCAAATTCTTTATGGCGCGCACGTATGTCACTAGCCCCTCACATTGCTTATCTTGGTGTGGACACTGGCGGTACGTTTACCGATTTTGTGTTGTTTTATGAGCAGCAAGTTCGCAGTTATAAGTGTCTGTCTTCCCCAGATCACCCCGAGCAGGCCATTTTAACGGGAATTCGCGCGCTGGGCCTGACGGAGCTCATTGCCGCTGGCCATTTAGTTGTGGTGCACGGTTCAACCGTTGCCACCAATGCCGCGTTGGAAGGCAAGGGGGTGCGCACGGCGTTTATTACAAATCGCGGTTTTGGCGATATGCTCACCATTGGTCGGCAAACCCGTTCGGCCCTATATGATTTACGTCCGGCACCAAAACTCGAACCGGTACCCGCGAACTTGTGTTTAGAAACCGGTGGGCGTATTGGTGCCGACGGTAGGCTTATCGACGATCTCACCGCAAATGACATCGCCGCGCTGCAAGAGCAGATTCGAACACTCAAGCCTGACGCAGTGGCGATCAATTTATTATTCTCGTTTATAGATGATCGCTTTGAAAAGGTCATTGCCGAGGCCATGCCAGAGGCTGTGTTTGTGTCGCGCTCTTCGCAGGTTTTGCCTGAATACAAGGAGTATGAGCGAGGCATGGCGACGTGGTTAAATGCCTGGCTTGGCCCCAAAGTGGCCAGCTATCTTGGTCGTTTGCAGGCCGAGTTAAAGACCACGCCACTGTCAATTATGCAGTCTTCTGGCGGCACTACTGACGCCGCCAACGCCGGCCAGCGGGCGGTAAATTTGCTTTTATCAGGCCCTGCTGGGGGCTTGGCGGCGGTAAAGCATCTCGCCGATAGTTTACCGCGCCCTCGCTTGATGAGCTTTGATATGGGGGGGACGTCCAGCGACGTGGCCTTGATCCATGGCGAGATAAAACTTACTAGCGAAGGCAAAATTGGCCCCTACCCTGTCGCGGTTCCTATGGTGGATATGCACACCATCGGCGCGGGCGGTGGCTCCATTGCCTATGTTGATGAGGGCGGCATGCTGCGGGTGGGCCCTGAGTCGGCGGGCGCCGACCCCGGGCCCGCCTGTTATAACAAAGGTGGACGCAAGGCCACGGTCACCGATGCCAATATGGTGCTGGGTCGACTGCCCGCGAGTGCTAAACTCGGCGGCGCAATGCCACTTGACATCAACGCCGCCCGCAGCGCCGTTGATGTGCTCGCGCAGCAATTACACTTAAGTATTGAAGAGGCTGCAGCGGGAATTATCGCCATTGCCAACGAGCATATGATCCGCGCACTGCGGGTGATCTCTGTGCAGCGCGGTTACGACCCTGCCGAGTTTAGTCTCTGCTGTTTTGGCGGCGCGGGAGGTTTACACGTGTGCGCACTCGCCGAAGCCTTGGGCTGCACCGAGATTATTGTGCCCAATTACGGCGGGGTATTTTCAGCCCTAGGCATGTTGCTGGCACCGAAAGAGCGGCAATTATCTCGCACGCTCAACGCCAAGCTTGTGTCGGTTAGTAGTGAAGCCGTGTTGGGGCATTTACATAATTTGGCGCTCACTGGCCGCGCGCAATTGCAAAACGAAGGCGTTGACGACGCGGAGATCACAGAGCACCCCAGTGTTGATCTGTGTTACAGCGGGCAGTCCTATACCTTAAATATCCCTTGGCAGACTTCGCTGGCCGATCTAGAGAAGGCCTTTCACCAAGCCCACGAACAGCGGTATGGGCATAGGCTAACGCTGCCAGTGCAGCTCGTTAATGTTCGCCAAGCCCTGCGCGCGGCCACGTCGATCCCGCCTCTGCCTAACTTAGCGCCGCGCCCACCTTGTCAGCCATTAGACCAGGGCTCTGTTTTTTTCGCCAAGGCCTACCACGCCACCCCGCGCTATGTGCGTGATGAACTGGCCAGCGGGCAAAGGGTTTTAGGCCCTGCGCTCATTAGCGAAACCGTGGCCACTACCTGGCTTGCCGAAGGTTGGCAGGCGACTGTGAATGCGCAAGGGCATTTGCTTATTCGTCAGCTTGATCGCCAATCACCAGCTAGCCAGCCTAAGGCATGACAGCAAGCGGCCGATACAGCTACAGTAGACGGATTAAATTTAATCCTGCACTAATAGGCCCTGTATGACGGAAAAATCGATCAGCCACCCTCTGTTTGACCGCGGCATCAGCCACGCTGGTTTAAAACAGGTGCGCGAACGATTTACCAAGCTCAACCATGAGCGTTTGCTGCGTACCCGCACGGCACTTTTACCTCGCCAGCAAATATTCTTAGACCTGTTGCCGCTGCTGATTCATATTAACCACCCCATACTGCCGGGCTACAAAAGCGCTAACACCCCCTGCGGTATCGACGGCTACACGCCCGACAAGTTAACCCTGGAGCGGGTACGCAGCAATATTGCGCGCAGTGTGCAATACCGTCACGACGAACAAGCAGCGCCGCTAATCCACAGTGTTTTTTTAATGGGCTCATGTGGCACGGTCGCTCAGGCTGAAGACTCTGACCTCGACGTATGGCTCTGTCATCACAACAGCATTGACGAACTCGGCTTACAGCGCTTGTACAATAAAGCCGCTGCCATTTCAGGCTGGGCCCGCAGCCTCGGTTTAGATATTCACTTTTTCTTGATGGACAGTGAGCAGTTTCGTCGCGGCCAGCGTGACCGCATTAGCGCCGAAGCCGCTGGCACCAGCCAACATTATTTATTGTTAGACGAGTTTTATCGCAGCGCCTTGCTGGTGGCTGGTCGCTACCCGCTATGGTGGTTGGTGCCCCCGAGCGAAGAAGTGAATTACCAAGAATACACCGCGTTACTGCACGCCCAGGGCTTTGTTGGACCTGACGAGTCTATTGATTTTGGCGGGGTTTCCGATATCCCTGCCGGCGAGTTTATTGGCGCCGGGGTTTGGCAGCTCTACAAGGCCATTAGCTCGCCTTATAAGGCGGTGCTAAAGCTATTGCTGACCGAGGCCTACGCCCGCAATTTCCCCAATGTGGTGCCGCTGTGTATTGATTTGAAAGAAGCTGTTTACCGTGGCGAAGTCAGCAGTGACGACTTTGATCCCTATATCATGGTGTACCGGCGTTTGGCCGAGTATTTAAGCTCGCGCAAGGAGTTTGATCGCCTTGAGCTAATTCGCCGTGCGTTTTATTTTAAAGTCGGTATTCGACTTTCACAGACCGCTGGCAGCGCAGCGCCTTGGCGGCGGAGATTACTCGAGACACTCATTGCGCAGTGGCAATGGCCTCCAGAGCAACTTCTGAACTTAGATACGCGCAGTCGCTGGAAAATTCGCCGGGTACGTGATGAACATCGTTTCTTAGTTGCCGAACTGACCAATAGCTACCGCTTTTTGCAGGACTTTGCCCAGCAGAGTAATAGCCCAGCCCTAATTAAGTCGCAAGAGATGACCTTGCTCGGCCGCAAGCTGTACGCGGCCTTTGAGCGTAAGCGCAATAAAGTCGAATGGCTAAACCCAGGCATTGCCCCCGACGTATCGGAAGAACAATTATTCTTTCACACCTTAGGCTTCGGCGAACAGCGGCGCTGGGCAGTGAGTAGCAGCGCCCGCCACGATTTTGAACACGACGCTATTCTGCAAGAACACGAGCACCTGAGCGGGCTATTATGTTGGTGTTTTTGTAATGGCCTCATTAACGACTACACACAGCTACGACTCAATGCGCGGCAGGATGGTGTATCTGAAAATGACCTACGAGAAATGGCCCGTCACTTAAGCGGCCACCTTCCCCGCAAAGCCTATGCCGCCGATCCGCAAAAGCACGAAGCGTTTAATCGCCCCAAAGTACCAGAAGCAATGCTGTTGTATATTAATTTAGGGCAAGGCGCACTAAGCTCACTCGGCGCTGCCGGACTCGCCAAACACAATAGCAGCTACCCAATCACCCATATTGAAATTGTGGTTATTAATAGCTGGGGGGAGGTCTCGTCGCTTGCCTTTGCCGGACAAGAAGCCATTATCGACGCCTTTCGGGTTTACCAGCAGTTAATGCTAGCGGCCTCTAAAGCCAGTGCAGCACCAATAATCGACGCTCTGTGCTTTAATGACCCGGAACAAAAACTACGCAAACGCGTCCGGCACCTGCCGCGGCTATTATACCGCGCGTTTTATACACAACCCAAAAATAAGCGAGTCATTATTAAACTGAGTAATGGTTTCCATATATTACAAACTGAAAACGATGAATTACGCAGCATTCACGCCCATAGCTATTCCACGCTAATTCAGTGCCTGGGGCGGGGGCAAACCAGCTTCAGCCCTGTGTTAATGGACCAATACTGCGCACCAAACTCCGCGTTAGCAAGCATAGTAGATACCGCCACAACCCCAGATTGCTATGTGTTTTTTCATCGTCGGGACGACTTTGCCGACCTCTTTGTGCGCGATGAGCGTGGCTCCCTGCACTACACCACCGCCGCGTTTAGCAATGTTAACCAGCTTTTACTGCCACTGGTTTTGTTTCTGCAGCGCTGCCGCACTGAGCAAGCAGGCAAACATCAGTTTCGCCTATTTGAACTCCACCAGCAGGACAACCGCTGGCGCAGCCAAGTATTAGACCTAAGTGAATTAATAGCTAACAACCCCGCCGAGGATACTCGCGTCCAACTTGAGGCCATCGCCAAAACCGACAGCAAGGGGCGCTTAGTATTTGATATGCGTTACCAAGACCAGCACTTCAGCTATGACAAAGCGGGTCCGGCTATATTTGACCAGTTAGCCAGTCAATTACTGCTGCAAGAAACTCGCCCTACCCATTATCAACTCGACGCAATAAACCTCCGCAGCCAGCCACCACAGCAAACCAGTGTTTATCTGCGCTATAAGCAACATATTGAAGAGATACTGAATACCTCGGTATTGTCGCAATGAGCTTACGGTTCAAATTCTGGTGCTAGATGCTGGACCGGAGACGCCAAAGCTGATTCTCGCGTTTTATTTTGTGTGCGGTCGGGGAAATACCAGCTTCGTACTGAGATGGACCCCTGCCTTCGCACACTACTGTCCGGAATAAATTCATATCAAGATTCCCTGCAGTGCTAGGAGCTCCTCTCGCTGCTGTCGTCGCCGTTTCCATATGCTGTATTCACTTCGTGGCCGCTGGAAGGCCGCTGAGGCCAGCAA
>NZ_JBFHDY010000170.1:0-5309 GCF_041584495.1 Zhongshania sp.
CAACATCACCGGCGTTTGGCGCTGTCCCGCCTCATCAACATATTGCGCGCCGAGACGACCAGGCATGGAGAAATCGACCTGAATCGTACCCAACTGCCAAACCCGGCCGATACAATCTTTTAGTGAGAACTCAATTTTAGGGCCATAGAAGGCACCTTCGCCAGGCAACAACTCCCAAGGTAATCCTTTGCTGTCGAGCGCCAAGGCCAAGGCCTTTTCGGCGCGATCCCAATCCTCCTCGCTACCCACTCGCTGCTCGGGACGAGTCGACAGGCGGTAAATCACCTCAGTAAAGCCAAAATCAGCATAAACTTCGTGAAGGAAATCGATAAACGAGGCAACTTCAGGCTGAATTTGATTTTCAGTACAGAAGATATGTGCGTCATCTTGGGTAAAACCGCGTACCCGCATAATGCCGTGCAGTGAGCCCGATGGCTCATTGCGGTGACATGAGCCAAACTCTGCTAGGCGCAACGGAAGGTCGCGGTAGCTGCGCAAGCCCTGATTAAATACCTGCACATGGCAGGGGCAGTTCATTGGCTTGACCGCAAAAGTGCGCTCATCTGCACTTAGGGTAAACATGCCATCGCTAAATTTATCAGCGTGACCTGACTTCTCCCACAGGGAAATATCCACTACCTGTGGCGTGCGAATTTCCTGGTAATCATTTTTGCGCTGTTTGTCGCGCATATACTGCTCAATCGCCTGATAAACGCTCCAACCTTTGGAGTGCCAAAAGACCATACCCGGCGCCTCTTCCTGCATATGGAAAAGATCGAGCTTTTTAGCCACCTTGCGGTGATCACGCTTTTCAGCTTCGGCAATGCGGTTTAAATAGGCTTTCAGCGCTTTTTTATTGCCCCACGCCGTACCGTAAATCCGCTGCAACATGGCATTGGCTTGATCGCCACGCCAGTAAGCGCCAGCAACCTTGGTCAATTTAAAGGCGTTTAACTTGCCCGTGCTTGGAACGTGCGGACCACGACACAAGTCCATCCAATCACCCTGCTGATAAACCGAGATATCTTCATTGCCCGGCAGGTCTTTAATGATTTCAACTTTATACTCTTCGCCCAAATCACTAAATGCTTTTACCGCCTCTTCGCGGCTCATCACCTTGCGCGAAACCGGCAAATTAGCAGACGACAACTCTGTCATCCGCGCTTCGATTTTTTCTAGGTCTTCTGGAGTAAAGGCGCGTTCGTAAGCAAAGTCATAGTAGAAGCCATCTTCGATAACGGGGCCAATCGTCACTTGCGCGCCGGGAAACAAATCCTGCACGGCCATCGCCAGCAAATGCGCGGTGGAGTGGCGAATAATATCCACGCCCTCTTCATCCCGCTCAGTAATAATACCCAGCTCAGCGTCGTCAGAAATCAAATAACTGGTATCGACCAAACTACCGTTCACCCGACCAGCAAGCGCGGCCTTAGCAAGACCGGCGCCAATATCCAAGGCGACATCGGCGACAGTAACGGGGTTATCAAAAACGCGCTGACTCGCGTCGGGAAGCGTAATAACTGGCATAAGCTTGTCCTTTCAGTGGTGGCCCCTACCAAAGGTCACGTGACATATAAAATGCAGCATAAAACTGCAGAGGGTTTAAGCGCGCTATTATGGCCATAGCGCTACCGCTTCGCAAGCCGAAACCCACCGCAAATCAAGGACTCCCGAACGCCACCATGGAACTTAACAAACTAACAGCTGACATACTGCCCTACTATGAGTGGCGAGACGCTGAACATGCATCTAAGCTAACTACCAATCCATGCAGATACACTTCGATTAAAGCGAGAATGATCAATGAAAAAAATACTTTGCATTGCCCTATTTAGCGCATTTAGCCTACAAGCCAACGCCGGCTTCTGGGACAGCCTAACAAGTATCTTTAGCTCACCCGAGCCAGCACCAACAGAAGAAAGTAAGCCAGCTAAGGCATCGCCTGCCGACAAAAACGGCAGCAACACCACAGGCACCACAACAAGCAAGACATCGAGCAGCGAAGTAAGTATAAGCAGCGGCGTATCGCTCGACGCCAACACGGCCGCAGCGGTCAATCAAACCGCAACCGGCAGCATGATTCAAACCGGCATCCAACTACTGCCACTACTAAGCCAAACACTCGGCGTCAGCACATCACAGGCGACCGGCGGTATGGGCGCCTTGTTGCAGACCGCACAAAGCGTATTATCTGGTAATGACTTTAGCGTCATCGCCAACGCCATTCCCGGTACGAGCGGCCTGCTCAACGCCGCGCCAGCAGTGACGACCACCTCCAAGAGTGAAGGCGGTTTACTGGGCAACGCAATGAAAATGGCAACTGACTCAAACCCCTCTTTAAAAGCAGGAGCACAGCTGGTTTCTCAGTTTAAATCATTAGGCATGGGTGCCGAGATGATCCCTAAGTTTACTAATGTAGGTAGCAGCTACTTGAAACAGAATGGCAATGCAGAAGCGAGTGTATTGTTGGATGCGGCAATTTCTGGGGCCTTGTGATGTCGGGAAAAGCTTGATGGGAGACGCTAAGGTCAAAACCGCAAGCTTAAGGCTTGGCGGCTTTTGCATTTTCCGCCTCCCGTCTAGCGTTTTGCTGTATCAGTATGGCAGCGGCTACAAAGAAATGTGCTTCGCCGGAGAGCTGGATTACTTTAAAAAAGCCTAAGGGCTTTTTTAAACCCCTACGGGGCTGCGCCTTCGGCTTGGTTCAAATTGCTGGCGCAATGAGTGATCAAAACTGGCTTAGGCCACTTTTGACCCTACGGGCGACCTAAAGGCCGTCCAAATTGCTGGCGCAATTTGTCGAAGAGGCGCTTTCCGCACACAACCCACCAAACACTAAAAAGGCCCGCTATTTAGCGGGCCTTTTTAGTGTTTGGTAGGACTACCCAGATTCGAACTGGGGACCTCTACCATGTCAAGGTAGCGCTCTAACCAACTGAGCTATAGTCCTATAAAGGACGCGCATTATAGTCACGGTGTTTGTGTAGTTCAATAGTTAAAACTGATTTACTGGGCAGTAAAAAATCGCTGCTTAATTTCAGATAATTTATCACGAACATTAGCCGCCGCTTCAAATTCCAGATTTTTAGCGTGTTGCTGCATTTCCTGCTCGAGCTTCTTAAGGAGCTTACCGAGTTCGGCTGTCGACATTACCGCCGCGTCTTGCAAGTAATCTCCGGATGGCTCAGCTACCTTACGGTTATCTTGGCGATTGTGTTTTTTACCTTTTGATCCAGGTATCGCGCCAGCATCGAGTATATCTTCTACCGACTTTTTAACACCAACTGGGGTAATGTTGTGCTTTAGGTTGTGGGCAATTTGCTTCTCTCGACGCCGTTCGGTCTCACCGATCGCACGCTCCATTGACCCGGTAATGCGGTCACCGTACAGAATCGCCTTGCCATTCAGATTTCGCGCCGCACGACCAATGGTCTGAATGAGCGATCGTTCAGAGCGCAAAAAACCTTCTTTATCAGCATCTAATATTGCCACCAGCGACACTTCAGGCATGTCCAAACCTTCGCGCAGCAGGTTAATCCCCACCAATACGTCGAATTTACCCAAACGCAAATCACGAATAATCTCAACCCGCTCGACGGTATCGATATCTGAGTGCAGGTAGCGCACGCGAATACCGTGCTCATCTAAATACTCAGCCAAATCTTCAGCCATACGCTTGGTGAGTGTAGTGACGAGCACCCGTTCACCAACGTCGGTGCGCTTGGTAATTTCCGAAAGCAAGTCATCGACCTGAGTGGTCGCCGGACGCACTTCGATTTTAGGATCGATTAACCCGGTTGGACGCACCACTTGCTCTACGGTACGCGCAGAATGTTCGCTTTCGTAATTCCCCGGTGTAGCCGATACCATAATCATTTGTGGCACCAAGCGCTCCCACTCTTCGAAGCGCATGGGCCTATTATCCAAAGCCGACGGCAGACGAAAGCCGTATTGCACCAAGGTTTCTTTACGTGAGCGGTCACCCTTATACATAGCGCCAATCTGAGGAATGGTAACGTGTGATTCATCAACCACGACCAAAGCGTCTTTAGGCAAATAATCAAACAAGGTCGGTGGCGCGGCGCCGGGCTCACGTCCAGAGAGATAGCGCGAGTAGTTTTCTATGCCATTGCAGTAGCCCAGCTCACGAATCATCTCAATATCGTAGCGGGTGCGCTGCTCAAGACGCTGCGCCTCCACCAGTAAATCGCTTTCCCGAAGGTGCTTTAAACGCTCAAGCATTTCGTTTTCAATAAAATCCACCGCCTTAAGCAGGGTATCTCGAGGCGTCACGTAATGGCTTTTGGGATAAATAGTGACCCGCGGAAATTTACCGAAAGACTCGCCTGTTAAGGGGTCGAAACCGGTAATAGAGTCGATTTCGTCATCAAACAGCTCCACTCGCACCGCGTCTTTTTCGCTGTCAGCAGGAAATATATCGATCACATCGCCGCGCACCCGGTACGTACCACGCTGAAAGGCAATATCATTGCGCGTGTATTGCAGCTCAGCCAAACGGCGAAGCAACTGGCGCTGATCAATTCGCTCGCCCCGAACCAAATGCAAAATCATTTTGAAATACAGCTCGGGGTCACCCAAACCGTATATCGCCGACACCGAGGCAACAATAATCGCGTCAGAGCGCTCCATCAGCGCCTTAGTCGCCGACAGGCGCATCTGTTCAATATGGTCATTAATCGAGGCATCTTTCTCGATAAACGTGTCCGAGGCCGCAACATAGGCCTCCGGCTGATAGTAATCGTAATAAGACACGAAATACTCAACCGCGTTATTGGGAAAGAATTCTTTAAACTCACCGTAGAGCTGGGCCGCCAAGGTCTTATTCGGCGCCATAACGATAGTCGGCCGCTGCAGCGACTCAATCACATTGGCAATGGTGAAAGTTTTACCCGAGCCCGTCACCCCCAGCAGGGTCTGGGCATGGAGCCCCGCATTCACGCCCTCTATCAAGCCGGCAATCGCCGCAGGCTGATCGCCCGCTGGGGCGAATTTAGACACTACTTGAAAAGGTTTAGACATCCACCACGCACTCGCTACAGAAAACCACCAATAGTACCCCGCTACCTCTCTGCCCGCAAAGGTGCTGCAAACAAGTTACCACTTCGCGCTAAGCACCCGAAATTGTTCACAAAACCACCAATACAACATTTTCTTCGACAAAGGGTTGACGCACTTAGGAAACCTCCTTAATATGCGCGTCCTCAGCTGTTGAAGCTGATCCGCCTTAGCTCAGTTGGTAGAGCAAATGACTGTTAATCATTGGGTCGCTGGTTCGAGCCCAGCAGGCG
>NZ_JBFHDY010000171.1:0-5265 GCF_041584495.1 Zhongshania sp.
ATCAATGAAAAAGCGTTGGTCCTGTTCCAGCGAAGCGTTGGTTTCACCGCTATAGCTGTAATCAATACCCAGCGACAGCTCATAGCGCTCAAAGACGGGCAGCACATAATCTAATAGCAGAGTGTATTCCCAGCGCGGACTGTAATTAAAGGGCTTGCCAGCAAAGTCGAACTCATCGCCATTGCTGTCGCCGCTGACAAACTCTTCAACTTCAGTGTCTAAATACGCCGCCGCGAGGGACAAATACAAGCCTTCGATCGGCGTGTATTTCACGTCCAACTCAGCACCGCGCACGGTAGACTTGGGGGCATTGCGCAAAATAGGCAGCGCGCCAAAGACTGGGTCGCGGAAGTTGGTCACCAACTGCTTATCTTTATAGCGATAATCAAATACCGAGGCATTGAGCTGCATAGTTTTGTCGAGCAAGGTCAATTTACCGCCGATCTCCAAGGCGTCGAGCTGCTCTTGGGTAACGGGTTCAAACTGCACCGAATCCGAGATATTAATCACCGGAAAGCTACCCGATTTAAAGCCGCGACTCAGCGCGACAAAAGCCAGCATGTCTTCGGCAAAGCGCCAATCGAGCGCAAGACGCCCAGACACATTGTCTTCACTCAACTCACCAAAGTAGCGGCCAGGCTGGCGTGTTTCATTGTCCAAGGTAAAGCAGCCGCCTTGTTCCGCCGTGCCGGGCAGATAACCGGCCAGCGGCGATTGCAGTAAACTAATCCCGCTAAAGGCCCCGGCCAAGCCGACACCTTCGTCTTGCGCGCCGGGCGAATCTTGGTCAGCGCCGGGCTCATCGCCAACGTTAACGTCCTGACCGCAGCCATTAAACTTACGGGACTCGTCGGTGTAACGCGCGCCACCGCTTAAGGTCCAATCATCGGCCAGGGCCCACTCGGTGTGAAAAAACACCGCCGCCACTTCGGCAAGCTGATTGCCGCCAAAGCCCGATCGATTATCCAGCCCCGCCACACCGTCGCCGTTCGGCGCGTCAACGGGGAAAATAATACTCACCGTCTCGTGATGCAGGCGCTGAAACTCAGCGACATCATCTTCGCTGTAATTAACACCGAGCTGCCAGAATACGTCGGGGTGCGCGTTGCCCGCCAAGCGCCACTCCAAATTGTAATAATCAGTGGTCGCAAACACATTGCGCTCGGTATTCACCGTGTCGACACCAGACTGGGGAATAAAGCTGCCATCGGATTCAAAGCGGCCGAGTGAAGCCAAAAACACCGCCTCGAGATCCTCTGACAAGGTCCAGCCCACGCGCACACCGGTGGAGTAAAAGCTGTCGTTTAAGCGAAATTCCATACCGGCATTTGGCCAGTCAGCGGCGCGATTGTCTTGGGTGTCTTTATCATTAACGGGATAATCTGCCACCTCTGGGTGCAGGCCAGCCGCGCCCAAGGTTGCGTTCTGAGATTCAATGGCAATCACTTGTAAGGCCTGAGGCTCGGAGCGATCGCGCCAACCGTCGAGGTGATAGCTAATATCAATATTGTCGGCGGCTAACCAGCTCAGCGAAAAACGCCCGCTCTGCTTATCGACTTTACCCAAGGTATCGTAGCCAAACTGCTGATACTCACCGCCTAAATTTCGCCCAGTTTTGCCGTTGTAGGCATCACTGCTAGGGTGGCGGGTACGGCTGCGCTGCCAACCTTCACTGCTATTAATGGCGCGTAGCGCCAGACGTGCACTAACGCTCTCAGACAGCGGCCCACTAATAAAGCCATTGGCTTCACTGGTTTCATAGCTGCTGTAGCCCACACTGCCGCCATAAATCAAACTATCACTGGGCTTATTGGCAATATAATTTATCGCGCCACCGGTGGTATTGCGGCCGTAAAGCGTGCCTTGAGGGCCTTTTAGCACCTCTACCCGCGCAAGGTCCAAATTACTGCCCTTGGTCATAATCGGGAAGGGCAAATTGAATTCATCAATATAAACCCCCACCGTCGCGCTGGCGGTTTGGCTATTTTCATTAAAGCCGACCCCCCGCAGGGTGTAAATTGGGGTGTTAAAACCGCCATCGGCGTAAGAGAAGCCCGGCAGTAATTTACCAAGATCCGTGGTATCGCTGACCCCGAGCGCAACGAGGTCTTCGCCGGTATAGGTGGCAATGGCCAAGGGGATGTCATTGGCACCCTCCTCACGCTTTTGCGCCGTAACCAGAACTTCTTCTATGCTTAAGCCCCGCCGACTCTGGGGAATTTCTTGGGCGTTAAGGGCCGCGGCTTGGGACAAACCCAATAATATTAAAGTCAATTTTGTAGACGTGTTCACCTAGGTCTCACTCTCGGCAGGCTATCAGCAGCGCATGCTAGGGGCTCAGCCTAGGCTTTTCAAGCGAAGGGCAGGTTTTGGGACAAATATTCTAAGCTTAGATCATTTAATTATTACCAATAAATTCAATGCCTTAAACAATAACGCGGAGGCCTACTGATCTGCGGCAGCCCTCCGCCACGCAGCGAGCATAGTATCGCGCTGCGATTCGCTTACCGCAGCCCTTCCCAGCCACACACTCAAGATTAGCGCCGCGGCGTTAGGGTCCTGAATTGCACCCAAATGCTCCTCATTCAAATACAGCTGCAAACCCCGCTCTGGCAGCCAAGCAAGACGGTATTGCTGTCCTTTTTCAACACTTTTATACCAGCTGCTAAATAAGGCGATGTCCGCTTTAGCGGGCGCCAATTCTGCAGGCGAATAGGCACCCGTCAGCGCCTTCTCGGTCATGCTGCGAAAGCGCTCCGCCGACACCCCGACTTTATATTCAATAATGATTTGCTTGGCGTAATCTGGCGCCAGAATATCACCAGACGCGGGCAGAGCTTGCTGAGGGTCAACTTGCAGGCGGGTGTAGGTCAAATCCTTCCAGAGCAAGCTGAAGGTTTCCGCGCTCACCGTGCGCCAATTTTCAACCGCCATTACGGGTGCCGATATCAAGCCTGCAAACATCAGTAATAGAATACTGAACAGATACGCCTTGCGATTTTTATTCATTGTCCACCACCCTCAATTGTCACTATTGACCTGCGACCCAACATCAAAAAAACCAGTAGTTTTAGCGCCACTGGCGCCACCACATACACGGCGCTGATCGCCCACGCTGGCGGAACTGCCCCGTCCGTCTGGCTGCCCAACCACAAATACGACACGCCGACCGCCAGTCCCAGAGCCGCTTTGCTTAACATACTCCATAGCGCAAACATCCGCGCTCCTATTACCGCACCGCCCTGCTCTTTGGACAAAGTCTGCGCCAAAGCGGTTTGCATGGCTGAAGGCAAGGCCTGGTCGGCCCCCAGCGCCAGGCCGGTGCCAATGCTAATGGCAATGAACCAGCCGACATCCCCCTCGCCCAGCAGCGCAGCAAAGCTAAACAGCAGTGCAGAACTACACAAGCCAATTCGCCAGGACAATAGATTGCCAACCCGCCGCGCGAGAAAATACCAAAATGGCACACCAAGCAAGCCCGCGAGAAAATAGCTAATCAATACAATGCCGAGCTCGCTCTCGGCGTGCAGCACTTCGCGCATAAACAATATAAGCACCGTTCCGGGGATCGCATTGGCCAGCATATTGGTAAACCACGGCAAGGCTAAACTGCGTGTGCGCTGATCTGTCAGCAACACCCGAAAACTAAGAACGCGGGTACTGGCCGGTGCCGCCTGACTCCCCTGTAGACAAACCGTCAGCAGCAAGACTGCAAGCAA
The DNA here is from genome assembly GCF_041584495.1 of Zhongshania sp. Lineage (GTDB taxonomy): Bacteria > Pseudomonadota > Gammaproteobacteria > Pseudomonadales > Spongiibacteraceae > Spongiibacter. Next base: position 3,720 of record NZ_JBFHDY010000171.1, read on the forward strand.
CAACACAAGAACTGAGGGGAGTATCGCGGGGGCCAATATGGCAGGTAATACCATTGCCAATAGGGTTCCGAGCAATAGCATGGCTTCGCGGCTGCTGTTATAACGCAGCCGATCTAGCGCTGAAAATGAGATATTCACAGGCAGCGCCAACCAAGGTACAGTAATACCCGTCCAACCCAGCATGAGTAGTATCAGCCCACTCGCCAGTAATGGCAGGGGCCAAGGGTGGGGCAGATAAACCAATGCCAATGCACTGCTGGCGATGAGCAGCCAAGCGCCAATCCATAAGGCACGATGACTGCCATACCGATCGATCCACGCCCCTGCGGGCAAGTCGCTCAGTACGTCAGTCATTCTCGCTGCAAAGAACACTAAACCGACTATGCTGTATCCATAGCCGCCTTGTTCAGCCAGCCAGAGCGGTGCATAAAGATAAAAAGGCAGGCCTAAGGCCGCAAGTGGTAAGCCTGGCAAAGCATAACGAATAAATTGCCAGCTTCGGGAGGGATTCCGCATTTCATTCTCCTTACAGAGACGATGACCTTGGTCGCGTCGCTAGCATTGGCTGTGGCAAATCTGTTTAGGCTGAATATACGTAAATAAGACAAAGCGGGATCAGCGATATATTTATGCAAACACCATTAAAGTCAGTACCCCTAAAAATTGCCGTCATTGGCTCCGGCATTTCGGGCTTGAGCAGCGCCTGGCTGTTGAGCAAACATCATCAGGTAACGCTGTTTGAACAAGATTCCCGACTCGGTGGCCATACCAACACTGTCGATATCCAAACCAGTGCCGGTACCATTGCCGTTGATACTGGCTTTATTGTTTTTAACGAACACTGCTATCCCAATTTAGTGGCGCTGTTTAAGTACTTAGACATTCCGTATCAAGGCACCGACATGTCCTTTGGGGTGTCCTTAGACCAAGGCCGCCTTGAATACAGTGGCTCAAACTCCATCGCCACTATGTTCGCCCAAAAACGTAATGTTTTTCGTCCGCGCTTCTGGGGCATGATCCAAGATTTACTGCGCTTTTATAAGCAAAGCGCTGGCTGGCTGCAAACCCTGCCTGACGATTTGTCACTCGGCGAGCTGCTGCGCCAAGAAAAATTTGGCCCTGGCTTTTGCGAAGATCACTTGCTGCCGATGAGCGCCGCCATTTGGTCAACACCAACCGAAAAAATGCTCGCCTACCCCGCCAAAGCCTTTTTACGCTTTTGCGACAATCACGGCTTGCTGCAAGTCAATGAACGCCCCCAATGGCAGACAGTCACCGGCGGTTCCCGCGAGTACGTAAAACGGCTGAGCACCGACTTCGCCGAGGGCATTCGATTAAACTGCGCTATTAGGAAGGTACATCGCTTCAACGACCATGTAATTCTTGTCGACCAGAATGGCGAAAGCCATCGCTTCGATCATGTGGTTATGGCTGGACACGCCAACCAATCACTGGCCATGCTTGATAAGCCCAGCAGCGCAGAACGGAGCCTACTCGGCGCCTTTAGCTATGAAGAAAACGAAGCGGTATTACACCGTGACGAAAA
>NZ_JBFHDY010000172.1:0-5246 GCF_041584495.1 Zhongshania sp.
TATTGGCTAACTGCTGACAAATGGCCTTGGCCTCACTGGTGCCGCCCAGTATTAACATCGTCATTGCGCTAGTGCCGTAGTGTTAGCCGAGAAATCACTGGCATGGCCGACGACTTCGCCACGGCGATTTATTGCCCAAACCTCTAACTCCGTGGTGCGCGGAACAATGCGCCGCGCTTGAATTAGCGCTTGATTACAGACAACGGCAGCGAGATCTAGCCCCGCTGCGTGGCATAGGTTTAACGCCTCGATACTAGTGTTGGAATTTTCAACTTGGCTGCAGAGCCCAGCGGTGGCCCCTGCTTGCACGGCCCAATCGACCAATTTCGCAAAGTCGATGCTTGAGGCGCGGCTGTGTAAATCTAAATGCCCCGCCGCCAATTTACTTATTTTGCCGAAGCCGCCGCAGAGACTTAATTTGGCGATGGGCTTACGGCGCAAGTACTTTAAGACCGCGCCAACAAAGTCGCCCATTTCGATAAGCGCCATATCGTCTAGCTGATAATGGCCTCGAATAAAACCTTCACTTTGGTTGCCAGTACTGGCGGCAATATGCCCGTAGCCATTGCTCGCCGCCACATCAATACCTTGGTGAATAGAGGCAATATAGGCGCTACAAGAGAACGGCCGCACAATGCCGCTGGTGCCCAACACCGACAGGCCACCAAGAATCCCCAAACGCGGATTCATGGTTTTTAAGGCGAGGACTTCGCCGTTTTCGATGCCAATACCAATATCAAAGCCGCCGTGGTAATCCGCCCCCTCAGCAATACCTTGCAGATGCTGGCGAATCATTTGCCGTGGCACCGGATTAATCGCTGGCTCGCCCACCGCCAAGGCCAAGCCACTGCGGGTAATCGTGCCCACACCGCGCTCGGCACGAAAATGCATGCCGCTGTTGGCGCTTAAAGCGAGATGAACAAACACCGTGGCACCGTGGGTAACGTCGGGATCATCACCCGCGTCTTTAATGGTTTTGGCCAGTACCCCTGCCCCCGCGGGGGCCAGATACGCAATCGGCAAGTCCACTACTTTACCCTTGGGCAAGGTAATACTGGCGCAGCTTATCGACTCATCGAAGAGAAGTTTTCTCGCCGCTGCTACCGCACATGCTGTGGCGCAGCTACCCGTGGTTAAGCCGCTGCGCAGCGGCGTAACTGGATTAGCGTTTTGGCTGGCATCTGCGCTCTCGGGCCACATAGTTTATAGCGCCTGCACAAACCACACCACGCCAAACACCACCGTGGCCGCGCCTAAGGCCTGCCTGAACAAATCAAATAAATTGCTGTGGCGCTGAGCCAAATACGATTGCACACTGCCAAGGCCCAAGCCGAACACCACCATGCCCAATAGCACCGAGCAGGAAAAAACCAAGACATAAAGCAGCGCCGACAGTAACGCCATATCATTAATCACCGGCACCAAGGCCAAGGCTGGGGCGCTGCCAGCCAAGCCGTGCAGGGCGCCAACCATCACTGGGGTATGGGCTTTGGCCGCAGGCATTGCGCTGTGTTTTATTGGGCTTGCGGAATTGGGACAGGCATCAGTCGCTGTACTGCTTTTTACTAAATGTACATGCTCCAGCTCGCCATGCTCGTGCTGGTGCTTATGACGCAATACCACCACCCGCTCCCGTCGTAATTGCCATAACAGCGAACCGCCAATCACGACCAGCACCAAGCCCACTGCCAGTTCGGCAAAATGCCCTAGGCGCGCAGGCAAGCTCAGCCCCAGCCCAAACACCACGCCTGCGCTCAGCAGCAAGACCACGCCATGACCCAATGCCCAGTGACTACAGTGTCGCAAGGTCAGTGCCAAATTTCCCGCTATGCCGCGCTTTTTGCCATCGTCACGATGGCGATTACTAAGGGCCGACACCGCCATAACATGATCTGCATCCATGGCGTGAACAAAGCCCAGCGAGAAACCTAGGGCGAGAATTGAAAGACTAATCCCTGACACGATCTGCATCCTTTACTTGGGTATGCGGCAAAAACACCTTGGCGATTACCTCGGGTGCCGAAGGAAAGAACAAGTGCAAATACGAGGCGGTTAAACCCCGCTGCCGGTATATGGACTCGCCCGGCGCGGGGTGCTTTGGCCGCCTGCCGTAGCCAATCGGTTCTGGGGTATTTTCTGATTGGGAGCGATGGTGGGCGTGGGCGCGCAGCTCGCCCTCGGGCAGTACCGCGCTCTGCATACCTTGGCAACCACCACGGCCACGCATGGCTGCGTGACCAGCCAACAGTCCCAGCATGCTATGGCGCGTACCCGCCAAATCCTTCAGGCTTTCTAGGCAATACATAAAGCCGCCACACTCGGCCAAAATCCCTTTGCCGCTCGCGTAAAACTGCTGAATTTCCCCGTGCATTGCGGTATTCGCCGCCAGCGCGTGTGCGTGTAACTCCGGGTAGCCACCGGGCAACCACAGGGCGTCGACCTCGGGCAATTTAGTATCGTGAATTGGCGAGAAAAATTGCAGATCGGCGCCCATCGCGGTTAACAACTGGGTGTTAGCTGGGTAAATAAAACTAAAGGCCTCATCCTGTGCAATCGCAATTTTTACCCCAGCCAATAAGCGCGGTGGCGGCGCAATTGACTGGGCAGAAAAGCGCACTGGTGGCGGTAAATTAGCCAAGCTACTGGCGCCAACCAACTCGGCGGCGGCGTTAAAGCAGGTTTCTAATTCCTCGCGCACTTCACAGGCCTGCACCAAACCAAGATGACGTTCCGGTAGGCGAATAGTCGGCGTATTGGCAAAGCTCGCCAGTAAGGGCAGGCTTGCTGGCAGGGCGTCGGCAATCAGCTGGCGATGGCGTTCAGAGGCGCAGTGATTGGCAATTAGGCCCGTCACCGCAACGTCGTCGCGGTAATTGGCTAGGCCACAGGCCAAGGCCGCTGCGGTTTGCGCCATGCCCTTCACGTCCATAACTAGCACAATGGGAATATCAAAGGTACGCGCCAAATCCGCGCTCGATGGATCGCCGTCGAACATACCCATGGCGCCCTCCACCAAAATCAAATCGGCGGTTTGCGCCGCGCGATAAAACTGATCTCGGCAATAGGCCTCGCCCGCCATCCACAGATCAAGCTGGGCAACTGGGTGACCAGAGGCCTGCTCTAGAATTTGCGGGTCTAAATAATCGGGGCCCATTTTAAAAATGCGCACCTCGCGGCCCTGCAAACGGTGGTAGCGGGCAATAGCCGCAGTAATTGTGGTTTTACCCTGGCCCGAAGCGGGCGCAGCCAAAAACACCGCCGGACATAAAATGTCAGTAGGCATACGTGACCCCGCCCTTTGTTAAACGAGAACGACCAGTAACCAACTTTTGAACGTGCAAACGCAGTGTCATTTCCTACTCCTTTAGAAATTCTGAACGTACTTATATCGCCGTTAAATTAACGACGACGCGATACAATAAAACTCAGAACAAACGTGGGATGTAGAATAAGACCGGCAAACGGAATAGCTTAGCAACGCGAACTACACGCGTTATGAAAAACGAGGGAATAAGGGGAATAGCGGCAACAAAGCCGAATTCCAGCGCTGGAAATTGCGCAGAAAACCGAGAGTACATGAAATCTCCTCGCACCCGCCGTGCGATGTTCTGTGAATGAAACCAATGGCCGGTCTTCGGGCTCATAAGCGGATATCTCCTCGGTTCCCCCCTTCCCATGCCGTGGCACAGTGGTTATGGCGAACCTAGCTTAATTACCGATGCGGGGGCAGCGCTGGATTTAATACACACCAGACTTCCCGATTATCTCTTTACAGAGCACCTTTGGTGGGGCGATTGTAGCGACTTTAGGCAGGGAGGCAAAGGACTAAATGGCGACCAAGGCTCGGGGCATCAAGATTTAGCTAGGGCTTGCAATACACCCATACATGCGCAGAATGATAGCTATGTATTCGGCTAGCGGACAAAATCATGCAGCGCCTATTTACCCAAAAATCCCCAAAAGAGTCTACAAACCTTGGTTTAAACCGCAATTTACTCAAAAGTTGCAAAGACTTAAAAACCAATCTCTCGGCAACACTTGAGCAAGCCCTTAGCGACAAATTAGCAAAGTTAAATTCTGAGAAATGAGCCGATGAAAACAAGAACGCCATACAAGCCTACAATCAATTTGTAGATAAACATGGCTGTTTTGGTGATGAATTCAGGGAGTTTTGATGGCCTTACAGTACGACAATTCGTTCACGCTTTTTTCTAAATCGTGGGCAAATGGACAGGCACTCTAAAATTGACAAAAGAGGGTGTTCAAAACTCTGTGTCAGCCTAACGGATGCTATAAGTTGATATGATCATCCAATCTCTCCGGGAAGTGAATGGTCAGCTGAGATAGCGTCAGATTCCAGTTTTGAACCGGGTGTGTCCACCGCTCGGAGGCTTTCAGCATACCAGCATAGAGCAGCTTCAGTAAGCTGTTCTCGTTCGCAAATCCGCCTTTGGTCTTGGTCAGTTTGCGAAACTGGCGGTGTACCGCCTCTACGGCATTGGTGGTATAGATCGCCGTTCGCACGTAGTCCGGGTACTTAAAATAGGCTGATAAGGTCGGCCATTTACTTCGCCAGGACTTAATAACCATGGGGTATTTATCTCCCCACTTTGCTTCGAGATCGTCGAGAGCGATCTCGGCAGCATTGAGTGTGGCGGCTTTGTAAACGCACTTCAGGTCAGCCATAAACGCTTTCTGATTCTTCGACGCCACGTACTTCAGCGAGTTGCGAATCTGGTGAATGATGCAGTGCTGAATCTCGGTGTGGGGGTACACGCTCTCAATGGCTTCTGGGAAGCCCTTCAGACCATCTACGCAGGCGATCAGGATATCCTTGACGCCGCGGTTATAGAGGTCGGTGAGAACGCTCAGCCAATGATGAGCGCCTTCCTGATCTGAAAGGTAAAGCCCCAGCAGCTCTTTTTTGCCCTCAATGTTCAGGCCGAGAATAGTGTAAATGGCTTTACTGATATAGCGACCGTTCTCTTTAATTTTATAGTGAATGGCGTCGAGCCAGACGATGGGATAAATCACATCCAGATCGCGCTCTCGCCAGGCTTGCAGTTCCGGCAACAACTTGTCCGTAATGGTGTTAAGGGTGCCGTTGGACACGCTGATGCCATACAGATCTTCGATATGGCCGCGAATGTCCTGATAACTGGTGCCCAGCGCAAACAGAGCGAGAATCTTCCGCTCTATCTCATTGGTGAGGTGGGTCTGGTGCTTCTTGACCAGTTGCGGTTCAA
>NZ_JBFHDY010000173.1:0-5172 GCF_041584495.1 Zhongshania sp.
CGCAGTGGTCAGCGTGCGGCTAATGTCATGACCTTAATCCAGTCCGCGAAGATAAATGGCCTGAACCCGCAAGCCTACTTGAAAGATGTAATGGAAAGATTGCCGACTCAGCGGGCGTCAAAGATCAGCGAACTACTGCCGTATAATTGGCGGCCGTAGACAATGTGGGTTTGCCGGACGCTTACCCTTTTCAGGCTCACCCGCGAAAAGAGTTTTTAAATTTTCTTTGTTAAGTTCCGAGTTGGCGTCATTTTGTAACGTCCCCTGTTGAAATTGAACAACATTAACAGAGATGTGAGACCTAAGTTTTTTTTGTTTATTGCGCCTCGTCCTGCTTCGGCATCTGCGAGTGAGTTGCGCCAGTAACGAAGCCAGTTTTTCGTGTTCCCTGATTTGCGCATACAAAATTCCATTTCACTTTTCAACTGAAAAGGTTTTAAACCTTTAAAATATGACACTCCGCGCCTCAAGGAGTAGCTCATTCCAAAGAAGAGGCGTATTAATTACAAGCTAACCAAAACATAGCTCGTGCTTCTACCGCCAGCTGGCTCCTTCTCAAGCAACCCACGCGCCATAAGATCATTAATATCCCGAGTAGCAGTATCCTGCGAGCATTTGCAGATTTTTGCCCACTTGGATGAAGTCAGCTTACCCTCAAACCCATCCAGCAGGCGGTTCAGCATTTTCTGTTGGCGGGCGTTGAAATTCTGATCTGCGTTACATGACCAGAACTTGGCTTTAGCCATCACTTTTCCAGTGATGATCTCCGCACCATCAATGGCACCCTGAAGGGCCTCCAGAAACCACACCAGCCACGAGGTGATATCCAGGCTTCCTTTTTGGGTCTTTTCTAAAATATCGTAATAGGATTTATGCTGCCGCTGTATTTCGGCGGACATACTGTAAAATCGATGTGGACTGCCCTCAGCTCGGGCCAGCTGCATATCTGCCAGCGCTCGCGCCGTCCGCCCATTACCGTCTTCGAAGGGGTGGATGGTGACAAACCAGAGGTGGGCGATACCCGCCTTAAGATTGAGGTCACCTTTGAAAGGCGCTTCGAACCATTCGAGGAATCGCGCCATTTCTTGCGGTAATCGTTTGGGATCCGGCGCTTCAAAGTGGATTGTTTCCCGGCCTATTGGGCCGGATACCACTTGCATAGGGCCGGCTTCCGCTTTACGCCAGTCCCCAACCGTAATTTTGTGCATGCCGCTGCGCCCGGTGGGAAACAGCGCCGCGTGCCAGGAGCACAGGCGCTCGCGGGTGAGCGGCTTATCGAAGTACCGGGTAGCATCCAGCATCATTTCCACCACGCCTTCGACAGCGTGATCAGCTTTGACCAGACCCGGAATATCCATTCCCAGATGCCGGGCAATAGAGGAGCGTACCTGCTGCTTGTCGAGGATTTCTCCTTCAATTTCGCTGGTCCGCAGCACATCTTCAGTCAGCGTGTAGAGCTCGGCTTCCTGCCGTAAATCAAAACCGAGGGATTCCATCCTCCCGAGCAGACGACCCTGCTTGCGGGAAACAGCGGGCAGCCGCTCCGCGATGATGGCTTCATCGAAGCTGAAGCTGGGCCAGCCGGAAAGTTCGTGGATGTACCTTGTCATAATCTCCGCACCTTATGCTGGGATTATGTCGGTTTATCTCCGCATCCGCAAGGGCATCATCCGCATACACTGCGGAGAATATAGTGCTTAATCTCCGCAAGGCAGGCACACTCACCAATGCCACACGTAACGCTACTTTAGGTCCAGTGGGAGATTTGTGGGGATCACATGTTCTCTGCCATGCCAAACTACACCCAAAACAACGGACGACTCGAATATTTTAACTTAAAAACAGTAGCTTAGGATTTTGTTGGATTTCTCATAACCCGAAGGTCGCAGGTTCGAGTCCTGCCCCCGCTACCACATTAAAGAACGGCAAATCAGTTACTTACTGGCTTGCCGTTTTTTTTCGCCTGTCGGTTTTAGACCCTAATGACACCCCGTGACGTTTTCCGGCTCTACACCATAATCGGTGTAGCGCGCCGAAAAAATCGCGACAGCGTGCCATATCCAACACAACGACTCGGCTCTACCCAATAAACAGGGGATGGCACTCATTAAACCCTGCTTATAATCCCGCCTCACCCGCAGTGGACCTGCACTCGTAATCGATAATTCTCAAAGTTCCTAAAACCATACGCTCGTCGTGTTATTATTTTCTTAATGATGCGACCCAAAATTTCCGCCGCGTTCGAAGGTGAATCCTCGGTCTCTATCATTCCTAGGGCTTTAGCTGCTTGACACTCACTGCGATGGATTTCTCAGCCGCAATTCCCGAACTGAAAGAACGCAGCGATGCACTGAGCAGCGCGCGATACAATAACTTCTGACTTCTAGTTTAAATTCTCGCTTGTCTGCTATATGGCATTAAATTGACCTGTTGCTTGCATAGAAATGACACTGCCGTGTCCCGGATACAATTTACTTACACCGAGGTCATCAATAAGCCTAAGGGTGCGCCGAGTTTGAGAAGGATTGGCATAAATTGCCGGCGGCACCGCGTTTTCACCACTACCAAGCAGCGTATCTCCTGTCACGAGGCTGCCACTTTCGGCATGCCAAAAACAAATCGAATCCCATGTATGCCCCGGTGTGTGAATAACCGACCAGTCGTCGAACCCTGGTAGCTTGTCTCCATGTTTTAGGCGCAAAGCGTCACTGGGAAATGTCGCGACTTTGTCGACACGCCCTTGCCAGCATGGTTGTTCACGCGCCTGCCGAGTGCGCTCCGCACTTAGATACATTTGCCAAGCGCGCGCACGGAATGCCTCTCGAAACGACGAACCAATCCGGAAAAATGGCCCTAACGGATCTCCTCGTATTTTACGTACGAATTCACCCGCCGCCAGTGGAAGGGCCACGCTAGAACCGCTCGCAACAGCCAGCGCCGAAATGCCACCAATGTGATCAGGGTCGTCATGGGTGCAAGTAGCAAGTCGGATGTCACTAATTGAGCGTTCCAAAACACTTTCTACATAACCTAAAACATACGCGTGGCACTTTACCGCGACATCAAACACCAGCAATTTTTCTGGGTAAACGACCACATAGCTATTGGATAGCCTGGTTTTAACTTGATGGATTATCATTCAGTTACCGGCGCCACCGGCATTGACAGCCAGCCCCTCAATATCGCTACTGGAATGCGCTTTCCACCTTTATCATCAATTTTGAAGCGATGCATAACACCCACTAAATGCTCGAAGGCAACTCGTGCCTCCATGCGTGCCAGTGGCGCACCCATACAAAAGTGAATACCCTTGCCCAAGGCGAGATGCTGCGCTTCTTTGCGTGTAAGTTTGAATTGGGCAGCATCGGGAAAAATCGATTCATCCCTGTTGGCAGAGCCAAAAAGCAACCACACATTATCACCCTCCTTAAGTTCGCATCCTTTGTAGTTATAATCGTGAGCTAAGCGCCGGAACAAGCCGTTGACCGGCCCCTCTAGGCGCAAGGCTTCTTCGACAAATGCGTCGATCAGGCTTTTGTCATCCCGCAGTTGCTGCAGTATCTCTGGGTGAGATTGCAAAAATAACGCGGCATTACAAATCAGATTGGTCGTCGTCTCGTTGCCCGCAATCCATAACAGCTTGCAAAAGCCTAGCAACTCATGGGCGCGTAGCCGTTGCCCCTCTTCATCGGCAATCGCGACTAAGGCCGAGATCAAATCGTCCCCCGGTGTTTCCCGTTTCTCAACGATTACTGCAGCGAGCGCCTCGTCCATTTCATTGGTCAAACTACCCTGGGTATCGGGGTTGCTGCCCATTCCGAGCGCCTGATTCCAAAAGGCCAGACGCTCATAGAATGCTTCTGGTATACCGAGGAGTGTAGCGATCACATTCACTGGTAGCGGACTCGCATAATCTGCGTATAAATCGGCTTGGCCATCACGTTCAAGCTTTGCCAACAGCCCTTCCAGCAGATTCTCAGCCATTGTATGCATTGGCTTTTCTAGCGCAGCAATGCGGCGCGATGTGAAGCTTTTTGACATCAAGCTGCGAAGGCGCGTGTGTTCTGGCGGATCATTTTGCAGCAGCGGCAGGAATCCTGCGGTGTCCTGAGGGGAGTGATTGTTTTCATAAGTGTGATCACCGCCAGGGCCACTCGCAGACGAAAATACACTAGTGTTGCGCAACAGGGCTTCGACATCTTCATAGCGGGATGCCACCCAGAAACCATTTTCCGCACTAAAGAATAGCGGGGCGTGTGCGCGGTAAGATGCCCAGTGATCGAAAGGGGAGCTGATAAAGGCAGTATCAAGCATCGGTAAGTCGAGTTTCAAGGCATTCTCCTTGATAGGCTTGCAGCAGATACCTAATTATCGGAATGCTCAGCGTCAACAAGCAGCCCGCGCTTAAACGCCCTTTGCAAAGCCTATTTATCGGTGCTCGTCGTCATGAGGACATTGGCTTACTGGCTTAAAATCGCATTAGGATGACGGCCAAGATCGATAATCGGAATTTCAACACCCACCGCATCCACCTGATACGGGTTAGGCGGGTTGAGTGCGCCGGTAACCGGATCCACCGCACTTAAAACAGGCGGTAGCTCTGCGTCCCCAATAAAACCGACAAGCCCCGTCAAACCACCCACCGTCATTGGATTAACGACAGCACTGTATTGAACATGCCGCTGAAAAAATAGCAGCCCTACCTGGTCCCCATCCTGCAATCGCTCGCCGACTCCCGCCAATAGGTAGCGCGCATTTTCCAGATTCGGGTTGGCGGTATGCGTGCCCTCAACCAGTGCGGTTACCTGGTCATCAACCAGAATCATGTCTCCGCCCCTTTGGACACCAACACCGAAATAGGCCACGGCCGTAACATCCAGTGGCCCACCGGCATCAGTATCCGTCACGGTGATGGATTCCATGCTCGGAATACCCGCCAATACCTTGTCATCACCTGTGATAGTCACCACCGGTACGAAGACCTGATCCAATGTCGTTACCGGCACGTCGACTGTCACGCTGCCGAGCCTGGCAGGCAGACCGCCTGGCCCGGCCTGTGAACCCACCGGAAAATCGTTGAGCAACAGGCCTGCGGGTGCAGCGGTATGCGCGTCTTCGGTATCCGCGACTGAGATGCATACCCTGGGAATGGATTGAAATGCCGCCGAATCC
>NZ_JBFHDY010000174.1:0-4957 GCF_041584495.1 Zhongshania sp.
GCCGTAGGAAAGTCTGAATACTCAGATATCCCAAAGCCCAATTTAGCAAATAAGCCAGGAACACTATCAAATGGAAACTTTAAAACATGCATTGAAATACCATTGATTTTTGCATCGCTGCCATCGCTATTCCCGTCCTGTGCAACCTCCCCAAACAAAACAGTTTCAATAGACCATTTGTCGAGAAAATAGCCGAATCCGACTCCGCCTCCCATTGTACTATCGAGACTACTGTCATCATTCGCTATACGGTTATTACCTACTGCATACACATACCGCTTATCCTTCCAAATATCATTGTCCGCAAAAGCCGGTGCGGAAAAAACAGACGCAACCCAGAATATAAATACAGCTCGAAATAAATTAATAATTTTATTTTTCATACTATAGCTCCCAATGTATTAAAACTGCCAATTTACTTTCAAGCCAACGACATCCCGTGGTGCTTTATAATCAGCCGTGCCAAAATCAACGTGAAATCGGCCGTAATTATATTCGGTTCCCTCAAGGTTCTTGCCATATAGCGTGATACGCAAATTCTCCGGCTCATATAAATAGCTGATCCTCGCATTCAATACCGTATAAGCATCCTCTACGCTCTTTTCAGAATTTTGCGCGAGATAATAGAATCCCGAGTTATAATAGTAGTCTGCACCCACCTCCAGCGATCCTCCCGGAACCTCTGTAGTTTTAGATATCCCCAGTGTCCCGGTGGTATCTGGCGCTCGAGCGATTTCGTTCCCCGAGTAGTCATTATTTGTAGACAGCAGTCCGGTGTTCTGATCAAAACCGCTTGCGCCCAAGTACTCGGTATACTCCTTAGTAGTCAACATAGTTCCGTTAGCAATAAAGACTAAATTATCAATCGTACTAGGAAACAATAACGTCTGGAATTCAAACTCGAAACCCTCGATAGCAGCACCGCCAGCGTTTTCCTGCGTAACCGCCCCGCCTTGAAGCAATGAGACAAATTGAACCTGGAGATTCTCAATGTCGTATTTAAAGTAGGCAAAATTGAAAACTGATCCCGCACCGAAGGGCGATGTTTTTATACCAAGCTCGATAGCTTCCATCTCCTCCGGCGCGATTACTTCTGGTGGATCATAAATATTAATCAAGTTGAACTGGGTACCCTTAATAGACTGCTGCACACTGGCATACAACATCCCATCATCTAAGAACGGCGGCCGATACTCCAAACCTACTTTAGGTTTAGTGCTTGTTACTTTATCTTCAATATCTTCATATTTCTGAATAAAGACAACAGGATCAATATTTGAATCACCTAACGAGGAGCTTGACTCATCAAGTATTCTAGTTTCTTCTTGATATCGCACGCCGAGCGTAAATGTGAAATCATCAAAAAAGTCAATTGAGGTTTGAGCGTATAGCGCATGAGACTCAAGTGTATTTCTGCCCACCAAACGCACCGCGCCGGAAGGAACGCCAAAGCCTAACAACGGCTGCAAGAGCGAATCTAAGGTTTGAACAAAACCGGCAGGCAAACTAAGCGACGAATTCGCTACGCCAGTAGAGAGATCAATAGCCGCCAACCCCAGAAAAACCGGATCAAGCGCGGATGTCCAGTTTACAAAATAATATCCAAGGTTATAACGAACGTTGCTACCCGCCCAGTTTTCAGCCGTCGACACCATCTGTAGCTCAGCGGTTTCCACTTCATTGATAGATCCATCAGCCGTACCGAAATAGGCTATGCCCTCTGGCGCCCCGTCAAAGTCAATAAATAAGCCCGAGGGCGATCCGTCTTGGCGACTCATCAAAAACTTATAATCGTGCTGGACCCCGCTCCATGTTCCATTAACACTCATAATTTTGTTATTCGAATGCAGGAATACAGGCACATCATTATCAATGGTATACCCCTCTTGCGGTGTTATACCCAAAGCTTGCGCCAACAGGCTCGGCTCGGAATTCCCCTGAAGACCAGACGAGGTTCCCTGCGAGAAAGATTGCATATACGAGAAGACTAACTCCAACTCATCGAGTGGAGTCCATAACAATTTTACGCGCATGGCCTGCGATGAGACTTGAGGCAATTTTTCGCCCCCTGCCCTTGACTCCTGATCATACCAATGATCGCCAGACTTATATGCCGTCGAGATTGACATTGCCAACGTATCGGCTAAGGGGTAAGAAAAATAGGCTTTCGTTTGCGCGGTATTCAACGAATCGTAGCCCACCTCAAGCTGGACCTCCGGCTCGGTTAAAGACGGAGATTTGGTCATGATGTTGATTGCACCACCATTGGCGCCACGACCAAACAAAGTCCCCTGCGGCCCCTTAAGCACCTCTATTCTTTCAATACCAAACAGCTCTTGACTCTGACCAAAAGCGAACGGTAAGTACACACCATCCAGATAGGTTGCCACATTGGGATCGCCCATCAAGAATGTATCTGAGCCCACACCCCGAATATAAATAATAGAAAAACCAGATGTTTCAGTGTAGTTCAAACCTGGCGCTACCAACTGCAAATCCGGAATAGAGGTAATCCCCATTGCGTCAAGCCTATCTGAAGAAAAGGCTTGAATCGAAATGGGGATGTCTTGCATTTTTTCTTCACGCTTTTGCGCGACAACCATAACTTCTTCTATCATACGATTTGATGCTTTTTCTTTACCTTCAGCACCATACGCAGGACTAATATGAAGACCCGTTGCTACACTACATGCGATGAGTGACAACATTAGCTTTGAGTCATGCCTTTCCATCTTTAAATCCTCAATTTATCTAGTTATCATGAAAATATAGTACTTTTATAGCCATCTGCTAGCGCTTCGACTAAACTTCGGCTACTTTTTGCATCCCCGATGTATTTGATATCGATATCACCGTGGTCTTCACTGATGTTCAGATATTCGCCATTGCTAGTGCCAGATGAGATATAAAACACCTCAGCAGCTGCCACAGTGGCTCCACCTTCCGCCCTGTCAATATAGGTTGGCAGAACAGTCACATTTTGGCCGTCAAATCCAGTCACTCGGCTGCGCAGATGTAAATTAAAACGATCACCGTATAATCGTTTCAGAGCAGGTTCCGCCATCAATGAATACTCGGCATGTGGCGCAAAGCTGGCGTGCCGCGTGACGTAATTTACATTCGCCCCCATCGACAACAAGTACTCTGCACAGGCAATTGCCTCATACTCTCCAAGGTCATCAATCACGGTCACATTTTTACCGCTGTAGTCGTTGCCTTCTTCAAAGAGCTCAACACTGGTTTTTAGCTGCGCATTATTAGTGAGCGTAAATTCTTCACCAGGATTCGATATCTGCTTACCGTCACAACGCGGCGTAGCCCCAACAGCAACAACTACCATGTCAGGCTTCAATGCGGTGATATCGGCCATTTCCACAAAACTGTTAAGATGGACATCGACGCCGTGCTTATAGAGCTGCTCTTCTTGCCACACCGCTATATCACGAATCCCTGCCCGCGTCGGCGCCAGCGCGGCATAACGCAATCTCCCGCCAAGCTCTTTATTCGCCTCATATAGCGAAACAGTATGGCCGCGCAAGGCCGCCACTCTCGCCGCTTCCATCCCCGCCGGACCACCGCCAATAACGACGACCTTCTTCGCTTGCTCAGCAGCTTGAACCAAGTTTTCCGAAAGAAAGTTCTCTAACCCTACTGCCGGGTTAACCGTACAGCCCATCACTGGCATGATGGGTTTATATATTCCTGCCACACACCCTTGGTTACAGCCAATACAGGGGCGAACGTCATCGGCTCGATCATCTAACGATTTCGCCACTAAGTCGGGATCAGCGATTAACGCGCGAACCATCCCCACCATATCCGCTTCACCTGCACGGATCAGCTGATCGGCTTCTTCCAATGTTCTGAAGCGTCCGACAACTATCGTTGGCAAGTCGGTTGATGCAGCGATCACCGCACTGGTATCCATTTCATACCCTGCTGGCTCATGCATGCCGCCGATCATTTTGGGGAATGTTTGGTAGTTACCAAGCGAGATATTGACATAGTCAATCAGCTTTTTTTCTTCCAACGTCTTAACAATGTACTGATAGTCTTCAAGACCCGCGCCACCCTCTAGAGCATCAGGCGCGACGCGCACACCAACCGCGATATTCGGAGACACTGCCGCTCGAACCGCTGCCACTAGCTCTATAATAAACCGTGCTCTATTTTCTAAGCTGCCACCGTATTCATCATCGCGCTGATTGATCGCTGGAGACAGGAACTGGGCCGGCAAGTAGCCATGTGCACAATGGATTTCGACGCCGTCAACGCCCCATTCTTCACACTTTTTCGCGCCAGCCTCAAACGAAGCGATAATCTCTTTGATCATCGGTATCGTCATAGGCGTGGGAGTCTGTGCAGAGTGTAGGCCCCGAACTGCCGATGCTGACCAGGGCGGAGAACCGTCCATCGAAGGCATCGCAATGTTATGGCCACCGTGCCAAAGCTGTTGAAACACTTTCATTCCATGCTTATGACAGGCATCAACGAGCTTGGGATAGCTTTCCTCAAGCGAGGGATCAAAGCTATTTAATGCGCCTAATGAACTGGGATGAACCCCCATAATTTCGATAATAGACAGGGCAACACCGCCCTTGGCCCGCTCTTCATGATAGCCTATTAAATTATCGTTAACGGAGCCTTGTCCAATCAATGTCCCGTGTGCCGGACGAACGATTCTATTCTTGATTTCAACGGGCCCAATCTTAAGGGGCGTATTGACGTGCGTATATTTCATAATCAACCCTACAGTTTAATTATTATCGCGCCATCTATCACTGACGCTGAATATTTCTTGAGATTACCAATTCGTTCATTACCGATACAGCGGCCATCAACCAAACTGAATACTGCGCCATGTTTTTTGCATTTAATCATTGAACCAAACACCTCTCCGTCGGTTAATGTTTGGATCGCATGGGGGCAGTAGTTCTCAATCGCGTAGATCTCTCCA
>NZ_JBFHDY010000175.1:0-4947 GCF_041584495.1 Zhongshania sp.
CCCTTGCCGTTCGGCTAATCGTTCCCCTTGCCGGGCCGATAGTGGACTCTCACCACCAAGTCATCCAATCGCCACCACGCGGTTTGGAACAGCGCCCGTCACGGCGCTACGCGCCATGCCTGGCGCACGCAAAAAAAAGAGGCCAATTGGCCTCTTTTAAAACTCTTAGGTAATCAGTGCTGATGACCACCGGCGCCGTGGACATGGCCATGGCTGAGTTCTTCTTCACTGGCAACACGAACTTCTTCAATGCTGACGTCAAACTGCAATACCTGACCCGCTAAAGGGTGGTTGGCATCAACAGTAACAGACTCGTCGTCAACCGCTTTAACAACAACGGTTTGCACTTGACCCTGTGCGCCGGACGCCTGGAACTGCATGCCGACTTCGATTTGATCGACGCCTTGGAATGCTTCACGAGGTACCGCTTGGATCAATTCAGGGTTCAGTTCACCGTAGCCATCTTCTGGCTGAACAGTCACTTTCATCGCGTCGCCGGTAGTTTTGCCGGTCAGCTCACGCTCTAAACCTGGGATAATACCGCCGTGACCATGCAGATAGGCCAGTGGCTCTTGACCTTTAGACGTGTCAATCTCAGCACCAGCTTCGTCGGTCAGGGTGTAGTGAAAAGCCACTACGCAATCGTTAGCAATAATCATGGGAGCCTCCCGTTAAAATAAGCCGACAAGCATGACAGTTTTGACCGGCAAGGTCACGCCACCGGGCCAATTTATTGCTTATTTGCCGAGATTCGACGATCAGCGGCCAATATTGCGGAAGTTGTCACACCCCCGCCAAACTCAGGCGCGACCGGAAATTTCCTCGCCCACCTCAACAATACGACGCCGCAGCCAAATATGACCCGGGTCATGCTGTAACAGGGGGCTCCACGCGAGCTTAAGCTCAATAGGTATTATCATAAACGGCGGTTTGCGCACGGCTAAACGCGGGTCATCCACGTACAAATTAGCTACCTGAGTCGGCAGGGTAGCAATTAAATCAGGGTGTTTCGCCAGTAATGCCGCCACCTGATAGTGACGGGTAAACACGCGGATTTGCCGCTCGTGCCCACACTCGGCCAAGGCCTCGTCGACCCAGCCTAAGCGCTGACTGTCGCGCTGACTCATACCGCGCCCAACCCCCATACCCGTCTTGCTAACCCAAATATGGGGCGCCGCTAAAAAGGCGTCCATATCGAAATTACCCAAGGCTGAGTTGCCACTGCTCATCAGACAGGAAAAGCTATCTCGCCACACCGTGGCCTGATGAAAAGACTGAGGCAGACGATCAAAGCGATTGATTGCCATGTCGATCTTGCCTTGCTCCAAGTCCTGAAAAGTCACGTCGCTCGGAGTCAAAATATCTAAAGTGATATTCGGCGCTTCGTCGCGGAGTTTAAATAGCAGCGGCATCAATAGCGTAGACTCCGCATAGTCGCTGGCCATAATCCGAAACACCCGGCTACTCTTAGTGACCTCAAAATCCGAGACCGGCAATACCGCCTGCTCCACCGCCGATAAAATAGTCCGCACCTGGGGCTGCAACTCCAAGGCACGCTCCGTCGGCGTCATACCCTCGCTAGTACGCACCAGCAGCGGATCATTAAACAAATCCCGCAGACGGCGCAGACCATTACTCAATGCTGGCTGGGTAATGCCTAACTGCTCCGCGGCACGGGTAACATTTTTCTCTCGTAACAGCACGTCGAGATAGACCAGCAGGTTTAGATCGATTCGCGATAGATTCATACTAAGAATAACTCCGCAGGGCTTTATAGTTTGGCGTGATTATGGGCGTTTTTTGAGCGCTCTGCCAGCAGAGACGCGGGAGACGCTTTACGGGAGACGGTAAACGCTTTTGCTTTTGCATCTCCCGTTTTCCGTCAAGCATCTCCCAGAATAAAAAAGGCCCGGATAAATCCGGGCCAAGCCTCACTGACAGGAAAGGAATCGTTTAAAAACTTAAGCCTTAGCTTGAGCTTTGTATTCAATACGACGGCGATGCAGAACTGGCTCGGTGTAGCCGCTAGGCTGTTCGCAGCCCTTAAAGACCAGTTCACAGGCAGCTTGGAAGGCCACGCTGTCGTCGAAGTTAGGCGCCATTGGCGTGTAGCTCGGGTCGTCGGCATTCTGCCTATCAACTACTGCCGCCATACGCTTAATGGTTTCCATCACTTGCGCCTCAGTACAAACGCCGTGATGTAACCAGTTGGCGATGTGCTGACTAGAGATACGCAGGGTCGCGCGGTCTTCCATCAGGCCAACGTCGTTAATATCAGGAACTTTAGAGCAGCCCACACCGGCATCGATCCAGCGCACTACATAGCCAAGCATGCCCTGGGCGTTGTTATCCAACTCTTGCTGGATTTCTTCGGCGCTCCAATTGGGGTTCTGCGCAACCGGAATACTTAAAATATCGTCCAGGGCAGCGCGCTGGCGGCTGGCCAACTGAGCTTGCACCGACTTCACGTTGACTTGGTGATAGTGCATAACGTGCAAGGTTGCGGCAGTAGGCGATGGCACCCAAGCGCAGTTAGCGCCAGCCTGTGGATGGGCAATCTTTGCCTCCATCATCGCGGCCATTTCGTCGGGCATGGCCCACATGCCTTTACCGATTTGTGCGCGGCCGCTTAAGCCACAGGCCAAGCCGATATCAACGTTCCAGTCTTCGTAGGCGTTAATCCACGCCTGCTTTTTCATGTCGGCTTTGCGTACAAATGGGCCGGCTTCCATACTCGTGTGAATTTCGTCACCGGTGCGATCTAAGAAGCCAGTATTGATAAAGATAACCCGCTCTGGCACCGCAGCAATACAGGCCTTGAGGTTAACGGTAGTGCGACGCTCCTCATCCATGATGCCGATTTTTAAAGTGTTGCGCGGCAAACCAAACGCGTCTTCAACCCGCGAGAATAATTCACCAGCAAAAGCCACTTCTTCAGGGCCGTGCATTTTTGGCTTAACAATGTAAACACTGCCCGTGCGGGAGTTGCGCAAGGCGCTCGTCTGCTTAAGATCGTGCATCGCCGCCAATACCGTGACCATGGCATCCATGATGCCTTCAGGTACTTCAAGGCCATCGGCGTCAATAATGGCCTCATTGGTCATCAAGTGACCAACGTTACGAACCAACAGCAAGCTACGGCCGTGCATGACTTTTTCGCCGCCATCGGCTGCGATAAAGGTACGATCACCAACTAAGGTACGAACTAGCTCTTTACCACCTTTATTGAGTTTTTCCTGAAGATCGCCCTTCATTAAACCCAACCAATTGCGATAAACCTCAACTTTGTCGTCGGCATCTACTGCGGCTACCGAATCCTCACAGTCTTGAATAGTAGTCAGTGCCGACTCCAGCACCAAATCCTTAACCCGCGCCGGATCATCCTTGCCAATAGGGTGCTGGTCGTCTATTTGAATATCGATATGCAAACCATTATTTACTAGCAAAATATTGCTAGGGCTGGCGGCATCCCCCAGAAAACCAACAAACTGCTCTGGCTGCTGCAACTCGGTAACAGACCCATCTGCCAAGCTAACCGCCAAGGTGCCAGTTACCACGCTATAGCCTGTTGCATCCGCGTGACTGCCCGCAACGAGCGGCGCACTTTGATCTAAAAATTGGCGGGCGTAAGCAATAACCTTAGCGCCGCGCACGGGGTTGTAGCCCTTGCCCTTATCAGCGCCATCGGCTTCTGAAATAACATTGGTGCCATAGAGCGCATCATATAAGCTACCCCAACGCGCATTCGCAGCGTTCAGGGCGTAGCGAGCATTCATTACTGGCACAACAAGCTGAGGACCAGCCAAACTGGCGATTTCTTCATCGACATTCACGGTACTAACCGCAAAATCAGCAGGCTCAGGAAGCAGGTAATTAATTTCGGTTAAAAAGGCTTTATACTTTGCTGCGTCGAACTGACCGCGGTTAGCGCGATGCCAGTCGTCAATTTGAGCTTGAATCTGCTCGCGTTTAGCCAGTAAAGCGCGATTTTTAGGGGCGAGATCATTAATCACTGCCGCCATCGCATCCCAAAATTGCTTAGGGCTAATACCGGTACCAGGAGCGACCTCCTCGTTGACCAAGCGATAAAGTACATCGGCAATCTGTAAGCCCGCGTGCTGCACCCTAGAATTGGCCTGCGAAGACATAATCACTCCTTAATAAATTAATACTTTGTGTTTAGAAATTAACTGCGTGCGACATCACTCAAATGTAGACCAACATCCTAGCACTTGGGCATAATTCTGCAAATTTATCCATATTATCTTTACTATTCATTTTGTGAATGGATAATTTATATTGAGCAGCTATAATGATGGAATTCGGCGCATCCTCAAAAGCCTCCTCTATTACGGTGTAGCTATATAGCGCTTTATTGACGATCAAGTAAGAATTATTTATTTAATAAATAATCGACATAATACCTATAAATTAGAAAAATTTAACGGTCACGCGTAAACTAGCCAGCGTTAACCACCCAAACGCACAAAATAGGGACCACATATGTCAACTCTACAAGCAGACATCCAGGCAGTTGCCTCACTTAAGGAACAAGCTGGCCACAGCTGGGACGGAATCAACCCCGAGTATGTCGCACGCATGCGCGCCCAGAATAAGTTCAAAACCGGTCTAGACATTGCCAAATACACTGCCGACATCATGCGTGCAGACATGGCCGCGTTTGACAAAGACAAAACCAAATACACTCAGTCTCTGGGTTGCTGGCATGGCTTTATTGGTCAGCAGAAGATGATTTCTATTAAGAAACACTTCAACGGTAAAACTGATCGCCGCTACTTGTACCTGTCTGGCTGGATGGTTGCCGCGTTGCGCTCTTCCTTTGGTCCCCTGCCTGACCAATCAATGCATGAAAAAACCGTTGTTGCCGACCTAGTACGCGAGCTCTACACCTTCCTGCGTCAAGCCGATGCACGTGAGCTGGGCGGC
>NZ_JBFHDY010000176.1:0-4903 GCF_041584495.1 Zhongshania sp.
AACCTCAATCTGCCCAAAACGAGTTCCTCGCCCACAAATTCGCACCTCGGCCCCCAGGGCAAGCTCAATCCCAATGGTGTAACAAATACCGTGTATTGCCATGACAATCGGTTTACGACAACGATGCTCGGGGCGTAACCCAAGGGGGTCGCACTCACCTGCAGGAATCGCCGGCCATTCGCCCGACGAAAAAACATCAGTCCATTCTGGCAAATCTAAACCGGCGGTGAAATGCTTGCCATTTGCGTACACAAGGCCGCAATGCAAATTACTGCTCGACTCGAGAAGCTTGTAGGCGCGCGCGACCTCATGCCAAGTATCATGATCAAAGGCGTTGTATTTGTCTGGCCGATTAAGACCGATCAAAAGCACTTGACCGCGCTCTTCTATAATTACTTTGCTCATGAGCCTTATTCCATCGCTGTGAATAATTTATATGGCGAGTAGATTGAAAATACTCAACCTCAAAGATAGTAGCGCGATTGCCATAAAATGCCATCACGACAAAATAAACTGCACCTGATACTCAAACTGAGCCAAAATCGCATCACCCTCAGCAGGTGATTCCCGCGACACATCGAGCAAATCTGGAATTAGGCTCAAACCTAGAGAAACAATTGCCGCTACGGCAGCGCGTTTTTCTGGCAAGCTAAACCGCTCAAAGAGCCCGCGCTCATGAAAATCGCTGGCCATCTCTTCAACGATTTGTCGCACCTCATTGCGAATGGCGCCGCGAATTAAGGCCGAACTGCCTGCCCGCTCCCGCGCAATGAGAATAAACAAGGCCTCGTTGCCCCGAATATAAGTAAAGGCCGCCTGTACTGACTCGGTGACAACGGCCGCCTCTGTGTCAGCGTCACGCACCCCTTTTAACAAAGCTCTTAAGGTACTGCCGACGTCGCTTACCAGCGCCAGACCAAGTTCTTCCATGGACGCAAAATGCCCATAAAATGCTGGCGGACTGAGGCCGCAAGCCTTGGTAATTCTGCGCAAGCTTATTCCCGCCAAACCGCTCTGGTCTTCTGCGAGGAGTTCTAGAGCTGCATTCATTAATTTCTCTCGATTTCCTTTGCGGCTCTGCTTCGGTTTGACTGCGCTCATACCTTCCCCGTCTACATGATATTTACTCAAGACTAACTCTCGGCCGACATTATGTGTGAAACAGTGATGCAAGGACAAGTTCCTGATAAATCGGCAAATATTGAACACAGTATACCTTAATTAAATACATATATTGACACTTGTTAAGTTAGCTTTTAAAGTACAACTTTACACATGTAAACATAACAAGGGGCAATAATAGATGAACTCCTCAGGCGAAGCACATTGGCAAGACCCAAAACGTTACCTTTGGTCACTCGGCCTACTGGTTCCACTTCTTCCGATCTTTGGC
This sequence comes from Zhongshania sp., assembly GCF_041584495.1. Lineage (GTDB taxonomy): Bacteria > Pseudomonadota > Gammaproteobacteria > Pseudomonadales > Spongiibacteraceae > Spongiibacter. The sequence continues at coordinate 1,394 of NZ_JBFHDY010000176.1, forward strand.
GCACTGATTTACCTCCAGACCGGACAAATATGGGGCTGGTGGTTAGCGCCTGTAATCGTGTATTTCATTATTCCGGTCTTAGATTATGTGATCGGAACAGATCGCTCTAATCCACCAGAGTCAGCGGTTAGCCAACTCGAGGCCGACAACTACTACAAATACATTGTTTACGCCTACATCCCGCTGCAGTATGCGGGCACATTGATTACGGTGTGGTTCGCCGCCACCGAGTTAGGCGCACTAGGCATCATCGCCGCTTTATTTAGCTGCGCTTATGTAAATGGCATTGGTATTAACACCGGCCATGAATTAGGTCACAAACGCGATGCGCTAAGTCAGTTTCTTGCAAAACTTGCACTCGCCCCAGTTGCCTATGGCCATTTCTATGTTGAGCATAATTTTGGCCACCATCGCCGAGTTGCCACACCAGAAGACCCCGCCAGTTCAAAAATGGGTGAAAGCTTTTGGCGTTTTCTACCCCGCACGGTAATTGGCAGCCTGCGCTCGGCGTGTGAAATTGAACGCCAGCGACTCGATCGCAAATGCCTAGGCTTTTGGCATTGGCGCAACGATGTTTTACAGGCTTGGGCTATGACGCTCATACTATTCGGTGGCTGCACCGCCGTATTAGGCTGGCCAGCGCTTGCCTTTCTTGTTGTACAGGCCGCACTGGGTTCCTCTTTACTCGAAGTTATTAACTACGTTGAGCACTACGGCCTCTTGCGCGAGAAAGACGCCAGTGGTCGTTATGAACGCTGCCTACCCAAGCACTCCTGGAACAGCAATCACATTGTCACCAATCTGGTGCTCTACCAACTGCAACGTCACTCCGACCATCACGCTCACCCAAATCGCGCATTCCAAGCCCTGCGTCATTTCTCAGACAGCCCCCAGCTACCATCGGGTTACGCTTCAATGATGATGCTCGCCTACTTCCCTCCCCTGTGGTTCAAAGTCATGGACCCACGGGTTGTAGCACACCACCGAGGCGAGTTTGCCAAGGCCAATGTACACCCACGCAAGGCCGAGAAATTAAAAATGTACTTCACCTCAAGACAGAGCGGTATCAGTGCATGAACGACCATATAACCAATAACGCGGAATATTACGGCGTAACCGCCCTGACCGAGGTGTACTAACATGATAAAAAGCAAAATTGGTATAATTGCGATATCTGCTGCAGCAATGCACAGCGCAAGCAGCGCAGCCGCTCAGCTCGAAGAAGTAGTGGTTACGGCCCAGCTCCGCGAGCAAAGCCTGCAAGATGTGCCCGTTTCTGTCAGTGCAATTAGCGGCGCTAAAATGATGGAAGCTGGCTTGTCTAAAATTGAAGATCTACAGGCCTATGTGCCTAACTTCACCATGACCGAGTCGAGCGTCGGCACCGATATTTATATTCGCGGCATCGGCTCTGGAGAAAACCAAGGCTTTGAACAATCCGTTGGCATGTATGTAGACGGCATCTATTATGGCCGCGCGCAACTTGCCCGAGCCCCCTTTCTGGATTTGGAGCGGGTTGAAGTACTGCGCGGACCGCAAAATATTTTGCTCGGTAAAAACAGTATTGCTGGCGCCATTAACATCAGTACCGCATCGCCAAACGATGAAACTGAATTTTACGTGCAAGGTACTTTTGAGCCGGAACTAAACGAGCAGGTTATCGACTTTGTCGCCTCTGGCCCCGTAAACGACAATCTCAATGCACGTTTTTCAATGCGTCAGCGCCACACCGATGGCTTCGTAAAAAACCAAATACTTAATCGCGACGAGGCGCAGCGCGACGAAGCGACCTATCGCCTAAAGCTGGGCTGGGATATTGGCAATGACGCCGATGCCATGCTGAAATTTGAGCTTGGTAGTTTTGATGTTATCGGCCGCCAGTCAGAAATCATTAGCGACTACCCATCCGACTCCGACATAATCTTATTCACTGGCCGCACTTACGGCGAGATTTTAAACGACACCGTATTCCCAGATTTAGGAGCGGTTGGCGGTTTGCTCGGCTCCCTGCCCGCCGGTATTCGCAATTTAATACAGCTGCAAGATAACGGCTCGATTCTGAATATGCAGGCCGACGATTCGGTCCTCGATGTTAAGGCGGATCGCAAACGCCACTCTAATGGCGACTTCAGTAATAACGATACTCAAAACATCACCCTGAATCTGAACAATTATGCCAACGGCAATACTTTTACCTCGATCACCTCGTATATGGCTTACCAATACGACGAGGAATGCGACTGCGATTTTACCGGCGCGCCGCTGTTTCAAGTGGTTATGGAAGAAGAGTACGAGCAATTTAGCCAGGAATTTCGGTGGATTTCAGCCCCTGGCGAAAATTTTGACCTGATTGCTGGCGCCTATTTTCAATATAACGATGTCTATTTCTTCGACTCCATTGTGCTCCCCTCAACTCTCATCCCGCAGTTGATAAACACCGCCGATATTTTAGAGGCTGGCGGCCGCGGTGACATCGACCCGGGCGCCAATGGCAGCACGGGTTTTGAATTACTCGGCATCGGCGACGCAGGTAACTCCTTGATCGATATCCGCTCGCCACGGGATTTCAAAAGCGATTCAATCATTGCCTCCACCTTTGTCCAAGGTACCTGGATCATGAGTGACAGCTGGCGTTTAACCTTGGGTGGTCGCTATACCTTTGAGAAAAAGAGCGGCAGTCGCCGACTTGAATTCGGCTTGCCCGACGGTTCGGTGCTGCCCATTGGTGAAACCGACACAGCGGCGGCAGTCACTTTTGCCGCAGAGCGGCACGATCTCGCGGGTAAACGCACCGAGTCACAGTTTGCGCCATTGCTCAATTTACAATGGGATATCAACGACGCCGCCATGGCTTATTTTTCTGCGCGACGCGGTTTTAAATCGGGGGGCTACGATGCCAGATCAAATTCCTCACCAAGCGCTGAGCCCACCGCGACGAATCCAACGGCGACCATCCCTAATCCGAGGGTGTTAATCGGTAGTTTTGAATTTGAAGAAGAGCGCGCAACCTCCTACGAATTTGGTTTAAAAACCAGCTTATTCGACGGTGTTGCGGAATTGAACTCAGCACTCTTTTACACCCAATTCGACAATTTACAAGTGAGCGTATTTGACGGAACCCTCGGCTTCAACGTAGGTAATGCGGCGGGCGCTGTCACCCAGGGTGTCGAGTTTGATGGCCGGATCGCCTTAAGTGAACACATCATTTTAGGCGCAGGGCTCGCGTTTTTAGATTTTGAGTTTCAGGATCATAAATTAGGCACCTGTATTCAAGATCAAATTCCCGACAACGCCAACGGCATCAACTGCGACTACAGCGGTAAAACCAACCAGTATGCCGCGGATTACTCCGGCAACGTATTGCTGGGTTACGAGCGCGATTTAGGTAAATTACTGATACTGCGCGCCAACCTAGATGCTATTTTCAGCGACGAGTATCACCCTTCGCCAAACTTGGATGACCGGGTAAAACAAGACGCTTTTGTTCAATTCAACGGGCGTATTTCAGTA
>NZ_JBFHDY010000177.1:0-4859 GCF_041584495.1 Zhongshania sp.
AGCAGGCACGGGTCGGCAGTCGTCCCCAGCTTGGCTTAAGTGTTGAAGATGGATTTGGCTCAGGTGACTACAGTGGCGCCGACAACCTTCAGTCGACGCTCAGTATTAGTTGGGTTTTAGAGGGTGACTTACTGCAGCAGCGCGGACATAGCGCTGACGTGCAAAAGCAGGTGATTAGCGATGATCAAGCAATAAAGAAACTGGATGTGGCCGCCGAGACTGCCCGTCAATTTCTCACCGTAGTCGTTTATCAGCAGCGTAAGGAACTCGCTGAAGCCGCAAGAGCGCAAGCGGATTCAGTGGTTAAAGAACTATCGAAACGCATGGATGCAGGCAAATCGCTGTTTGCTGACAAACTTCGTGCCGAGGCTGAGCTAGCGCGGGCAGATATCGCGCTAGAAGATCTCGATCATGAAATTCGCGGCGCTAAGCGGATGTTAGCGACCCAGTGGAATGCCCGCGAACCCGATTTTGAAACTGCTTCCGGCTCGCTTGCAATAGCCACGGACAGATTGAATTACGAGGATCTGGCGCAGCATCTAAGCAGTCATCCGCGTGTACGGAAACTACTCAGCCAAGAGCGAGTGGCGCAATCCGAAATCGCTTTAGCGAAAACGGAAGCCCAGTCCAGGTGGCAGTTCTCAACCGGTGTAAGGCGTTTTGAAAATACCGACGACTACGCCTTAGTGGCTGGCTTTACCGTGCCCTTAGGGGGCGAACAGCGTAATAGCGGACGTATAGCCGCTTTAGCTGCGGAGCGTGATGCTTATCGTGCTGATGTTGACGCAGTGCAATTAGTGCTGGAAGCGCGCTTGTATGTTTTGCTTCAAGAGTTTCAACACGCGCAGCATGTGGTTGGCGCACTGCGTGAGCAAATTATTCCAACGCTTGAGCAAGCCCAGAAAGAAGCCCGAAACGCCTACCAGCTTGGCCGGTACAGCTACCAAGATTGGCGTGGGGTGCAGCAAGAATTGCTCGCGACACGCAGTCATTTACTGGATAGCCAGTTTAAAGCACAGCTCACACGCGTCGAAATTGAACGTCTAACCGGTTTGCCACTGCTGGGCAACGATGAGGTAAATCCATGAGTAATTCAGTAAAACGATCGTTAATCGTCAGTATGCTTGTCTCGCTATTAACGAGCTTAAGTAGCGCTGCACTCGCCGTTGGCGCCGAAGTGCAGGAAATTGAACCTGAAAAAGGCCCGCACCGGGGGCGTATGTTACGCGAGGATGATTTCGCGATTGAATTGGCAATCTTCGAGACCGGCGTACCGCCAGAGTTTCGTGTCTGGGCAAGTCAAGGTGGCGAGGCCTTGCCTCCAGAGAACGTCAAGGTAAGCGTTACTTTGGGGCGCCTCGGTGACGGCGACGACCAAATCAATTTCAGGCCGCAAGAAGATTTCTTGCGCGGTGATATGGAAATAGTCGAGCCACATTCTTTTCTAGTTACGCTCAATGCGGCTTACGGCGATAAGCGCTATGAGTGGCAGTACGATAATTTTGAAGGGCGAACTCGGATTAATGCCGATGTTGCTGACGCCATGGGTATCACCACTGGTACTGCGCGTTCACAAGTGCTCGTAGAGCGGCTGCCGCTCTTCGGTCGACTGGTAGCCGATACCAATGCTTTAACGCAGTTAAGTGCCCGTTTCGACGGTGTGATTAAAGCCATTCACGTTAGCTTAGGTCAGCAGGTGAAAGCGGGCACTCCGTTGATGAGTATCGAGAGTAACGAAAGCCTGAAATCCTATGTGTTGCGCGCCGATATTGCCGGTGAAATTGCGGCCCTGCCGGTCAATATCGGCGAAGCGACTGCTGGCCGTACGCTGGTGAGTATTGTTGATCGCTCTCGCCACGTGGTTTTACTCAAAGCCTACCCTGACGACCATCGTCGAATTGCGCTAAACAACAGCGTGCTATTGCTCAACGATGCGATGGAAGAAATTGGAGAAGGTGACGTGCAGTGGATTTCACCGCTGCTTAATGCTGATCAATCTGCGGATATACGCGTCAGTGTTGACGCCAGCAAACTTGCGCTGCCAGTGGGGAGCTTTGTTCGCGGCAATGTGGAAGTTGCTCGCTATGGAGTGCCGCTCGCGGTAAAGCGCCAAGCACTGCAAGGCTTTCGGGATTTCACCGTGGTCTACGCCAAAGTAGGCGACCAATACGAAGTTCGGATGCTGGAGCTCGGTCGCGAGGCGGGCGACTGGATTGAAGTCCTAGGTGGTCTAAAGCTGGGAACCGAATACGTTACCGAAAACAGCTACATCATCAAGGCCGATATCGAAAAATCTGGCGCTTCACACGACCACTAAAGGACGTCCCATGCTTGATGCAATTATACAATTTTCCCTAGCACGGCGCGGTGTGGTGATGGCCGCCGTTCTTGCGCTTTGTGGTTTGGGTTTATGGAATTTCAACCGACTGCCGATTGATGCCGTTCCCGATATCACCAATGTTCAGGTCATAATTAACACCGAGGCGCCGGGTTACACACCGCTGGAAGTTGAGCAACGCGTTACCTACGCCATTGAAACATCGATGGCAGGCCTGCCCGAGCTGCAGTACACCCGATCTGTTTCTCGATACGGACTTTCCCAAGTCACGGTAATCTTTGGCGACGACACTGATATTTATTTTGCACGTCAGCTAGTGAACGAGCGACTTGGCAACGTGCGCGCCAAATTGCCGATGGGGCTGGAGCCGGAGCTAGGGCCGATTGCGACGGGGCTGGGTGAAATCTTCATGTTCACCGTGGACGCTGAACCCGGTGCGACCGACGCCGATGGCAAGCTGATTACGCCAACGGATTTGCGCTCAGCACATGATTGGATTATTCGCCCCCAGCTATTGCGTGTGCCCGGTGTGGTTGAAGTAAACCCTATTGGCGGCTACAAACGGGAAGTCTTAATCGGCCTGCAACCTGAAAAAATGCTCGCCTATGGTATCTCGCAGCAAGAACTGATCGATGCGGTTGCCGACAATAATCAAAACCGTGGTGCTGGCTTTGTTGAGCAAAAAGGCGCGCAGTGGCTGTTACGTATTCCGGGGCAAGCCGAAACACTTGCTGATATTAGTAGGATTGTAATTAAAACGCTTGATGGTCAGCCTCTGCGTGTTGGTGATGTTGCGACTGTTGGCGAAGGTAAAGAACTGCGCACGGGTGCGGCCACCCAAAATGGCCGCGAAGTTGTTATGAGTACGGTATTTATGCTCGTTGGCGAAAACAGCCGTACCGTTGCCAAAGCGGTTGGCGAAAGACTTGAGGAAATTAAGTCGAGTTTACCGGCAGGCATTACCGCGACGGCGGTATACGATCGCACGGGCCTAGTGGATAAAACTCTGAAGACCGTAACGACCAATCTGCTAGAAGGTGCATTGCTGGTTATCGTTATTTTATTCTTACTGTTAGGCAATGTGCGCGCCGCGCTACTTACGGCTGCGGTTATTCCGGTTGCCATGCTAATGACGATTACTGGCATGGTGCGTAGCGGCGTCAGTGCAAACCTGATGAGTTTAGGTGCATTGGATTTTGGCTTGCTAGTAGACGGCGCCATTATCATCGTGGAGAACTGTCTACGTCGTTTGGGCCTTGCCAGCGACAAGCAGACATTGTCGTTGAATGAGCGCTTAGATGTAGTGTATAGCGCCACCAAAGAGGTGATACGACCCGCACTGTTTGGGGTGTTTATCATTACGGCGGTATATTTGCCGATCTTCTCCTTAACTGGTGTAGAAGGCAAAATGTTCCACCCCATGGCCATGACGGTAGTCATAGCCCTGAGTGCCGCAATGCTACTGTCCATCACCTTTGTCCCAGCGGCAATTGCCATGCTGTTTAAGGGGCCCGTAGTCGAAAAAGAGAATCGCGCATTTGATGCAACAAAAAACCTTTACGGTCGGCTGCTGCGCAAAGCGATCGCTATGCGTGGCGCAGTGGTGGTAGCTGCGCTGGTATTACTTGTTGTATGTGCTGGCTTGGCAAGTCGTTTGGGCAGCGAGTTTGTGCCAAATCTTGATGAGGGCGATATCGCTATGCACGCGCTCAGGATTCCGGGCACCTCGCTAAGTCAGGCGGTGGCCTTACAGGAAACCTTAGAAGCCACTATCCAGACCATGCCTGAAGTAGAGCGCGTATTTGCCAAGATCGGCACCGCCGATGTCGCGACCGATGCGGTTCCGCCGAGTGTGGCAGATAATTTTATTATCCTAAAACCTCGCGATCAGTGGCCCGATCCGAGTAAGTCTAAAAACCAGATAGTGGAAGAGCTCGCGGCGTTGGTGGAACCCGTGCCGGGCAATCGCTATGAATTTCTTCAGCCGATACAGATGCGCTTTAACGAGCTCTTGTCAGGCGTGCGCGCCGAGTTAGCCATAAAGATATTTGGCGATGACTTGTCTCAGCTCGAAGCCCTTGGCGGTAAAATCGAAGGCGCAATTGGCTCTGTTGACGGCATTGTCGATATCCAGATGGAGCAGACTACGGGCCTCTCCATGTTAACCCTTAAACCGAAATTGCTGGCTCTAGGCCAATACGGTGTTGAATTAAATACTCTGCAAGATCAAGTTGCCACGGCAATGGGTGGTCAGGGCGCAGGATTTTTCTACGAGGGCGATCGCCGCGCAGAGATTGTTGTGCGATTACCTGAAGATCGCCGTAGTGATATTGATCAGCTGGGTTCACTCCCTATTCAAGTGTCTAATGGTGGCTATGTGCCGCTGAAAGAATTGGTGGATATTGAACTGACAACGGGACTAAATCAGGTCAACAGGGAAAATGGTAAACGCCGTGTTGTAGTGACGGCGAACGTTCGTGGCCGCGACCTTGGCAGCTTCGTTAGCGACGTACAAGAAACC
>NZ_JBFHDY010000178.1:0-4755 GCF_041584495.1 Zhongshania sp.
GAAAGGTGAATCCATGCGAAAACTGATGACAACATTGACTGAAGATGATCGCTTAAAGTAAAAAGACGGCACATGATGCATGAGGTGAATTAAGTGATCACGTTCAAGCGGTACGACTGATCAGGTTCAGTGGAATACACAGACCCGCGGCGCAAAGATTATTTGGGACGTTTTGCTGACCTTGAAGGCAAAATTTACCTCAATCAATTTTACAGCAAATACCGCAAATTAAATCATCAGGAAATTATCGAGCGCCTAGCAAGTCGCACCAAGCCCTTTCCAGGCCGATTAACAATGGCCTTTCGCTCAGTGCGCCCAGATGCCAACGAAGCGGCATTGACGGCCTTCCTGCGCTCACGCCTAACCGCAGAAGCCCTTGCGGAGGTCGACGTCGCCAAACTGTATCGACAATTCGATCCCGAACGCTTCAATAGCAACGACCGAGCCTATTTGGCGCATATGCATCCACTGGAGTTGTGGTTGGTAAAATATCTACTCGAAAACACCAATATCAACTACGACCAAATCGTTCAAGAAAGCGCACCACTGCGCCAAGACGCGTACACCTGGCTAACCAAATCCCGCAAGCAACGCGCCCAAGATAGAAGTATTCGCATACTGTTAGAGCGCGATGCATTTGTTGCCATCCATCAGCAATGGCAGCGTGTGGGCTTTCCGTTCAGCAGCCTAGTCCCCTCTTATGCAACGGCCATAGGCGCGTCCGCAGACCGCCCCACCGCACTCGCCGAATTGATGGGCATTATTCTCAATGACGGCATGAGAATTCCCTTTCGCCAGATCAATAGTTTGCATTTCGCCCAAGGTACCCCCTACGAAACCAAGTTTGAATTCACCCCAGCCGTCGGCACAAGAGTGTTGTCACCGGAAGTCAGTGCCACTGTGCGCAACGCCCTTGCCGGTGTGGTCGAGAACGGGACCGCAAGACGCCTAAAAGGCGTTTTTGTCGACGCCAGCGGCGCCCCCATTCAGGTGGGCGGAAAAACCGGCACCGGAGACCATCGTATTAAGTCCTACGGCGCTGGCGGGCGTCTCATCGGCAGCGAAGCGATAAATCGAAACGCAATTTTCACTTTTTATATTGGCGACCGCTTCTTTGGTGTGATACTCGCCCACGTTGGCGGCAGCCAGTCTACCGGCTTTGAATTCACCAGCGGACTCGCCACGCAATTACTGAAGATTATTCATCCCGTGCTGCAGCCGACGCTAACAGAGAATGAGATGAAGGCAAACAAAAGCAGCAACGACAAGCAGGACAGAAATACCTTCGCCAAGGACTAAAATCTATAATTACCCGACTTAACGAGCGAGATACCTTAGCTAAGCTGGAGATGCATAGCATCGTCAGCAGTCGGGCATTAAAGCTAGGTACGCGCTTTCCGGTGAAGGTGCTAATACCTTCTTTTATAATCGTCACTGGCGTAAAAATCAGCTCTGCGGCGTTATCTGCGTAACGCAAGCCTTCATTTTTCACTAATTGGGCAATTACAAATTTCACCTACCTAGCGGCTAACGAAGCGCCAACAACAAGGCCTCCCAAGCGCTTCTTCGCATTCCTCACCGCGAGCAGAACCCCGCCATCAGAAATGCAGCTCCGCTGCATTCAACTGACGGGCTTTGTTATGCAATAGTTATATCAGTACAAATCCTATTGCGCCGTTGACCATGTCTTTCACAACCTGAAGGGCCGCATTTATTGCTTGCTCTACTAAAACTAAGCCCATGCCCTCTAAGGCTAACATTACAGTTCTAGCGGTGTTCTTTTGCATCTCAAGTAAGACGCTCGCCTCGCCTTCTGTTATTTGCTTAGTTATTCTAAGCTTTTCGATTTGAGATAATGTTTTCGCCAACTTCTCAAATTCTGTTTCAGCAAAGTCCTTTACTTGAGGCCACTTTTGATCAAAGACACCTTGAGCAGCGGCTAACATGCTAGACAGAACTTCAGATACATCAATATTACTCATTTTAATCATCTCCTTGTTCAGTCAACTTACTCTTCGCCCCTTTTCTTTGCGAGCTCTAACGCCATAATGGCTCCAAACTTCTGATCAAACATGGATTTAATGGGCGTGACTAATGCCGCATTCATTGTCTTATCTCCATGGCCGCTTGAGTCTGATGAAGCACCATGCGATTTTTTACAGTTCACGGAAGTATCAATGCCATTTTGCTTGATATTTTTCTTTTGCTCAGTTGTTAATTTCGATGTTACGCACCCCTTGTGTAAAAGCAAAAGATAAGCAACATTTTCCTCTACAATGTCAAGCTGCTCTTCTGTAAGTTCATTCTTATATATTGCAGAAGTTCTTACCTTTAGCGAGTTTAAGTCAACAACTACGCTTTCATAGAATTTTTGCTGATTTTTGTATTTTCTTTCATCTGAAGACATCGAACCAAATGAAACAAAGTAAGAATCTATCTTTTTGTGTAGAGCTGCTGCACCTTTATCAATATTCTCATCGTAGTCAGACACAAGCTGTATTGGCATGCAAGCGCTGAGAAATATCGCTACTGACAATAAAAAAATCCGAAAACAAAAATTGACCAGATTATTACACTTCATAACTAACTCCCTTTTGGCTAAAGTGTTCTACACATACATCCACTGCAAAACGCCGCCAACACCGAAAAACTGAGCGCCCAGCAACTAATTCCTCCGTGTGCTTGGCCTCGTTCGCTTAGCTAAATTATTTTTTTCCCCAATACATTTACATGATAAACGGCCTTTATCGCTACATATATGCCAATATAAATCTGATTTTAAGTCCGGTCTATCTCCATAGAACAACTCAGCATTGCTGTTTGCACAAGCATCCATCTTCTCTACTGTAGGTTCATCACCCGTATATATTTTGTTTGAAATACAGATCCCAGAAACAGTATCATCTTCTTGCTGCATACATTCAGACACCTGAAATGTTATTTTATCTGACGATTGAATATCGCTGAGATTAGCATTTTCACTAGCACATTCCCCGCCAAAAACCAGTTCTATTTTATCCAGCATCGAAACACGGCTCTCTCCACACGATATAGTCAAACGATAGGCACCTGCAGAACAAATAACTATCACTGCAAACGCTATAGCCCATGTAATTGGATTAATTCTATTCATTTACTTCACCCTGTGGATGCAAAAGCTAACGAGCAGTAGGAACCAGAGCCGCTGAAACATACCCATTCCGGACATTAGCCCCGGAGAATTAACGATGAGCACCGAATTGTCTATAAAATTCAGGAAGATTTCCGCCTTATTGCTCAACTTCGCTGCGACTACCATTTTTTATAATAACGCCTTAACTCAGCCGCCATTTAAGCGGAAGCCATTTTGCAAAAGCAAAAATCGGTGGTGGGCCAACCGTCAGTTGCAGTGCTTTTTATGAGCGTAGCTCAACCCACTGCGGTTTCTAGGCCAACACATTCACTAATCCGTATATCAAACTAGCAACGGCGACAAAGGCCATACCAAGGATAAAATAGGCCCCCCGGCTAATTCCTGCAATGGTCTGTTTGATGGCGGCGCGATCATTAACATTGGGGAAGTCAGTCGACGGCTCCGCGACGCCTAAAAATTCGCACAGTGGTTTCCAACCCTCGTCCACGGAAAAGACCAGAAGCCTCTCCGCCGGCACGGATGCTTTCACCTCCTCAATATGCTGATGATAATGAGCAATTGCTTTGCTCCGATCTCTCATGGTTCCTTTGTGTGATCGTTGCCAAATCAGCTTGCGAGACATGTCACCCATCTTTCTTCCAAATGGCGTAAAGAGCTTTAGGACTTTGAATTGCCACAACGACTCGGTAAAGTAAATAGTTTCCATGGTACTTTCGTACCAAGCTTCAGCCCCTCGCGGATGCACGGTTAGCACAACCTTGGCATCTGGATAGGCAATCATGAGTTCACGCCACACACAACAAGCCGGGTTATCTACAGTAGCCGTGTACTTCGAGAAAACCTGATCCCACTGAAATTGAGTGCCCGGCTCTTCGTTGGCAACTTTTCGCCAGAAATCAAGATGCGACTTGTTTTCCTTATTCTCGAGCACCTCAAACATGTGATAACACGGAAAACCCAGCTGGTTCAAGGCCGTGCATACCGACAACGTTCCTGTCCTACCAAAACCAGCGCCAATGACTTTGAGATTCATGCTTACCCCACCGTTTTGTATTTTGAATGCGCATAACGAGGCTGTAGAACAGCTGGTCTGACACAGCAAGAGATGTTCCCCGCCTTAGAACACAGCTTATTCCCGAATTTTCACCTCATGCTCACTTCAATCTGAAATTCCTGCAGCCAGCGCCACTTAATGCGCCTTCCGCCACATTGAGGCTCACGGCGCTGCATATCCGTTTAATGTAACCCCATCTGCCCATAATGGGCGATCTTTTCAATATTACGGACTAAGCAGTACAACTGCCACTGCCCCTGAACCTTGTCCTTCCCTCTCAGCGAGAAGCGATTCAAGCCCTTGTTAGCAAAAAAGGCGCCGACCCCGTTAATTTCAGTGCGCCGGATCGCCCGTGGAGGAGTCCTAGCAGAGCGGCTTCTCCGCACTGCGACGACAACACTTTGTTATATTTTTTTTGCTTCAAAGCAGATAACCAAGGCGGCTTTGCAGTTTTCCCTTAGCTTATTGAGTCCAATATTTTTGTGTATACTTGTATTTCATTTTCCGCTTGCGCAAGCAAGCTACCTATGCGATTTTCGCCGTCAGTATTATTACTGATTCCTTGATC
>NZ_JBFHDY010000179.1:0-4674 GCF_041584495.1 Zhongshania sp.
AGTAGGTGTTGGTATTTTTTAAATATGTCACCACAGTTTCTATCGAATTGTTCCACGGTCACATATTCGTTATCATAAGATGTTTTTAATTCCGCCAAAACCCTTTTTAATTCCTTAATTTGTAAGTAGCTAATTATATCCCCCTCTAGAAGTGTTTTAATTTTCTCCTTTAACTCATCCCGCTCCGCTATCAGTTTCCTATTGGTCTCCAAGCGGCTTAGGATAAGTTCTGCACCGGCTTTATACGCTCTCTCCGTTTCCCATTTTTGCGACTCATCCATTGCGTGATATGTGTGGTTATTTAAATGCGGTGAGTTTATTAAATATTTCTCAAACTCTCTATCTAGGTCTATCATTTATTCCCCTCTTAGTTGATTATTTCTACACTGTCTGGATAGTTATCCGCCATTATCCGCCTCCGTATTTTTACGCTCTTTTTCTGTGTTATTAGGCGTAATTTTACGCACTACCACCTCTTTTTTACTAACTGGCACCCGATAATAAATGGCGGATTAAATCTACTCATTATTCTCGAATAAGTGCACCCCTCGTGTAATGACTCCTCTAGTATGCCCGTCAAAAAAGAGGCAACACTTATGCCTACTATAGATATTAGTATGTATGTCTTCATTCTTGCTCCCTAAAATAATTTAACTAATCCATATATGGGCAACACCACCCCTAAAAACACAAAGCCAAATACCAACCCTGTCCAGATTAAAAGAATTGCTAGAAATATAATATCTCCCAACAGCTTCACTCTTGCTCCCCGAATAGTTCTTTGACTACACCGTCAATATAGTGTGTTGCTACACTATCACTTTGCCCTAACTGCATTGCCTCCCTCAATCTACTGGGAGTTATTTCCACCTTGGGTTCTGGTACGTCCACTGTAATGGTTAATGGGTTGGTAAAAATATATCTCCTATCAGACTTGAAGCTATATTCCCAAATGTCTTTCGTTAATCTTTCCTCGTAAATCGTAACTTTAATTTCCTTTTTCATTCTATCTCCCCTTGCCTGACCTTATCCTCAAGCTCTATGTTCTCTATCTCCAACGCTCTTATCCTATCCCACAGTATCTTCATCTCTGGCTCAGGCCAGAACTTATCGACCACCTTGGCTACCTCTTCCCTGTTGTGTCTGGATAGGTGATACATGTTAACGATAGCATCCACCAACATATCCTTAGCTGTCACCACCACTTAACTCCACGCTCTTTAGGCTTGTCCATCTTGATAGCAAACTCAATGAGCCACTTCTTTCCTACGTTGGTAGCCTTAGCTAACGGCTTCTCGGGTAGTAGGTTAAGGAATGTCTGCAAGTTATTCCTATCCATGTAACCATTGAACATTATCTTCCATGCTAACTTAAACCTTTGCCACATTGAATACCTCCTGCGGTTGAAACTCTTTATTGAATGGACAGTGAAGCTGACACTGTGAGCGCAGCAACTCTGCATCTCTACCTGTCTCACATCCTATCGCTGCCCTACCTGTCCTATATGTACTAGCTATAACCTTCTCATAATCTCTGGGTGCTACCCCTTTCCAGAATGGATGGTCATTAAATAATGCTACTGCTTCTTCCTCTGTTAGTCTCGACTGATAGCACCATCGTGAAACCAAGTGACATAGCTGATGCGCTCTGCCTTCAGGTGGTGCTGCCATCTGCCATAACTTCTTCAAGCATGGCATCATCTCTGTGTCCGGGTTGTCTGGTAACTGTACGGTTTTACGTTCAGGTAACCTTGAAACGTATGATGTTATGTCCATGTCCTTTACGTTAAAGGGCTGCCAGTTTTCAAGATGACTACCACCCTTGGACCTACGCATGATGTCAGCGTATGATTCCTCTGAAGTTATACGTGTCTTATAGTTCTTGCCCTTACCATTCCATGTCCTGTCACACCGCCACATGCTGCGCAGTCTATACACTGATGGGTCTGTCTCTTGTTTGTATTCCTTTGCTATCATACCTGCTATCTCATGACACCGTGGGTGCCTGATGTATAGCGGCAATACAATATGGAATCCCTTTGACCCACTGAACCACACTGCTGGTGTAACTTCAAAGTCCATACTCAAGTCATCAACCAATGACGACATGTTCCAGAACGCTTCCTCTAAAGAAGGGGAATCAATGTCGAAGTACATCGGACATCCAGTGATGTTACCATCAGCGTCATAGTCTTGAATCGTGGCATAGGCTTCACTAGGTTTCTTCATGTGCTGAAGTAGTGATGCTATCTGCGAGGACTCAAGCAAGTCCTGACCCTTGTGGTATCCATGAGAGTCTGTCCATGTGAAATACTTATACATCTTTTCCCCTTGTGTATAGTGTTAGTCTTCAAACAATTTGAAGCACAACTCTTTATCCTTCTCCGTTGCATCTGGATTCTCAAGGCAGCGATTGAGGAAGCTTAGCTCCCTCTCCTGCTGTTCCTGTTTTAATCCTTCAGCACCTAGTATGCCCATGATAAGGAAGGCTACTCCTATTAGAACTTCCATTAGAATGGAATCCCTGAAGCAGCATCACCACCACTGGCTAGCTTAAGGTCAGGTGCTCCACCCTCTTCAGCAAAGTCATAGAAGTTTACGAACTCCTTGCCTTCCTTAGCTGATACCTTGGCAGTAGTCTTCACCTTCTTGCCTACCAATTCACTCGGTGCAAAACCACCTACGATTTTCTCAGGTGTGAATAGTGCATTGAGTAATGCGAACCATTGCTTCTTGGATGGTGCATTATCTCTAATGAATAACGCTGTGTCCTTACCATCCTGCTCACCACCTACTACCTTGCATCCGACAATGACCTTGATAGGGTCGTCGCCTTCTCTGGTCTTGACCTCGTTAACAAGTAGAACTACTGGTTCATTGTGCTTGAACGTAGCTCTGTCACCAGTGACTGCTTCCTTAATCTCTTCTGTTGTTGGTTTAAAAAAGTCCATCTATTCTCCTTGGATAATGTTATGGATAATCCCATAGTTGTTACGCTCATACTTATTAAGCGGTTTAATTGCATTAAGTCTTGACCTAGCTGTTACGCGTTGGTCACCCTGTGTCTGCACCCAGTATTGCTGAGCACCATCCTTCTCACCACAGTCATGATACAGTACGACATCGAAGTACCCTGCCAAGTCGTATCTAAATGCGCCTTGTAGGTTAGGGTAAATTTTTACAGCACCAGACAATTCATCCTTAGACTCCATTGCCATAGCTGTCATGTGTACATGTGTAGGACATTCCTTAGTCAGCCAGTTCACTGTCTTACGCAACGTGGCTAACACCTCTCCCCATTGGCTAATAGTAATCTTACCATCTGGGTTCAAGCTTGTCACTAGATACTGTTGCAGCCTAGTGATACTGTCCACTACTAGGTGCGTATATCCCTTGGCTTCCCAGTTATCCATGTACCACTTACATGCCTCACCAAACTGACCGAAGGAATCTACTGACACATAGTCAAACTCTTTGTCGCATGCTGTAGCTAGCCCACCCTCTGCGTCAATGATGAATGGCTTACCGTAGTCTGCTATGGTTCCAGAGAAGAAGGTCTTACCCTTACCACTGTCACCCATGCTTAACGTGTTGACCTTTAAGTTGTTGCGCAGGTCGGCGCTTGATTTAACTTCCATCTACTTCATCTCCCTAAAGTCTACTGACTCTGAATAATATCCATTCGACTCACCTACCCATCTGACAGTAACACTGCCTTTAGCTGTAGCGAACTTGTAAAATGTCCACGTGCCTGACTCGAAGTATCTGTCTTCATCCTCACCCTTGTAGCTACCATCTGCTTCACAGCTAAACTCTTCTGCCATCGTGATTGGTGAGCCTTCAAGGTCTGATAGGTCGCCGCAGATATCCTCAATCCATACACCTTCACAGCAATCTTGCATGTGGTAGAACTCGTAGCTTCCAAACTTGCCGCCAAGGAACTGTAGAGTTTCCATTGTTTTGTCGTGCTTGACCTTGGTGAATGTCTCGCCAATTAACTGCGGATAATTCTTCCATCTCTCAAGTACATGCACCAACTCTTCTTCCTTCTGTGCTAATCGTGCTGTCATTCTACCTCCAATATAGAACCATAATATCTACGTGCTATCTCTGCTGTCACCATTGCATCATGTAGGTTATAGCTACGTAGCTGCTCCCATCCTGCTGTTGCTGCTACACTATCACCTTCCATCTCTGCCTCGACGATAGTATTGTACAGGTCTTGCACTTGACTACCATGCATCGGCTTATTGTGAATGCCAAGTCCATGTGCGTAGTCGTCTAACTTACCGCGCTGTCCTGATGATGCATGCCATCCGAAAAACTTATCTACATCTAACAGGTTCCATCTCTTGCGCAACACTCTAGGCACACCTTCATCATGGAACAGATACCTACCCACTAGGAATGGGAAGTCAAAGTCCAATGATGTCTTACCGATTAGATAGATGGGTGCTGGTGTATCTAATAATTCATCAAGCTTACCCAGTACCTCATACTCTTTGTGACTAGCAGCAACGTACTGTTCTTCCTGATTGAACACGTTGACTAGAGCCACAGATAAAACCTTGCCTGTCGTCCAGCTCAACCCATGTGTTCTAGCTGCCTTCTCCTTCTGACCCCTGATGTTAGCATCAATCTTCTCTGGGTCTTTGATGTTCTTCGGTGGTGCATA
>NZ_JBFHDY010000180.1:0-4581 GCF_041584495.1 Zhongshania sp.
CGAGTTAGGCTTTTTCGGGGTAGTGGTGTAAACACGAGTACATACGCCGCGACGCTGTGGACATGCCTGCAATGCAGGAACGTCACTTTTAGCCGCTTTACGCTTTCTCGGCTGACGAACCAACTGGTTGATCGTTGCCATCAATTAACTCCAAAAACTAAAGACCAGAACACCAATGCACTGGCCGACCAACTGCCAAAACCACCGGCAGCCTATAAAAAAAGTGGAGCGCGAATTCTAAAGACGCACTCCACTCCCGTCAAGTAGTCAAATTTACTCAGCCATTATCGCTAAGCGCCTCTGACAGTGCCGCTTCAACATCTTGTGCTGATACGGTTTTACTCAGTTCGTCTTTCTTAATCTTGCGATCGCGGTGATATGCCAAGCCCGTTCCCGCAGGAATCAAGCGGCCTACAACGACGTTTTCTTTCAATCCGCGCAAATGATCGCGCTTGCCGGTAACCGCCGCCTCAGTAAGAACCCGCGTCGTTTCCTGGAAGGAAGCCGCCGAAATAAAGGATTCTGTTGCTAGCGAGGCTTTGGTAATGCCCAACAATTCACGCTCATAACTTGCACAAATCTTATCGGTGTTGTGAAGAATCTCATTCTCCTCAACTACCCGCACGTACTCAGCCTGCTCACCTTTAATGAACGAAGAGTCGCCAGAAGTCAGAATATTGACCTTGCGGAGCATCTGACGAACGATAACTTCGATGTGCTTATCGTTGATTTTTACGCCCTGCAGACGGTAAACGTCCTGAATTTCGTTGACGATATACTTGGCCAATTCCTCAACGCCTTTCAGGCGCAGAATATCGTGGGGGCTCAATGGACCTTCCGATACAATTTCGCCCTTCTCAACCTGCTCACCTTCGAACACAGTCAAAGTACGCCATTTAGGAATGAGCACTTCGTAGTAATCAGAGCCATCAGCCAGCGGCTTGCCGTCTGCTGGCGTGATAATCAAGCGGCGCTTGCCTTTGGTTTCTTTACCAAAACTCACCGTCCCTGAGATCTCCGCCAAAATTGCAGGCTCCTTCGGCTTACGCGCCTCAAACAAGTCAGCAACCCGCGGCAAGCCACCAGTAATGTCACGTGTTTTCGAGCTTTCCTGCGGAATACGAGCAACAACGTCACCGACTTTCACGGTAGCGCCATTTTCCAAGGACACGATCGCATTTTCAGTCAGGAAGTAGTGAGCCGGCACGTTGGTACCCGCCAAGCACAGCTCATCACCATTGGGATCAACCAAGGTCACGGCGGGGCGCATATCTTTACCCGCTGCTGGGCGCTCGCCCTGATCCATAACCGAAATACTGGTCAAACCCGTTAATTCATCAGTTTGGCGCTTAACAGTAATACCTTCCTCCATACCGGACATCTTAACGATACCCGCCACTTCAGTAATAATTGGGTGAGTGTGCGGATCCCAAGTAGCAACGATATCGCCCGCGGCGACTTCGGCGCGATCAGCAACCTTAATCAAGGCGCCGTAAGGCAGCTTATAACGCTCGCGCTCACGACCGCCCTTGTCAGTAATAGCTAGCTCACCAGAGCGACTTACCGCCACCAGGAAGCCGTCTTCCCGCTCAACGTATTTCAGATTGTGCAAACGGGCCTTACCGTCTTGTTTAACCTGAATATTGTCGACTGCCGTCGCCCGCGATGCCGCACCACCGATGTGGAAGGTACGCATGGTAAGCTGAGTACCGGGCTCACCGATCGATTGAGCAGCAATAACACCAACAGCCTCACCACGGTTAACCAAATGGCCTCGGGCCAAATCGCGACCGTAACAAGCAGAACAAACGCCGTGACGAGTTTCGCAGGTAATTGGCGAGCGCACGTCGATCTCGTCGATACCCATCTCTTCCAGCGCGATAACGCCTTTCTCGTCGAGCATCACGCCCGCTTCGACAGCTATTTCGTCGGTGCCAGGAATAAATACATCGCGAACAACCAAACGACCCAGTACGCGGTCACCCAAGGTTTCGATGATGTCACCGCCTTCAATAACGGGGGTCATCGTCAGACCTTCGGTCGCGCCGCAATCGTCTTCGGTAATAACCAAATCCTGAGCAACGTCAACCAGACGGCGAGTAAGGTAACCGGAGTTAGCCGTCTTCAATGCCGTATCTGCCAAACCTTTACGCGCACCGTGAGTCGAAATGAAGTACTGAAGTACGCTCAAACCTTCACGGAAGTTTGCGGTGATCGGCGTCTCGATGATAGAGCCGTCTGGCTTAGCCATCAGACCACGCATACCAGCCAACTGCCGAATCTGGGCTGGCGAACCACGTGCACCCGAGTCAGCGTAGATATAAACCGAGTTGAAAGACTCCTGCATCTCTTCCTCACCCTTGCGGTTTATAACTGGCTCTTTAGACAGCCCCTCCATCATCGCCTTGGAAACCATGTCGTTCGCACGGGACCAAATATCGATAACTTTGTTGTATTTCTCACCCTGGGTTACCAGGCCAGAAGCATACTGCTTCTCGATCTCAACCACTTCGGCGTCAGCGGCAGCAACAATACGCGCTTTAGCTTCTGGGATTTCAAAATCGTTAACACCAATCGATGAACCGGAGCGAGTAGAGTACTCGAAACCGGTGTACATCAGCTGGTCGCCAAGGATTACCGTGGCTTTCAGACCAACGCGACGGTAGCATTCGTTAAGAATACGAGATATCGCCTTTTTGGTCATGGCGTGGTTAACCATGTCAAAGGGCAGGCCTTCAGGTACGATCCGCCACAACAGTACACGACCGACGGTGGTATCGAAGATGGAGCGAGTTTCAGTACGCTCGCCGTTTTCGCCAAAGCTCACTTCGGTCAAACGACACTTAATACGCGCCTGCAAATGCGCCAAACCAGTAACATAAGCGCGATGCACTTCTTCTGGGCTAGCGAACACCGTGCCTTCGCCAGCGCCGTTGACACGGTCGCGAGTCATCCAGTACAAACCCAATACCACGTCCTGAGAAGGCACGATGATCGGCTCGCCATTTGCGGGCGACAGTATGTTGTTGGTGGACATCATCAACGCGCGGGATTCCAGCTGCGCCTCAATAGTCAACGGTACGTGCACCGCCATTTGGTCACCGTCAAAGTCAGCGTTATAGGCCGCACACACCAAGGGGTGCAACTGAATTGCCTTACCCTCGATCAGTACCGGCTCAAACGCTTGAATACCCAAGCGGTGAAGGGTTGGTGCGCGGTTCAGCAGTACTGGATGCTCGCGAATAACGTCGGCGAGAATATCCCATACTTCTGGCGGCTCACGCTCAACCATTTTCTTGGCCGCTTTAATCGTGGTCGCTAAGCCACGCGCTTCAAGTTTACCGAAGATGAATGGCTTGAATAATTCGAGTGCCATTTTCTTAGGTAGACCGCACTGGTGCAGACGCAAGGTAGGCCCAACCACAATAACCGAACGACCGGAGTAGTCGACTCGCTTACCCAAGAGGTTTTGACGGAAACGACCTTGCTTACCCTTGATCATATCGGCCAAAGATTTCAGCGGACGTTTATTCGAACCAGTAATGGCACGACCACGACGGCCATTATCCAGCAGCGCATCAACTGATTCTTGCAGCATACGCTTTTCGTTGCGCACGATAATGTCTGGCGCATTCAGGTCGAGTAGGCGCTTCAAACGGTTGTTACGGTTGATAACCCGGCGATACAAATCGTTAAGATCTGAGGTCGCAAAACGGCCACCATCCAGCGGTACCAGAGGACGTAAATCCGGCGGCAGAACTGGCAAAACTTTCATGACCATCCACTCTGGCTTGTTGCCAGACTCAGCCAAGGCTTCAATCAGCTTAAGGCGCTTGGACAGCTTTTTAATCTTGGTTTCAGAGTTGGTTGCGGGAATTTCTTCACGCAGACGCTCAATCTCAACCGGCAGGTCCAGCTCCATCAGCAAATGCATAATGGCTTCCGCACCCATTTTGGCCACAAAGTCGTCACCAAACTCTTCCATCGCCTCAAAGAATTGCTCGTCGCTCAGCAACTGGCCCTTCTCGAGGGTAGTCATACCGGGATCAGTAACCACATAGGATTCGAAGTACAAAATACGTTCAATATCACGCAAGGTCATGTCCAACAGCAAACCGATACGGCTTGGCAGTGACTTCAAAAACCAAATGTGAGCAACTGGGCTAGCCAGCTCAATGTGACCCATACGCTCGCGACGTACTTTAGCCAATGCAACTTCAACGCCGCACTTCTCACAGATAACACCGCGATGCTTCAGGCGTTTGTATTTACCACACAGACATTCGTAGTCTTTTACGGGTCCAAAAATTTTGGCACAAAACAAGCCGTCACGCTCGGGCTTGAAAGTACGGTAGTTAATGGTTTCTGGCTTTTTCACTTCGCCAAAAGACCAAGAACGAATTAGCTCCGGTGACGCCAAACCGATACGAATAGAGTCAAACTCATCGTTCGGTTGTCCCTGTTTTAATAGACTTAATAAATCTTTCAAGGCCGTTCCTCCGCAAGGGTGTTCAACAGGTGCCCGCTACAAAACGGTAGCGGCACCCCTTGCCATCTCGTTGTTGATGCTTATTCCGTGTC
>NZ_JBFHDY010000181.1:0-4495 GCF_041584495.1 Zhongshania sp.
CACAATCGATTTTCTTTTTTTGGGGCGGGCGGGGGGGGGCTGAGATAATACAACAATTGCAGGCAGCGCATGCAAAGCATGATTGATAGCGGGTAGGTGGATTCCCGCTCTCGCATTTTGCGATAATATTTTCGTAGCTTTCTTCAGCTTTACCGACGAAATCAGTGCATCCATTTTTTCAAGGAGCAGCTCCCGGCGGGTCCTTCGCTTTTTATTTTGGTATTTCGTTTTCGCAGCGGCTGATTGATGCACTATTCGAGGTAAAGCGCATGACACAGGCATTACTGCAAATTTTGGGTCATGTAGAAATTCCCCGACAAATGATATACCTAATAAAAATACTGGAACAAAGACAGCAGCACCACCTGTCGGATCAACACATCCACGCAACCAACGAAACAGTAATATTAGCCTTCAGAGCAACCAAACCAAGTAATTGAGAAACCTCAAAGCGAGTAACAACAGTCCTCAGGAATTTTATTAGCAGGAAATGAAATGATAGCCTATCTTCTCTCAATAAATGGCAGGACCTGAAAAACAGAAATCAAGTGACCAATTATTTTATTGCAAGCACAGACTAAGAAGCACACACGCAGACCAAAGCTCTGACCACTGATCGAAAGTAATTTATAGGAACCAAAGGACTACAAACCCACATCAATATGCGCGACGAGCAATACCGACCTAATCAATAAATTGAAATTAAAAGCGGCGCTAATTAGCGATACCTAATAAAACTCGTTTCTCGCTGACTTTTTGACAGAGCTGAATATCGCTGAAAACCAATAAAAATCTGTGGCGAAGATTTCAAGCTCATGAATAAGACGCCCCGCCTGCTTGCGACGCTTAAAAAATGGGATAGCGCATATTTACTTTTAACATATTTTACAAATGACTTTATCACCACAATTCACTATAGCAACCCCGGAATTTTGATGGATTCAAATCAAACAGATTTTATTTATGAAATAAGGAAAAAGGCCCCACAAGGGGGCGAAAGCAGAGGCGGAAGATACCTCTCAAAAAGGCAACAACAATGGCTCTGAAACCAAAGGGATGTCAGAAATAAATATAATATCCGCAAGGAGCACCCCACCACTCAAAAAGTAATCTACGATCCCCGCGGGGTCATCTTGCAACTGTCCAAATGCCGGAACAAGCAACTCCACTAGCGGAAGACCTACAGCCTGCGCAAGACTAAGAACAGCCCCTCCCGAACCCAGCAAGCTCGGAAGAGTATCAGTCAGCTCGCCAGCCAATATCGAGTTACCAGTCCCCTCAAGGTCCATAGAAGCAGCAACAAACCCAAGATCTGTTATTCCCTTCATTTCGGGAACGTTTAATTCAGATGGAAGAAGTACAGGCATTGGCACCCCGCCCGCGCCTGGCAATAATTGACCCAAAGCCTGCGAGGCAATACCAAAAGACGCAACCAATATTAATATCTTTGAAAACTTTAACTTATTCATTAAATTATACTCCGATGATAATTTATATTTTTTATATGCCAATTAAAAATAGCAAAAATAATATCTATCTTCAATACAATATTAAATTTATTAAGACCTATAATTTCGCAAATATTACTTTATATATCCGGCTAGAGTTTATTATTGGCTTTACTAAACTTTGAGCCTTTTACTACCACCATCAACTTTAGAATGTAAAAATTTAACTGGACAAATAAAACACTTAACTTGACGAAAATAATCGAAAATGCAACTTTCCTCAAAGCAAAAGCCTCGAAAATTTCCTTAGCTAGCCTTCCTCCGCATCCACAGAACATCACTATTCGCCAACTTCTTGTTTACACTTATACTGAAGCATTCTTTCGGATATACCTAACACTTTAATTTTATATAGCCCATAATAATAATGGAAATCAAAATTTTAAACGATAAGTTTATTTATTACACTCCAGATCATTTCCCGTGCAATATCTTGCTAATTCATCGCCAATACAAAGGCAAAAGCGAGCAGCATCTACTCCATTGATAACTCGATGGTCGTAGGAAAGAGATATTGGGAGCATTGTCCGCCAAATCAATTCTCCATCGATGTTACGCGGTTTATTATATGCCTTCGCCACCCCTAAAATAGCTACTTCTGGAGCATTAATAATTGGTGTAAAAGCAGTACCCCCTATTGATCCCAATGAACTGATTGTGAAACTACCACCAGACATTTTACCTATAGGCAAACCTTTTTCCCGGGCTAGCATGGAGGTCTGCGCAACCTCAGACGCAATCTCAACGATATCCTTTTGGTCGGCATTATGAACAACCGGGACCAACAAACCCCTAGGGGTGTCGACGGCATAACCAATATTGTAGTACTTCTTTAATATTAAATTATTACCCGTATCATCTATCGATGTATTAAATTTTGGAAAACGCTGCAACCCACTAACTGCAGCCTTCACTAAATAGGCTAATACTGTAATATTTACTCCACTATCAGCCGACAGCCTTTTCCGCTCGACATCCAACCCCGTAATATCGACTTCCTCATGATGGGTTACATGTGGAATTGACCTCCAATTGTCCGATAAGGTATTACCTACAAATTTTTGAATCCGTGAAATTTCTTGTATTTCAATATCACCCCACACTGACGAATCAAGACCGCCTTTAAAGTTCTCTTCCTTCATAAAATTTGGCCTATCACTGTACCGCATTCACACGTCTCGCCAGCTGGCTTTATTATTTTAAGCTTTCCTGACGCAGGAGCCTCTATCTCTTCTACTGATTTTTCACTTTCCAGGGTAAATAATGGGTCACCCTCCTTAATCTCAGCACCATCAACCGCCAACCACTCGCTCACAGTACCTTCATTCATTGAAAAACCAATCTTAGGTAGTAAAACATCAATACTCATAACAATCCTATACTATTGTGAAATATCGGAATTTCAATCCAATGTTCGCCGAACCGCGGCTTCAATATCAGCGTGACTATAAAGAAACGCTACTTCTAATGACTTAGAAAATGGAACGGGCGCATCTTTACTCGCGACTCGCTCTACTGGAGCTTTTAACTCCCGATAAAGAGATTCATATATCCGGGTTGAAAGTTCAGCTCCAACGCCAAAAGATTTCACCGCCTCGTGAACAACCACAGCTCGGCCCGTCTTTTTAACGGAGGTAAGCACTGTATCCATATCAAGGGGGGAAATGGTGCGAAGATCAATAACTTCGCAGCTGATGCCCTCGCCACCCAATTTATTAGCGACGGCAGTTATATCCATGACCGACCGGCTATAGCCAATCAAAGTAACATCAGCACCGCGCTTAACTATACGCGCCACACCCAAGGGGATAGAGCCCCCTCGCTGCGGGGCAGAGCCCTTAGCCCAATATCCTGGAAAATGCTCAACAAACAAAACCGGGTCTGGATCATCAATGGCCGAGCGCAATAACCCGTATCCATCTTCAGGGCTTGAGGGCATGACCACCTTCATTCCGGGTGTGTGGCAAAACCACGCTTCCAAGAAATCAGAGTGCTGCCCACCGTTTTGCATCCCAGACCCCGTCATAGTCCGAATGACCATAGGAACACTCGTTTGACCACCTGACATGAATCGTAGTTTTGCTGCATGATTTGTTATCTGATCCATGCAAACACCCACAAAATTCATGAGCATAATTTCCACCACGGGTTTCATCCCGGCGACGGCCGCACCTACCGCAGCCCCCGTAAATGCCATCTCTGAGATTGGCGTTGACCGTACCCGATTACCATACCTGGTCGAAAGCCCCTTTGTTACACCAACAATTCCACCGCCCTCAGGATCTGCGACCTCCTCTCCAAAAACTATAACCTGAGAGTCATCTTCCATAGCGTCGTGCAATGCCCAATTCAACGACTGAATCATATCGACCTGCTCACTCATCACTAACCCCCTCGGTCACGGACCCATACACATCGACTAACACCTCCTCCGGAGCGGGAAGTGGACTCTCCATTGCAAATGCTTCTGCTTCGTTAACCTCTTTAGCTATCTCTTGCTCTATAGCGAGTAACTCTTCTTCAGCGATATGACTATTTGCAAGCAAAAATTCTCGGTATTTTATAAATGGGTCATTCTCCACTGCTCGCAAATATTCCTCCTTAGGTATATAACTTCCAGAGTCTCCTATTAAGTGTCCATTAAAGCGAAAAGTCACCGCTTCGATGAGCGTTGGGCCATGACCTGCTCGAGCCCTTTCTACCGCATTGCGGCCTGCATGATATACAGCGACTGGATCATTGCCATCTACCTTAATTCCCGGTATTCCATAGCTAGCACCACGGTCCGCAATACTCTCTACAGACGTTCCTTTCGAATAGGCCGTATGTTCCGCGTATTGGTTATTTTGACACACAAAAATAACTGGCAAGTTCCATACTGCTGCTAAGTTCAATGACTCATGGAAAGCTCCGATATTTGAGGCTCCATCACCAAAGCTCGCTACGGATACACGAGATTCTCCTCTTACCTGTGAGGCAAGTGCTAA
>NZ_JBFHDY010000182.1:0-4423 GCF_041584495.1 Zhongshania sp.
CCTGGAATCTGAATTTCAAGAGTTCAAATCTGACTACATTTCCCGCAACGACAACACCAAGGGTATGATTGAGGCGTGGAAGCAAAAGATTGAAAACGGCGAGGTGGCCGCAATCGAGGAGCTGCGCCGTCCCGATGAGTCTGGTGATGTGTCTCAGTACTCCCCCAAAGATCAGGCTGCGCTAGATTGGGCTAAGGCAAACCCCAATGACCCTAGGGCTGCTGCAATCATGCAAAGATTAGGTGCTCAGTAATGGCATTTGACCCAGACGCTTACCTTGCTGAAACAGGCGGTTTTGACCCGGACGCTTACCTTGCTGATGGGGATGCCCCTCAAGAGCTAGCCGAGCAACCCCAAGGCGACACGCTAGGGCAAGACGCACTAGATGTTCTAGGGGAGTTCGCAGCGGGCGCTAACCGATCCGTAACCGAGCTGATCGACTTCCTTGGGCCGGGAGCCATAAACAACATTCTGTCCCTTGCCGGTGTTGAGGCTAGAGTCCCAACCCTGACAGGGGCGCTTGAGCCTTACGGTATACGCGGCGGATTCATGGAGGAGGGTACGGCTCGCGATGTTGTTAGCGCGGCTGGGGCTTCTCTCCCAGCGGCGGCAGGTATGGCGACTGTTGCGGGCCGCGATGTGACAAAACCCCTTGGGGCAGCCGCTGAGATGCTTGGAATAGGTCAAGCCTCACCATCTGCCGCACTCGGCAAGGAAGTCGCAGATATAGTTCCGGGCTTTGCTGAGACATCAAGCAGGGCTGTTAAGGTTCCCGGCGTCAAAGACGCTGAAGAGACAATCAACCTGTCCCAACAGGGCGGAGACTTGCAGAAGTACATTGCAAACCCGGAAGACCCAGAAAAAGCCGACTTTGTGATTAAGGGCGGCAAGCTGGTGAAAGACCCCATTGCATCCCAAGCCATCAAGCAAGGCGTTGACCCAAACCTCGTTGCAATGGTGAAGACTGCATCCCCGGAAACCCGAAAGAAGATGAGGGCGCAGCTCGAGATATTGAAGCGCGGCAAAAAGAATCTTCGGTATCAGAACCAGTTTCGCCCTTGGGATGTTGCCGGGAAATCTATGGCTGACCGCGTTAAGTTTTTGCGTGATGTGAACAGGGAAGGTGGTAAAGAGGTAAACCAAGCGGCTAAAGCCTTGGCGGGAGAGTTCGTTGATTACACACCAGCTATTGATAGTTTCATTACCCGTCTCAACGATAATGGCGTGGTTGTGGTTCGAGGTGCAGACGGGAAGATTAAGCCTGATTTCTCCCAGTCAATTTTTAGAAGCTCTGGAAAGCCACAAAAGATTATTAGAGATATTATCAACCACCTTGATACTGATAATCCGGTGGACGCTAGAGAAGTTCATATAGCCAAAAAGTACATTGACGAGCTGGTCAACTGGGGCGGCTCAGCAACGGGCAACGCTGGCCAAGTCGAGGGTATTGCTAAGAACTTGCGCGGTGACTTGAATCGAGTTTTGGGAGATGCCTTCCCCGATTA
This sequence comes from Zhongshania sp., assembly GCF_041584495.1. Taxonomy (GTDB): domain Bacteria; phylum Pseudomonadota; class Gammaproteobacteria; order Pseudomonadales; family Spongiibacteraceae; genus Spongiibacter. The sequence continues at coordinate 1,506 of NZ_JBFHDY010000182.1, forward strand.
CCGCGAGGCCAATACCAAGTACTCTGAGACGCTGAGCGCCTTGGAGGATATTCGCAAATCATCTGGGGCTAAGGTCAAGATTGATGACGACGAATTCAATCAGGCAGTTGGCACAGGGCTTCGCCGCGTCTTGAGTAATGCGCAGGCGGGCGCGCCTCTCCGCTCAGCGATGAAAGATGCCGAGGATTTAGTGGTAAAATATGGGGGCGGATTCCCTGATGATATTCGCGACCAAATTTCATTTGCCGAGCGCCTTGACGCAATGTTCGGTTCATCCGCAAAAACGTCTATAGGCGGCGAGATGGATAAAACAGCAGACCGAGTTGCTGATACTGCCCTAGGCCAGAAGACGCTCACAGGATTGGCTGCTGAAGGCGTAAAGGCCGGATATAAGGCGGCTCGCGGCGTGAATGAAGAGAATGCAATCAAAGCCCTTGAAACACTGCTTTCAACTGAATACTGAGGCTAGCCAATGGCACGTACAACAGTAAACTTTCCCCAATCATATTACGCCGATTTCGATACTGGGCGGCCACTTGCCAGCGCTTACATCTATATCGGGGAGCCAGACCTTGACCCAGAAGTTGGCGCGAACCAGAAAGATATATTCTTCGTTCAGGAAGACGGTACAGAAATAGCGGGCATTCAGCCGGTGCGCACTTCTGCGGGCGGTGTCCCCACTTACAACGGCTCCCGCGTTACTGTTCGCGTTGATGGCGATTATAGTATTAAGGTGCTGAACAGCGAGAGTAGCCAAGTCTACTACTCGCCAAACTCAAATATTAATGATGTTGAATCAGCGGCGGTTTTGTCGGTTGATAGCTACGACAACCTCCCGGCGGCGGAAGACAACAGCGGCGTCACCTACCACGTTGACGATGTTGGCCACGTTAAGTCTGATGGCGCGGCATGGAATCCCGTAGAAGCGGTGTGGAAGACCACCTTAGCCTTCGGTGCAGAGGGTGGCGGCGTTGTCGATGATTACACGGCATTCAACACGGCGGGCGATGAAACTGACGTTGTGTATATCCCCTACGTTGCGGGCGGCTATGAGATAGGTACGCCGATTTCAGGCAAGACTACCCCTTGGCTACCAAGCCCCGCACTGACTTGGGAAGAGTTCAGCAACGGCGGCAATCTGGATATTTATTCAGGCTTTGACACTGATAACGGCGGGCATATTTGGCGGTTCTCAGACCGCGTGTTCGTTGGTGATGCTGCGGCCAACTTCGCAGGAGACAACCTATCAACAGACGGCGGGAATAGCTGGCTAGGTCAAGAGACTGTCGGTGTTAAGGATTACCCGGCGTACTTAGGCATCAATGCTCAGCTCCTGTCTGTCACGCGCAACGGCAAGTACGCCATTGTGGGCGCTTCTCGCAACTCGGACAATACCGGATCCAACGAGGTTATTGGCGTTGGTTCTGCCCCAATCAATGATTCAGCGGGCGGCACGGCTTGGGGCTTTATCGCTGAGCTGCAACATGAGTCAGGAGCCAACCAGTCCTACGGGATAGAGGTTGCCGCAAAGAACAAAGGCGCTGACCTTTCGCTGACGCCAAACGCACAGACGGGCGGCGTGTTCGGTGTGTGGCTGGCTGGCGGTGGTGATCCACCCTTCGGCGGTTCATCTGCCAACCCATCCAATGCGGGCATTGTTGTTCTCAAGAATGACAACACCTGGAATCGCGGACTCGTATTCATGCGTGACGCGCTAACCGATGGAGAGGCCATATCCCTATCAAGCGAAGGGGACAGCAGCAATAGCCACTTTCTGCGATGGTACAACGCGGCGGGTAATTCCACATTCGTCATCAAGGGCGACACAACCAGCGCTGATGAGTACGCGATACTGCGCGACAACTCCGGGCTGTGCATAAACGGCGTTGGCAACAATATCGCCTGCTTTGTCTCATCCCCTACGGCGGTAAACAGCCTGAATATATCTTCTGGCATTACCGGCCAAGCGCCATCTATTGAGGCCACGGGTTCTGACACTAATGTTGACCTGTCGTTTTTAACCAAGGGTAGTGGTAAAATCAAGTTCGGCACGTTTGTTTCGTCCGTTCTCAGCATCAATGGATATATTGAGATCAAGGACTCAAGCGGCACACTCCGAAAACTGGCAGTGGTGGCATAATGGAAGACAGAATCAAGGCGATATATGGTGACTTACTCTGGCAGGTAACAAACTTGCAGCACAGGCTCACCATGGCCGAGGCGCAGCTTAAACTGTTCGAGGACTTGAAGGACAAGACCGACGCAGAGAAGCTGAAATTCTTGACTGAATACGAGCGCAACCGATGACCAGTATTGTTAAGCAAGTCAACGTATACGCCATTGTTCGCGATAGCGGCACACCGCTTTACAAGGCGTCTATATGGATTGGTGAGGCGGGAGAAGACCCGGAGTACTCGCCCAAGCGCGTTTGGTTTGTTCAGGAAGAAGGCCAGCAGTTCGAGGGCAAGCAACCCATTATCACGGGTGTTGGTGGTTTCCCGTTCTTTGAAGGCGACAAGGTTGCCATCAAGGTGGAGGGTGATTTCTCTATCAGGATTCGGGATTTCTCCGGAGCTGTTACATACGAATCGCTGAGTGGAAATAACGTCTCGTTTGATGACGGCGAGGCGGTTCCATTGGTCGCCGACCTGCTGGAGCTACCCACAAACAACTATGAGGGTGATGAGGTTTTCTTTGTTGCCGAGACTGCTGCAAACCAAGCTGATGGCTTCCATGTTATCTTTCGAGTAGGCGATCAATCGGCATCAGTTGCGGCTGCCCCTGATTTCTGGCTTGTTCCAGATGACCGCGCTGGCGATGGCAGCGAAGGCGCGTACCAAAAAGTGCTGAACCATTTGGCGCGTGATTCGGCAAATATCAACTATACCCCTGACGGTAACACCGTAGAGACAGCCATA
>NZ_JBFHDY010000183.1:0-4365 GCF_041584495.1 Zhongshania sp.
AGGGTGCGGGAATAGGTAAAGCCGAGTTCAAACTCGGCCTCCAGCAAGGCTTCGGGTGCAGAGGGTTGACCAGCTGACATTGCGAGGCTCCAGTGTTTTAACTGATTATGCCCCCGACCCTAACAGGGTATATGACCGTTTTGTAACGGCCGTTTTTGCCAGTATTACCCCGCCCTGTCTCAATGCTTGCGGAAAAAAGTACCGCTGCCGACCACCCCCCGATCCCAGGGCTCCTGCCAGCTGACGATCAGTGGCAGCGTGTGTTGCGGTTCATCATCGTGGTCGGCGACACTGACATTCAATCGGATGCTCTGCCAATCGCCGCCCTGCTTTTGCGCGAGATAGGACAGCGGCGCAGAAACCTCAAGGCTGTAGCCGTAATCGTGCTCTTTCAATTTAGCCGTAAAAACCTTGGGCGTTAAACTGGCCAAAGGCTGGGTTCCGCCCTTCCGATCGGGAGACAGGATCAAGGCAGACCAGTCACCCGACTTGAGTGTTTTGGTCGTACCAGTATTGTGCGCACTGGCACTGATCGGGCGGGCATCCAGCACCACCGAGACTACATCCTGACCTCCGCCAAGTGAATGAAATTGGTCAGTTACCCAATCGTCAGTGACATCGACAGCCACATAAAAAAACTCATCATCGTAGCGCACATCAAAGCGATAACTCAGATCATCCACCGCAACGGTTTCCGGTTCACCTTCCCGATCATAGCGGCCGCGCTGTCCCTGAGCCGGCCCCTTGAACCTGAGCGCAGGCCACTCACTGATATCGCCATCCACAGTGATCGCCTTGCGCTTGCGCGGAACGCTGTAGGTCATTACTGGCTCGCTTTTGAAGTTCACGGTCCAATCGGCTCGCTCGATGTTGTCCAGCGCGACATCACCACGGGCACGCAACTGCAAGGGACGAACCTCACCCTTTACGACTTTTTTAACCGGCACTTTGAAGATCCTGGATTCCCCCGGAGCCAGCTTGCCTTCTGGCATCCACTCCTCCAATAGAAACCCCGGATTTGCAATCGCTTCAAAACGGTAATCCATCGGCTTCGAAAAGGGATTGCTGGCACGCAGCACCAACTCTCCACGCTGCTTGCCCGTGCTTTGCGAAAACCACGGATCCATCGAGAAGAGTGGCGCCTTGCCAAACACCTCGGTAAATTCCGGCGAAGTGACGTGCTTGCCGACAATGCCATCCAGCTCAATATGGGCAAGCACCGGACCGTCCTCTTTCATGGTCACCCAGGTAACATGGTCAAATTCGCCATAGGCCTTGCCCCGCAACTGGCTGACACCACCGGTGGAGCTCAGGGTAATCAGTTCGCGTCCTTTGTCGTTGGTCGCGTATTCGTAGCTGTGCATGTGCCCGGCAAAAGCAGTGTAGGGGCGCGAGCCAAGCATATCGGCAAGCCGGTTCCAGTCGTCGGTGTCTCCCATACGCCACACCGGCTGGTGCAGAAAAATCAGCGTCCAAGCCACCTGCCGGTTTTTCTTCAAGACCTTTTCCATGTAAGCGAGCTGCGTCTCGCTGATACCCGGACGCCCGGGGCCATTCAAATCAGCCTCGGTATTCAGCACCAGAAACAAGGTATTTTTATAAACAAAGTGGTAGTAATCGGCGCCGTAGCGCTCACGCCAGATATTGGCCATCACATCGTTGGTGTAATCGTGATTGCCCGGCGTGTAGACATAAGGCATGGTCAATTCATCAATCATGCCATTAAAATCATCCCACTCAGCCTCCACGGTGGCGCGATCTTCGGTGTAACCTTCAATCATGTCGCCAACGGAGACCACAAACTCCGGCTGCAGCAGGTTCAGTTTGCGCAGTGCACGGTGAAAAACCGGGGTGCGAGCCCCGCCCGTGCGATCAGACATAATCGCAAACTGGAACTGCGTTTCGCTGTCGTTGACCGGGAGGTTGGTGATGGGCAATGCCTCATAGCCCCGCCGGTCGAGGGTGAAATCTCCGGCAAAGGACACCTTGCCGCCAGCCTCTATCTGCTTCACCGGCTGTGCCTGCAATGCACCAGTCACCAGCATCAATATCACGCCTGCCCACCAAGACCTTCTCACCCTTGTCTCCTCCTTATTCGTCCGCTCATACATTGTCGCCACCGAAGATGACAAACAGACAACACTGCTCAGTCGAATAAACGCAACTGTTGATCACTGCTCATTCGGTCGGTGTGGAAGCGCAAGCCAACGCCAAGTAGGCGCACCGGTTTCTTAAACCGGCCCCAAGCCTCATCCATCATGTCGGCGAACTCGTTGTGCTCCAACCCACCCGTGAGCTGCCGGTCGACCGTTGTCGTTTCAAAATCCTTGCTTTTCAGTTTGACGAAATGCCCGGTAATAGCACCGCGCCGACTCAGCTTGGCCAGCCGCTCTTCCAGCATCGCCATCAGTTTCGGCAATTGATTCTGACAGGCGCGGCGGTTGATCAGATCATCGGCGTAGGTGCGCTCAACGCTCAGTGATTTTCGCTCGCGATTATTGGCGACCGGCCGCTTGTCTTCACCACGGGCATAGCGGTAGAGGGTTTCCCCCATGGAGCCAAAGGCCTGGGCCAGCTCCAGTTTTGACCAGATAAGAATGTCACCACAGCGCTCTATGCCCTTTTCCAGCAACTTTTTCTGCATGGCAGGCCCGACACCGTGAATGCGTCGCACCGGCAGAGTCGAGACAAAGGACTCCACCTGATCCGGCGTGATCGTGGTCAGCCCATCGGGCTTATCCCAGTCGCTGGCAACTTTTGCGAGAAACTTGTTTGGCGCAACACCGGCGGAAATCGTGATGCCGACTTCCTGGCTGACGGACTCACGAATGGCCCGCGCAATCAGGGTGGCGCTGCCCTGAAAGTGCTGCGAATCACTGACATCGAGATAGGCCTCATCCAGCGATAGCGGTTCTACAAGGTCTGTATAACGGTGAAAAATCTCCCGCACCTGATAAGCCGCCGCGCGATATTTTTCGAAATTGGGGGGAATCACCACAAGCGACGGGCACAGGCGCATGGCGTGTGCTGAGGGCATGGCGGAGCGCACGCCATAAGAGCGGGCTTCGTAATTGCAGGTGGCAATAACGCCACGTCGATCGCTGGCACCGCCAACCGCCAGCGGAATCCCGCGCAGCGCGGGATCGTCACGCATCTCAACCGAGGCGTAGAAACAATCGCAATCACAGTGGATGATTTTGCGCACAGCGCTCTCTATCACAGATTCCAGAGAGGCAATTCCACCACGCTAGCCAGTTGCCTTACAACTAATGCGGGATGCCCATCAAAAGGCCGCCCATAAAAAAGGCGGCCTCAGCCGCCTCTATAGTTTACCTAACGCCACTTAGCTGCCGCTACTGGGACTGACCACCACCTTTGGCGCGATCGAGAATCGCGTCAGTACCCATGTGGATCAGGGCCTCTGATGCGCTTCCCTTCTCAGCGCCAGCCTTGCGCGCTGCGGTGTCCTTGGCCATATCGCGCAGGGTCTGTTCCGGGTCTTGCGACTCGGCCACATCATGTTCAGGGTCCCTTTTTTCGGGGCTGCTATGGTCATGACCCGCTTCGTGGTCGTGGTCATGTTCCCGATCATCGTCATCCCGGTCGTCGTCATCCCGGTCATCGTCATCCCGGTCATCGTCATCCCGGTCATCGTCATCCCGGTCGCGATATTTGGCGGGCTTGCCTTCGTCCCAGCCATGCTTTTTGCCTTTTTCTGCAGCCCAGTCACGGCCGTGCATGCCCTTGGGTTTTTTGGCCTTATCCTTGTGCTTCCCCTTGCCTTCTTTGCTGTGCTTTTCGTACTTATGTTTTTCTTTTTTATGCTTTTTTTCTATTTCTTCGCGGTCGTCATCACGGTCATCTTCATAGCGCTCTTTGTATTTTTCGCGCATTTCTTCGGCTTTTTCACGACGCTCTTCCTCGTCTTCTTCATAACGCTCCTGATACTTCTCCCGCCGCTCTTCAGCTTTCTCACGCCGATCGTCATCGTCGTCATCTGCGACCACAAAACCCGTAAGCAGTGCGCTGGCGAGTACAAACAAAACATATTGTTTAACCATTTGTTTAACCATGGGATTCTCTTCTGTTGCGGAATACAGGCCTATAGTTAATAGTTCAATTACGGCCAATTCGCCAGTTTACAGCGCCGCTTTTTCAAGCAGCTTCCAGCGCACTGGTATCCTCGCCGCCAAAAGCCTCCAGTAGTGCCGGAATAAAGTTAGCCAGCTCTGCGTTCATAATCGAAAAATTCACATCGAACTGCTCAGCAGCGGTATCAGTGTGAACTTCGTCGGCCCGTTCCATAATCAGATCACTGAAGCGCAGGCGTTTGACGGTGAGCTGATCATCGACCAGAAACTCGAC
>NZ_JBFHDY010000184.1:0-4318 GCF_041584495.1 Zhongshania sp.
ACCGTCGGGTGATCGACCAATGGCGTAGGTAGGACCGTCTTGCATCTTATAGAGATAACTCACCGCACCGGTAGCCGACAAATTCTCTATACCAACATTGTCTGCCGCCTCGTCGCTAGAGGCTTTAATACAAGGCGTTCCGGTGCAGTCTGCGCCGTCGTAGTAAACAGCTTCACGAGATGTAAATCGGTCGTCGCGAATACTAATTAAAGCGCGATAATTGCGGTGTTCAGGGTCAGGTGAAAATGGGGGCACTGTGCGGTCAATATAAGGAATCCGCGGCGCTTCATGCTCGTCGTAATCTACGGCCTTACCCAAGATCAAACCATTTGCATCGTAAACCGTCACTTCACGGGACTGCTTCTGCACATACTGTTTAAATAAAGCATCTCGTATTGCGACAATACCGACAAACGTACCAATGACCAAAACCGTACTGATGAGTATCAGTTCAATAGTAATAATAAAACCTTTCTGCCGAGCGCGTTGAGGCTTAGCGCCTGATAAATTCGATTTTTTAACAATATCATTCATGTAAATACAGGCTCCCGCCATTCATTGGTCACAATGCCGTCTGCACCGTTTTTTAAAATAAATCTTTCAGTGTCGTCATTACTTCAATAACTTGAGCACCCGCTGGGTAAAAGATCAGCACGATGAACATGGGGAAGCAAACCATAAGCATAGGCAACATCGATTCCATTGTCTTACGGTTTACTAGCGCCGTTCCCTGTTGCACCTGTCGAGCCCGCAACAATTGTGCTTGCGCGTCCAAAGTATCAGCAACGGGTGAGCCTACTTTAAACCCGACATTCAATACCGCGGCAAGACGGCGCAAATCCACAACCCCAGTACGCTTGGCCAGCCGAGTAAATGCTTCATCGCGAGCGCGACCGGCATCAATTTCACGCAGCAAAAGGCTTACCTCCTGCGCGAGTGGATTTTTACGACTCAAACCGTATTGGGCGGCGCTATCGAAAGCGCGGGTCAAACTTAAACCGGACTTCAAATAGACAACCATCAAATTCACAAAAAACGACAGTGATCGCTCTATTGATGTACGACGACTTTTTCTCGCCATCAAAAACCAGAGATCAATAACAAAAAAACTAATTACGCCTATGAGCAGGACGGTCCAAAGTAAAAGACCCTCCTGAAATATCTCGAGCAATACCATCGGCACCAACACAGCGAGTATTACTTTAGCGATCCAGTAAACCCAAAAAAGCTTTTCCGGAGAATACCCACTTTGCCGAATCAATTTTCGTGGATATATTGAAAAACGTCGCTTTTCATCTTCAATATCAAAAGCGTCGAATTCTTTTTCGGTAACTTGTTCAATGCCGCCCGAGCGCATTTTCAGCGCGATTGCGCCAATAAACATCAGCAGAACAAGAATTCCTAAGTCAAACCACCAGCTTTCGTTCATAGCTCCGTCCTCAGCAAGCGGCGTAACCAAAGGTAGCCAAACACCTGCAGTAATATCGCACCCAAAACGTAGGTAGCGCCGTCGGGGTTATTTTTCAAAGGGTCGAACCAATGGGGCTCCCGCCACAAAAACAAGGGCACGAGTAGATACGGAAGAGCGCCAGTAAATACCGCAGAATAACGAACTCCTGACAATTGGCCAGTAATTAACATCCGCAACCGTAATTGATCGCGAATAAGCTCACTAATCGATTTTAATAATAAACCAAAGTCGCTACCGGAATTCCACTTAGAGATCAGCGCCTGACAAAATAAACGCACCCCTTCAGTGTCATAACGCTTTTGCATGCGATCTACCGCAACGTCGATGGTTAGGCCGTAGTCTAACCGCTCTACAACTTCGGTCAGTTCTTTCTTAATCGCGCCATCTGAGGCATCGGCGGCCACCAATAACGCGTGCCGTGCCGTTACGCCGCCTTGAATAGCCGCCTGAATAAGATCCAATGCGTCTACCAGCCGCTCTTCAAATTTGCGGCGGCGCCACAAACTCAAATCGTTGATTATAAAAAAAGCCATGCAAGTGAAGCCCGCCGCCGCTAACAGCGCGAACTGTCCCATATCTGGAAACAATTCGATAAACAAAAAGTACACGCATGCGCCAAGGATGCCAATGATGGCGATGACTAATATCGGCTCCACTTGTAAATTTAAAGTTCGTAAACTTGCCCGCAATTTAGATGGCTTGCGGGTTCTCACGGGCTTATCTTCAAACAGCACATCTACTGGCGTACTGATCGCAACGCTAACAGTGCGATTACGCAGAAAAAAATACCCCGAATACAAGGCGACACAGACACACAGTGCAACCAGCAGTATATCTATCACGACACCGCACTCCTTACGTCCAGAATGGGCCCGAGATCAATATCAACAGAAAAGCCCTGGGCCTCTACGCGTTCCAAAAAGTCTACCTTCTCGCCGGTGTACCAGTGTTTACCCTGAATACGCCCCTCATCATTGAGGCCCTCGGCTTTAAATCGGAACAATTCTTTGACGGACAACTCACCGCCGTCACGCACCACTTCACCAAGGCTCACCACGCGGCGCGAACCGTCGCGAAAACGCATTACATGCACAACCACCTGAATGGCAGAGGCAATCATTTCCTTAACCGAATCGCGGGGCACACCAGAGTCACTCATTAGTGCTAGGGACTCTAAGCGGCGTAGCACGTCAGCTAGGCTATTGGCGTGAACAGTGGTTAAACTGCCATCATGTCCTACATTCATGGCCTGTAGCATATCCATAACTTCGCCGCCGCGCACCTCACCAACTATGATGCGGTCTGCGCGCATCCGCAATGCAGTTCGAACTAGTTCACGAAGATTAACGCTACCAATACCTTCTAAGTTACCAGGTCGGGACTCAAGGGGAATGACGTGGGGGTGATACAAGCGCAGCTCAGACGTTTCTTCTATAGTGATAATGCGCTCATGATCCGGAATCGATTTAGAAAGCACATTTAACAAGGTGGTTTTACCCGCCGCCGCACTTCCCGCCACAATCACATTCACGCCCGCAGCCACCGCCATTTGCAGAAGATCAAGCATCGGCTGACTGATAAATCCGCCTGTCACAAGATCCGCAGGTTCTATTCTTTCTTTACGGAAACGCCGGATTGAGACAACCGCGCCCTTTGAGCAAAGCGGCGGTATCACCGCATGCAAGCGACTGCCATCGGCTAATTTTGCATCTACCATTGGTGTACTCGCATCAAGGTGTCGGCCTTGAACGCCAATAATACGATCTAAGAATCGCCGCAAATGAGCTTCGTCGTCAAAGCGCGCGCCCGTTTTTTGGAGGCGGCCGGCGCGATCAATCCAAATTTCGTGGGCACCATTGACTAAAATATCGGTAATATCATCTTCCAGCATAAAGGGCGCCAATGGGCCCATGCCACTCAATTCTTCAAGAATTTCGCGCTCGAGTTGATTACGTTCTGCTTGTGATATTTCTACACCGCGATTGCGGCTTAAATCATTAACAATCCATTCTAGTTTCTCTTTTACCTGGCTGGTGTCGCCGAGTGATTTAGCGCCATCGCTGTCTAGCGTATCGATTAAGCGGCGATGCACCATGCCCCTTAGGCGTCGAAAATAATCCGCTCCACCTTTTTCCTTGCTCTCATCGCCCAAAATATTCACCAGTCTATCTCCACTTCAAATTCACTAAGGATCAAGCTATTTTTCACTAAACTTACAGTCGAATATTCACTCTGCTGCGACTCAAACCCGATACTACTTCTATTGAACGGTGGGTTGGCACCGCTCTTACTCGCAGCGGCTGGCCGTCCGCCAGGTCACGACTGCCGTGCAGGACCAAGCTCACCTTATCGTTGCTGCCAATGCTGGCAAGCGGGTAAACATCATCTGGGTAGACCGCAACCACCAAAGACACTCCGGTTCTATTTCCAGACGTATTCTTGGGCTTTTGTTTCAGCATACTAATCGGGCCGCCGCCAGCCGCCGCCTGTGACTTTGCGCTGCCGTCCATCACCCCAATGAGACGAACATCCCGTGCCACAGTTCTTACACCACCGCGGCCCGTCACCAGTACATCTAGGCGATCACCACCGGTCAATTGTGAGTGCGGAATACCGCCAGCATTGGGGATCAGGGTGTACAGCACCCGTCCCTCGGGAATCGCTTGTGCCAGGGTTTTGCGGGCTGGCGCTGGAGCAATATCGTCGGGCTTAAACGTGTCACCCTCTTTTTTAGCAATTTTAAGGCGCTTACCAAACAAAGAGCGCGGATCAGACATAACATTAGCGCCGTCACTAATTCTCGCCTCTTTAAGCATATTTGGCATTATCACCGCGCCCGCGGCAATA
>NZ_JBFHDY010000185.1:0-4223 GCF_041584495.1 Zhongshania sp.
CAAGAAATGATGCTGGGGAGTACTGATGGCTTACTCGTACACTGAGAAAAAACGTATCCGTAAGGATTTTGGCAAGATGCCGCACGTCATGGACGTGCCCTATCTCCTTGCGATTCAGCTGGATTCTTACAAGAAGTTCACCCAGCAGGGTGTTCCTGCCGGTGAGCGCGGCGAGTATGGTTTGCACGCCGCATTTAAATCAATCTTCCCGATAGTGAGTTACTCCGGCAATGCGGCCTTGGAGTATGTCGATTACGTGCTTGGCTTGCCGGCCTTTGATGTGAATGAGTGCCAGCTGCGCGGTGTGACCTATTCTGTGCCGCTGCGAGTCAAAGTTCGTTTGATCATTTATGATCGCGAATCGGCCAACAAAAGCATCAAAGATATTAAAGAACAAGAAGTCTATATGGGCGAAATCCCGCTAATGACTGAAAACGGTACTTTCGTTATCAATGGTACTGAGCGGGTTATTGTTTCCCAGTTGCACCGTTCACCTGGTGTGTTCTTCGATCACGATCGGGGCAAAACCCACTCATCGGGCAAGCTGCTGTACTCTGCGCGGATCATTCCCTACCGCGGCTCTTGGCTGGATTTTGAATTCGACCCGAAAGACATGGTGTTTGTGCGTATCGACCGCCGTCGTAAATTGCCAGCAACGATATTGTTGCGCTCATTGGGTATGACAGCAGAAGAGATTCTTGATCTCTTCTACGACGTTAATACCTTTAAGGTTGCCAAAAAGGGCGGCTTTACTATTGAGTTGATCGCCGAGCGTCTGCGTGGTGAAGTTGCGACCTTTGATATTGCTGCCAAAAACGGTGAAGTCATCGTTGAGACCGGCCGCCGTATAACCGCGCGCCATATTCGCCAGATTGAAAAATCAGGCATGAAAGAGTTGGAAGTGCCGGTTGAATACTTGGTTGGCCGCGCGCTGGCTAAAGACATTGTCGACAAAAAGACCGGCGAAGTGCTCTTTCCTTGTAATACCTTGATTACTGCCGAAATCCTTACTGCGCTTGAAGAAGCTGATGTTAAGGAAATCGACACGCTCTATACCAATGAGCTGGATTGCGGGCCGTATGTCAGTGATACTTTGCGCGCTGACCCAACCAATACCCAGTTAGAGGCATTGGTCGAAATCTATCGTATGATGCGCCCCGGCGAGCCGCCAACCAAAGAGTCGGCCGAGAATTTGTTCCAAAACTTATTCTTCTCAGCAGAGCGTTATGACCTGTCTACCGTTGGCCGGATGAAGTTTAACCGCCGCGTTGGTCGCGAGGATATTTTGGGTGCTGGCACCTTGGACCAAAGCGACATTATCGCTGTTATGAAAATGCTGGTTGGCATTCGTAACGGTAAGGGCATTGTCGACGATATCGATCATCTCGGTAACCGTCGTATTCGCTCTGTTGGTGAGATGGCTGAAAACCAGTTCCGTGTTGGCCTGGTACGGGTAGAGCGGGCGGTTAAAGAGCGTCTGTCTATGGCCGAAAGTGAAGGCCTGATGCCGCAGGATCTGATCAATGCCAAGCCAGTTGCCGCTGCGGTAAAAGAGTTTTTTGGCTCGTCACAGCTGTCACAGTTTATGGACCAAAACAACCCGCTGTCAGAGATCACCCACAAGCGCCGTGTTTCTGCGCTTGGGCCCGGTGGCCTGACCCGCGAGCGTGCAGGCTTCGAAGTCCGTGACGTTCACCCGACGCACTACGGTCGCGTCTGTCCGATAGAGACGCCAGAAGGGCCAAACATTGGTCTGATTAACTCATTGGCGACCTATGCACGCACCAATGAGTACGGTTTCCTAGAGAGCCCCTACCGTAAAGTGAAAGACGGTAAGGTAAGCGACGACATCGAATATCTGTCGGCGATCAACGAAGCTGAAGAAGTTATCGCTCAGGCCTCTGCGGTCATGAACGAAAAAGGCGAGCTGACCGACGAAATGGTTGCTGTTCGTCACATGAACGAATTTACGGTAATGCCGCCGGAAAAAGTAACCTACATGGACGTTTCGCCCAAGCAGGTTGTTTCGGTGGCGGCGTCTTTGATTCCGTTCTTAGAACACGATGATGCTAACCGCGCCTTGATGGGGTCGAATATGCAGCGCCAGGCGGTGCCAACACTGAAGGCCGACAAGCCTTTGGTTGGTACTGGTTTTGAGCGCTATGTGGCGTCTGACTCCGGTGTGTGTGTGGTTGCCCGCCGCGGCGGTGTGATCGACAGCGTTGACTCTTCACGTATCGTTGTTCGTGTTAACAACGACGAAGTGCAGCCCGGTCAGCCACCGGTAGATATTTACAACCTGACTAAATACACTCGTTCTAACCAGAACACCTGTATTAATCAGCGTCCAATTGTAAGCGAAGGTCACGACGTTGTGCGTGGCGACATTCTGGCCGATGGCCCGTCTGTTGATATGGGTGAACTGGCGCTGGGTCAGAACATGCGTATCGCGTTCATGCCTTGGAACGGTTACAACTTTGAGGATTCGATTCTTGTTTCTGAGCGCGTGGTGAAAGAAGATCGCTTCACTACCATTCATATTCAAGAATTGACCTGTATTGCCCGCGACACCAAATTGGGTTCAGAGGAAATCTCTGCCGATATTCCCAATGTTGGCGAAGGCGCGCTGGCGAGTCTGGACGAGTCCGGTATCGTGTATATCGGTGCTGAAGTCGGCCCCGGTGATATTCTGGTTGGCAAAGTCACGCCTAAAGGCGAAACTCAGTTAACCCCAGAAGAAAAATTGCTACGTGCAATCTTCGGTGAGAAAGCCTCTGACGTCAAAGATACTTCCCTGCGTGTTCCTACTAGCACCAAGGGCACGGTTATCGACGTTCAGGTTTTCACTCGCGATGGCCTTGAAAAAGACAAGCGCGCGCTGGAAATTGAAAAAATGCAGCTCGACCAGTTCCGTAAGGATCTAAACGAAGAGTACCGCATTGTCGAAGAAGCGACTTTTGCGCGTTTGTCTACGGCCTTAGAAGGCCAAGCGATCCTAAGTGGTCCCGGTATGAAAAAGGGCGATGTCCTGACCGCTGCTGGCTTGGCTGAGATTAAGACTGACGATTGGTTCAAGCTGCGTCTTTCTGACGAGACCTTGAATGCTGCACTGGAAGACGCTGACAAGCAGTTGGTTGCGCATCGCAAAACCTTAGAAGAGCGTTTTGAAGATAAGCGTCGCAAACTGACGACCGGTGACGATCTGGCGCCGGGCGTACTTAAAATAGTTAAGGTTTACTTGGCCATCAAACGTCGTATTCAGCCAGGTGATAAAATGGCTGGTCGTCACGGTAACAAGGGTGTTATCTCGGTCATTATGCCGGTTGAAGACATGCCTTTTGATGAAAACGGTGAGCCGGTTGATATCGTTTTGAATCCGTTGGGTGTACCGTCGCGGATGAACGTTGGTCAGGTTCTTGAAACCCACCTTGGCCTCGCGGCGAAAGGTTTGGGTAGCAAGATTGATGCAATGATTCGCGCGCAGCGTGAAATTGCCGATGTTCGTAAGTTCCTTGGCGAAATCTACAACGATGGCGCAGGCCGTCACGAAGATCTCGACAGCTTCAGCGATGAAGCCATTATGGACCTTGCCAAGAATCTGCGTGGCGGCGTGCCAATGGCAACCCAGGTATTCGACGGCGCTAACGAGGGCGAAATTAAAAGTCTGCTACGCTTGGCAGGTCTGCCAGACAGCGGGCAGTTGAAGTTGTGTGACGGCCGTACCGGTCAGGAATTCGACCGCCCGGTCACTGTCGGCTATATGTACATGCTCAAGTTGAATCACTTGGTTGATGACAAAATGCATGCGCGTTCTACTGGTTCGTACAGCTTGGTTACCCAGCAGCCATTGGGTGGTAAAGCCCAGTTCGGTGGTCAGCGCTTCGGGGAGATGGAAGTGTGGGCGCTTGAAGCTTACGGTGCCGCCTATACCCTGCAGGAAATGCTAACGGTGAAGTCGGACGACGTGAACGGTCGGACCAAGATGTACAAAAATATTGTTGATGGTGATCAGAGCATGGAGCCGGGTATGCCCGAGTCTTTCAATGTATTGGTCAAAGAGATCCGCTCACTCGGTATTAATATCGAGCTAGACACGGAATAAGCATCAACAACGAGATGGCAAGGGGTGCCGCTACCGTTTTGTAGCGGGCACCTGTTGAACACCCTTGCGGAGGAACGGCCTTGAAAGATTTATTAAGTCTATTAAAACAGGGACAACCGAA
>NZ_JBFHDY010000186.1:0-4124 GCF_041584495.1 Zhongshania sp.
AGTCGTCGACTCAGAGTCGTCACGGCTGCGCTCAACACGCTGTTCGCTGCGGCTACGACGCTCGCGGCTCTCGTTCTCTGCCTTCATGATCGGCGACTCTTCAGTCACAGCTTCATCGCAGCGAATAATAAGATTACGCAGAATGGCATCGTTATAACGGAAGTTAGTAGTCAACTCTTCCACAGCTTCAGCAGACGCTTCAGCATTGATCAGCACGTAGTGTGCCTTGTGGATTTTGTTGATAGGGTAAGCCAGTTGACGACGGCCCCAATCTTCTAGGCGGTGAACTTTACCGCCGTCTTTTTCGATGGCTTGCGTATAACGCTCAACCATACCTGGTACTTGCTCGCTCTGGTCTGGATGGACCAAGAACACTATCTCGTAGTGACGCATTTTACAGCTCCTTACGGGTTAAGCCACCCTTTACGGTGTGACAAGGAGGACAGCTCCGACCAAAATAGTCGGAACTACCAATAAATCAAGAGCGCGGATTTTAGGTATATCGGGGATGATATGCAAGTGATTCGTACAGATATCAGCCAATTCAAGCTTTTATGCGCTGACGCACCGCTTCAAAAAGACAAACACCCGTCGCCACCGACACATTCAAACTACTTACCGAGCCCGCCATAGGCAGTTTCGCTAAGTAATCACAATTCTCACGAGTAAGGCGTCGCATACCACTGCCCTCGGCGCCGAGGACCAAGGCACGCGGCCCAGTCAAATCTTGCTCGTAGAGCGACAACTCCGCTTCGCCAGCCATCCCCACCACCCACACCCCGGCTTGCTGCATTTGCTGCAGACTGCGGGCGAGATTGGTAACCTGCACAAAGGGCACAACCTCGGCGGCACCACAGGCAACCTTCAGCACTGTGGCACTAAGCCCCACCGAATTATCGCGAGGCGCGACGACAACCGTCACGCCAGCGGCATCGGCGCTGCGCAAACACGCACCCAGATTATGCGGATCGGTAACACCATCGAGCACCAACACCAATGCCGAGCTTCCCGCCGCCACCACCAAATCCAGAAGATCTTTTTCCTGAAACTGAGCAGCCGCCTCGACCAGCGCGATAAGCCCCTGGTGACGCCCTTCAACCATCGCGTCTAATTCAGGACGCGCTCGCTGAATAACATGAACCTTTGCCGCCTTAGCGAGATCCAACACTTCTTGCACACGCTTATCAAGCCGCCCCGCCTGCACATACAACTCTTGAACTCGCTCAGGACTGCGGGCCAGCACGCTCTGCACGGCATGTATGCCAAAAATCTTTTCTGCCACTGAATAAAATCTCTATCGACTACGACGCGTTCGTGGTGCGCCCGACTTAGGTTTGCCACCCGTTTTTTTGGGGGTATCACTTGGCGCGGCAGACTTAGCACCCGATCGACTGCGACGAGGCTGTGCTTTAGGCTTAGCCTCTGCAGCAGCTTTTGCTTCTGCCGCTTTCGCACCCACAGACTTAAATGCCGCCTTGGGCTTAGCCGAGGCCTTGGCCTTAGTTGGCATCAAGCCTTTTAACCCCTTCGCCAGCGCCTCGCGAACCGAGGTCTTTTTCGGCACGGCAACCGGCACATCAGCGACAACAGGCGCAACGACTTGGCGCTTTTTACGCGGCGCAGACTTTGCTGCAGGTGCGCTAGCGTCGGGCTTGCGACGACGAGGTGCGGCAGTAGCCGGTTTAGATTCAGCATTCCGAGCACGACTTTGGCCTGGCTTGCGACGCTGACGTTTAGGTCTATCACTAGCGGGCTTAGCGGTGTCAAAAACGGCTTTTTTACCGACGTCATCGCCCCCTACCACACCAAGATCGATTTTGCGCTGATCGAGATTAACGGCCAGCACTTGCACTTTCAAGGGGTCACCCAACTGGAAAACGCGACGCGTCCGCTCGCCAATCAAACGCTGGTGAGCTTGGTCAAACTGATAGAAATCTTGGGGCAAAGCGGTGATGTGCACCAAGCCTTCTATATAGAGATCCTGCAACTCGACAAACATGCCAAAACCCGTCACCGCAGTAATAATACCCTCGTGCTCACTGCCGACATGGCCTTGTAAGAACTCGCATTTCAAAAAAGCCATTACATCGCGACTGGCCTCATCGGCTCGACGTTCCGCTACCGACGAATTCCCGCCCTGGGCAATAAGTGCTTCTAAATCATAGGGATAGATTTTTTTACGATCAATGCTTGGTGCATCGCCTACTTTATGGAAGCACGCTGGCGCCTCACCACCACCACTGCGCACCAAATAGCGCAATGCGCGATGCACTAGCAAATCTGGATAGCGTCGAATCGGCGAGGTAAAGTGGGTATAGCCGGCGTAGTGCAGACCAAAATGACCTTCGTTCTCTGGGTGGTAAACCGCCTGACTTAAAGAACGCAACATCATGGTTTGAATTACCGCGGCATCTGGACGCTCGCCCAGATTCGACAACAACATTTGATAATCTTTAGGGCTAGGCTCTTCGCCACCCTGCAAACTCAAACCGATCTCGCCGAGGAATTCCCGCAAGTTCGTTAACTTCTGTTCTGACGGACCGCTGTGCACACGATACAAGGCTGCCAGTCCAGAGCGATCTAGCGCCCTTGCGGTCGCGACATTCGCACACAACATACATTCTTCAATCAGTTTGTGAGCATCGTGACGACGAATCGGCACAATCGCCTCAATGCGCTTCTCATCGTCGAACACAATCCGTGTTTCCACGGTTTCAAAGTCGATGGCACCGCGCTCAGACCGCGCCTTGCGCAGCACTTTGTAAAGGTCGTGCAAATAACGCAGCTGGGGCAATAAATGCGCATTGCGCCCCGTGTTGTGTTTAGGGTCAACCCCCTCAAGCTCCAACAGCGCACCCACCTCGTTATAGGTTAAACGGGCATGGGAGCGAATTAAACCCTCATAAAACACATAGCCACTCAGCTTGCCGTTGGCGCTAATGGTCATTTCACAAACCATCGTCAAACGGTCTACATCGGGCTTTAGCGAGCAAAGGCCATTGGACAGGGCCTCAGGCAACATCGGCACCACGCGGTCGGGGAAATACACCGAGGTGGCGCGTTTATGCGCCTCTTGATCAAGGGCTGAGCCCACTTGCACATAATGAGAAACATCGGCAATAGCCACCCACAGACGATAGCCGCCAGTTTTCTTGGGCTCGCAGTACACCGCGTCATCAAAATCCCGCGCATCTTCGCCGTCGATAGTGACCAGCGGCAATTGGCGCAAATCGACTCGATGCGCCTTGTCCGCCTCGGCGGGTTCAGAACCAAAGCGCCGCGCTTCTTCTTCAACGGCCTCCGGCCACTCAAAGGGAATATCATGACTGCGGATCGCCAACTCGGTGGCCACACCAACCGTACGGCGATCACCCAGCACCTCAGTAATACGACCCCGCGCCTGCTGACGCTGACCGGGTTGCTGAGTCAACTCAACCATCACATAATCGCCTTCTTTGGCGGTCGCGACGTCGTTGTCCTCAAGCGCCAACCAATTCTGGATGCGCGTATTCTCGGGAACGACCTGAGGCAGGCCACGGTGCATCATTAACTTACCCACAAGCTGCTGGGTATTATGCTCAAGCACTTCAACAATCACGCCTTCACGGCGGCCGCGCTGATCGACACCAGTCATTTCAACCTTGACAGTGTCACCATCAAAAACCTGCTGCATCTGGCGATTAGCCAGATAGACGTCTTCAGACTCACCATCAATACTTACAAAACCGAAGCCGTCACGATGGCCGATCACCTTGCCAACCATGCTGTCGCCGCCACTAATTGCGCGCAACTGGCCGCGACGACCTTCTATGATTTGGCCATCGCGCAACATCGCCTTAATTCGGCGGCGCAGACCTTCTTCCTGCTCCTCACCTTCAATCTCAAGCTGGCGGCGCAGCTGCGCCTGGCTAATGCCCTTTTCGCTTTCTTTCAACTGTTCGAGGATATATTCACGGCTGGGAACCGGGTTTTCGTAGTTCGAGGCCTCACGTTCAGCGTGGGGATCGGGGATATTTCGGCGTTTAGCCATTCAGTCAGACTTCCTTTATACAATGAAAATTTAAAAATATAGGTGTAGTGTAACTCAACCGTTGACAAAAATACTTTCTATCAGTAAATTGCGC
>NZ_JBFHDY010000187.1:0-4000 GCF_041584495.1 Zhongshania sp.
CGGCAGGGAGAGCCAAGCTGGAAGCATCCGGGAATGTCGACACCTCAACCTTGGCGGGTATTGCAGAGACTGGCGTGGACTATATTTCGATAGGCGCGCTGACTAAGCATGCGCAGGCGGTGGATTTGTCGATGCGGTTTATTCCTAAGCCATGAAATTAGTCGGCTCAAAAATTTATGACGCGTTATTCCATGTTCTAGGTTGAATACGATCATTCAAATGTACGCGATTCCAATCATCGTCACTAGAACCGGAATATGTAATATAGCTAGAACAAACTAGTACCCAAACTCCGATAGCAAAGCCAAAAAAACTGAAATAGTAATTTTTTACGGGCAAACTGGACATAAGTTTTGTCGCCGACAACAACTGACCAAGCAATAAAGCAAACATCAATTGCCCCACGGGCATAGTTAATACTGAGCTGACTTGTGCATGGACACAAAGTGCTATAAAAGCTGCAAAAGCCAAAGAAAGACTAATATCGCCAATCTCGACAACTCTTTTTGCCATAATAAATATTGCACCCACTGCCACAATTAAAATACCAATCGCAACAGGCACTCCCCATTCAAAGGCTATCAATAAAAATGCCTGATGGGGATGAGCAGGCATCCACGATTGAAAATCAGAGAAAGCGTAGCTATATGCCCCCCAGCCACTCCAAGGCCGCTCCATTATTGAAATGCTAGCAGCCCGCCAAATCGCGGAGCGATTATCAACCGCAAGGTCCCTTCCTATAAGATCGACCCCAAACTGCGCTGAACCAGCATTAAAAATTAAGTAAATCAAAAGCCCGAAACCAATCATGACCACGAGATTAAAAGAATATCTAAAAAGAAATTGGCGATCTTTTACGAATAATAAAATCACAACAAAACCGATCAACAGAGATACAGCGGCGCCTCGCCCTTGGCTAACAAACAACAAAGCAAACGCCAATGCACCACCAACCATGCTAAAAAGCCTAGAATACACCCTACCAATAACTGCACCTAACGGCAGGAAAAGTAGCGTTGCTGTCTGAAAGTGATTGAAATACCGCACGTGACCAAACCAAGGAAAAGCATCGCCAAATGAAAGCGACATACCATTAAATCCGTACGCTAACCACCCCACAAGAAACAGCACAAAAGAGAACAAGTACAACAAAAAAATAACTTGCAAAACATGCCTTCTCAAAAGTAGCACTTGAGAAGAAAATACAACAACACCCGCTAAAAGGGCTAGATAACTTAACTGCTTTACTCCTCCGACGGTTCCGTCAACTAGCAATGAAGCCGCAACGCCAACCGGCAAGAAAAATACAGACCTGAGATTGCTGGCACCAAGGAAAATTGCAAAAGTAGAAAATATAACCAGGCAAACACGTTGAGCATCACCACTACTTAAACCGAATCCACCCAATAGATAGTGCGAAAAAAACAGCACGCTGCCGCTCACTGCTACAATATATGACGACCATTTATTGTCACTAATGTCCACTTAAAACTTCCACAAAAAAAGACCGCACTAGGCGGCCTTAAACTTCACGTAAAAACTCAGCTACCGCGGCATGAAGCTGGCAAGTATTTATCTGCCAGAGATCCTGTATTACACGTCATTTTTAGACCGGTTGTGCCACCTGTATACACAAATATAACCGTTTTCCCATCAGCATCTGGAATTAAATTTGCAGTTGTCAACGTTATAGTGGCTGTATCGCCAGTAGACGTAGTAGTGCTTACAGCGTACGCGGCCTTAGTTGTAGTGCTAGAAAAATCAGAAGCATCAAAATTATTTTTAATATCACCTACAATAGCATCAGTAGCAGGCGGCATAGCTCCACTTGCAGCGTATTCTTCATAAAGCGCTGCTTTCGCTGCAGAGCCCATATTGACAAGTTCTGTTACTTTCGCACGAACGGTATAATCCTGATAAGCAGGTAATGCTACTGCAGCCAAAATACCAACGATCGCTACAACGATCATCAGTTCGATAAGCGTAAAACCTTGTTGTACTTTTTTCATATAATTCCCCAATGATATAACGTTCTCAATTTTCAGGCGTGACCTAATACTTCATCACTGATTTTAATGAGCAAGTAACGGGCCAAAACATAAAAACAAATAATACACATATAAAACAACAGCCTACAACAAACTTTATCCACCAGAGCTACACTTACACGAAAAGCCAAGTTGATGAGAAACAATTAAATCGGCAGCAAGTGACAAATATTGTCACTACAACAACAATACAGATGCCAAATTTTGTTATCCATCAATAGCTCATGTAATGCTTTATTAGATAGTAGGCACTATACTGTTTTTCATACATTTTCTAAGTGATTGGCGGAATGAATAGCGCAACTATCCCCTTAAACGGCTTAGCCAGACGGTTGGTTTACGACGAAATTCTTGATGAAGAAGCCGTACGGAAGGCAATCGAAGCGGCTCAAAAAGAAAAAAAGAGCCTAGTAACCCACCTCGTCGGCAAAAATTTAGCTGATGGCGTACGTATTGCCGAAATTGCCGCAGACGAATTCGGTATTCCGTTTTTAGACTTACGCTCATACACCACTGAACTTGCGCCCCAGAAAATCATAGACAATAAACTGATTAAGGCCCATCGCACTCTCCCCTTGTGGAAACGAGGCAAGCGCTTGTTTATTGGCATGTCGGACCCAACCAATCTCCATGCCCTAGATCAGATTAAATTTCATACCGGCCTGACGACCGAACCCATCGTTGTTGAAGAAGCAGCACTTAATAGCGCCATTGACAAATACTTGGCTGCGCAAGAGGAGTCGCTCGCCGATAGTCTTGGCGATATGGATGACATAAGCCTTGAGAACCTTGACATCGAAGCCGTCGATGAAGACGGCGGCGGCGAGGTCGACCTAAGGGGTGCGGACGAAGCCCCTGTGGTGAAGTTTGTAAACAAAGTACTACTGGATGCAATACGCGGTGGCGCCTCAGACATTCACTTTGAACCTTATGAGAAGATCTACCGGGTTCGCTTTCGTACCGACGGTATCTTGCAAGAAGTTGCTCGACCGCCGTCCAGCCTCGGCTATCGGCTAGCCGCACGATTAAAAGTCATGTCGCAAATGGACATTTCTGAGCGGCGCGTACCGCAGGATGGCCGGATTAAGATGAAGCTGTCAAAAACCCGTGCCATCGATTTTCGAGTAAATACCTTACCCACCCTATGGGGCGAGAAGATAGTACTACGGATACTCGACCCATCATCAGCGCAGATGGGTATTGATGCGCTCGGCTACGAGTCAGTACAAAAAGACTTGTACATGAAAGCCCTTAATCAACCTCAGGGCATGATCTTGGTCACAGGGCCAACTGGCTCCGGTAAAACTGTATCGCTTTATACCGGTTTGAATATTCTCAACACCCCAGAAAGAAATATTTCCACTGCGGAAGACCCAGTTGAAATCAACCTAGAGGGCATTAACCAAGTTCACGTTAACGCCAAGGTCGGTCTCGGCTTTCCGGAAGCGCTGCGCTCCTTTTTGCGACAAGACCCCGACATTATTATGGTCGGTGAGATTCGCGACTTAGAAACCGCCGAAATTGCGATAAAGGCGGCCCAAACAGGCCACTTGGTGCTATCTACACTGCACACCAATAGCGCCCCAGAGACCTTAACGCGCCTGCTCAATATGGGAGTACCGGCGTTTAACGTAGCGACCTCGGTCAGTTTGATTATTGCTCAACGCTTAGCAAGACGCCTGTGTAAAGAATGCGCCATCCCCGCCGATGATGTGCCAAAACAAACGTTACTCGACGAAGGCTTTTCTGAAGAACTGCTAAAAACTGCCAAAGTAATGCACCCAGTAGGCTGCGACCAATGCAATAACGGTTACAAGGGCCGAGTCGGTATTTATGAAGTAATTCGCATTACGCCGGATATATCTCGTATTATTATGGAAAATGGCAATTCTTTAGCCATTGCCGCTCAGGCGCAAGCAGAAGGTTTTAATAATTTACGTCAGTCTGCGCTA